>NZ_JACDCW010000128.1 GCF_013817345.1 Methylibium sp.
CGGCCCGGCGCGACGGAGAGTCGCTGTCGGCCTTCGTCGAGGAGTCGGTGCGGCTCAAAGCAGACCATTGCCCGGCGCCGCTATGCCAACTGCCCACCCGCCGGCGCCAACGGCCCGCGCCGGCCGGCGGTCAATACCTCATGAAGCGGCCCATTGCGCCAGCAGCGCATCGGGGACCGTCAGCCCCTGGTCCTCGGCTTGGTGGCGCAACTGTTCGCGCCGTGCGCCGGGCAGGCGCACGCCTTCGTCGCGCAGCATCTCGGCGACCAGCACCTCGATGCGATCGAGGTAGCTCGCCGAGCCGGCCAATGCGCCGGGATCGATGACGATGAAGGCCTGGCCGATGCGCGGCTGGTTGCCTTCAACGACGAAGAAGCTCGATGCTTCGAAGCCGAACTGCGCACCGATCAGCGCAGTGACGAGCAGCTCGACCACGAGTGCCAGCATCGCGCCCTTGGGGCTGCTCGCTGCGCCGATCGGCAGCATCGAGCCTTCCAGGCCGGCCTTCGGGTCGGTGGTCGGCTGGCCGTCCTTGTCGAGCGCCCAGCCGGGCGGGATGGGCTCGCCCTTCTTGGCAGCCACCATCAGCTTGCCGCGCGCCACCTCCGACAGGCTCAGATCGATCATCAGCGGGTCCTTGCCGCGCCGCGCGAACACCGCGGCGACGGGGTTGGTGCCGAAGATCGGGTGCTTGCCGCCGGCGGCGGGCATGGCAGCCGGCGAGTTGGCGAAGCCCAGGCCGACCATGCCGGCGTCGGCCACCGCACGCAAGTGATCGACGACGACGCCGCAGTGGTGGCTGTTGGTCACGCCGGCGATGCTGATGCCGAACTCGCGTGCGCGGCCGATCGCCTCGGCGACCGCCCTCTCACAGGCGGCGAAGGCCAGGCCCTCGTGCGCATCGATCAGCGCGGCGCCGCCCTTCGCATGGCGCAGACTCGGAAGCGCCTCGCCGTTCACCCGACCGTTGCGCAGGTGCGTGGCGTATTGACCGACGCGCGACAGGCCGTGCGAGCCGAGCCCCTGAGCCTCGGCCAGCACCAGAGCGCGCGCCGTTGCCGCCGCCATCGTCTCGTTGGCTCCGGCGCGCCGCAGCGCCTGGCTGACCGCATCGCGTGCCTCTTGCAAGCTCAAGGTAGCCATCAGTGCAAGGCCTCCAGCACCTTCTGCGCGATCAGGCTGCTGACACGCTCGTTCGACTCCGTGGTCACACCGGCGATGTGCGGCGTGAGCAGCAGGTTCGGGCAGCCTTCGAAATGGGGCGAGGCGGCCAGCGGCTCGGCATCGAACACGTCGAGCGCCGCACCCCCCAGGCGCCCTGCGCGCAGCGCCTGCGCCACGGCGCCCTCATCGACGATGCCGCCGCGTGCGGTGTTGATCAACACCGCACCGGGCTTCATCGCCTGGATGCGCGCGGCATCGAACAGATTGCGGGTCGCATCGACCAGCGGCACATGCAGGCTCACCACGTCGGCACGCGCTATCAATTCGCCCAGGCCGACGCTCTGCACGCCGGCCGCGGCGAAGGCCGGGTCGTCGATCTCGAGCATCGCGTCGAAGGCGATCACCTCCATGCCCAGCGCGCCGGCCAGGCGCGCGGTCAGCCGGCCGATCGAGCCGAAGCCGATCAGGCCGAGCGTCTTGCCCGCCAGCTCGCGGCCGTTCGACAGCGCGCCTCTCGGCCACTGGCCCGACGCCACGGCCGCCGTCGATTGATAGGCCCCGCGCAGCAGCAGCATAGCGCTGCCGATCACGTACTCGGCGACGCTCGATGCGTTGGCGCCGGTGGCCGGAATCACCTGCATGCCGCGAGCTTCGCAGGCCGCCACATCGATGTTGTCCAGGCCCACGCCGAGGCGGCCGACCACCGTGCAGCGCGCGAGCGCCGCCAGCAGTTCGCCGCGGACCTGCGTGCGGTTGCGAACGATGATCGCGTCGGCCTTGCCGGCCTCGGTGTGCAGGCGCGCGCCGTCGTCCACCAGCTTCGGGTCGTAGAGCACGTCGTGCCGCTCGCGCAACTGCGCGACCGCGGCCTCGTCCATGAATTCGGTGATAACGATTCTTTTCATGCAGTCCTCGCTGAAGCGCGTTGTCGAGCGCGTCGTTGGCGCGCGGGCGGGCGCGCACGACGGCGCGCCTTGGCCCATTTACCGCGGTCGAGGTTCGGCAGCGGCCAAGCCGCTGCCGAACGATCAGGCCGACTCGTACAAACGCGTCAGCACGAACTCGCGATGCCCCAGCGCTTCAGCGGCGGTGAGCCGGCCGTTGGCGGTGCGCAGCATGCTCTCGAGCAGCTTGTCGCCGGCCTGGTCGAGCGTGATCTCGCGCTGCAGCAGCCCCGAGGTGTCGACGTCGACGTGCTCGTTCATCAGCCGCACCGTGCGCGGGTTCGCGCAGATCTTGATGACCGGCAAGATCGGGTTGCCGATCACATTGCCCTGGCCCGTGGGGAAGAAGTGCACCGCGTAGCCCGAGGCCGCGCACAGCGTGACCATCTCGGCGGCGGCGCTGGACGAATCCATGAACCACAGACCCGGCCCGGTGGGCGCTTCGGCCTTGTCGAGCACGCCGTCGACCACGCACTTCTTGCCGATTTTCTGGATGTTGCCCAGTGCCTTTTCTTCGATCGTCGTCAGGCCGCCGGCGATGTTGCCCTTGGTCGGCTGCGAGTCGGAAAGGTCGCTGGTCTTGTGGCGGTTGATCATGTCCTGGTAGCGGTTGAACATGAACATGAAGCGCTCTTTCACCTCAGGGGTGCGGCAGCGCTCGGCGACGATGCGCTCGCCACCGGTGATCTCCGACGTTTCGCCGAACACCAGCGTGCTGCCGGTTTCGTAGAGCTTGTCGAAGGCGTTGCCGACCGTCGGGTTGGAGCCGCAGCCGGAGGTGGTGTCGCTCTCGCCGCACTTGGTGGAGACCCACAGTTCGCTGATGGGGCAGACCTCGCGATGCTTCTCGCTGGCGATCTGCACGAACTCGCGCGCGGCCTTGCTGGCGCGCAGGATGGTGTCGTGGTCGCCGTGGCCCGAGATGCCGAAGCCGACGACCGGCTTGCCCGTGGTGGCGATGCCATCGACCACCTTCTTGGTCCAGACTTCCTCGATGCCGATGACGACGACCGCTGCGACATTGGGGTTGCAGCCGGCACCGATGAGCGTGCGGAAGTGCAGGTCGAGGTCGGCGCCGAACTGCAGGCGACCGTAAGGGTGGGGAATGGCCAGCGCGCCCTTGATGTTGTGCGCCACCGCTTCAGCGGCGGCGTTGGACAGGTCGTCCAGCGGCAGGATGATGACGTGGTTGCGGATGCCGACGCGGCCGTTCTCGCGGCGGTAGCCGAGGAAGGTGGTGTCTTGGGAGATGATGGACATGGTGGTTCCTTGCTGATGTTGCGAAGCGGTGCTGTGAGTAGCGGAAGAGGTCGGGCTGCTGCCGGGAAGCGGTCCTGCGGACCGCGAGTCGATTCCGGGCTGCGATCCCCACTGCGTGGGGCCCCTCTTTCGCCCTACATCAACTCACCACCTCTTCGTCTTGATGTTGTGCACGTGGGCGTGCTCGCCCGCCTTGATGGGGGCGACGACCTTGCCCATGTCGATGCCGTACTTCCATACCGTGTCGCCCGGGTTCATGTCCTTGAGCGCCACCTTGTGGCCGATCGGAATGTCCTGCTTGGCGTGCACGTCGACGAGCTTGTCTTCGTCCATGATCCAGCCGCTGAGCGTCATGCCCGCCTTCACGTCTTCCACCACGACCACGGCCACCGTGTCCTTGGCGTCATGCAATACAAAGTGAATCATCGAGGTCTCCTGTTTCACTGGGGTTTTCGAGTCAGGCAGTTTCGCGACGCAGGCTCCGCACTGTCAAACATGTGATTTATATGACTTGTAGGACAGGGTGCCAAGGCGCGAGAATGGCACATGCCTTCTGCCGTCCCTTCCGTTTTCGGGCCCATCGCCCCCGATGCGGCCGGCGCCCCGCTGTACCGCGTGGTCAAGCGCTCGCTGCTGCGCGCCATCGAAGACGGCCGCTACCCCGCCGGGGGCGCGCTGCCGAGCGAGACGGAGCTGGCGCGCGCCTTCGGCGTCTCGGTGGGCACGCTTCGCCATGCGGTCGATGAGCTGGTCGCCGAACACATCCTCGTGCGCCGACAGGGGCGCGGCACCTATGTCGCGCTGCACAACGCCGACCGTTTCCTGTTCCAGTTCTTCCATGTCGAGCGCAGCGACGGCCTGCGCGAAGGGCCGCAGGTGGAGCTGGTGTCCTTCGACCGGGTGCGCATCGACGAGGACGCGGCGCAGGCGCTCGGCCTGAGGGCTGGCGATCCGGCAATCCAGATCGACAACCGGCTGCTGCTACAGGGCCGCGCGGTCATCCACGACCGGTTGATCCTGCCGGCGCTCCTGTTCAAGGGGCTGACCGAAAAGCGCTTTCGGGAACGCACCAGCACGATCTACCACCTGTACCAGACGGAGTTCGGCATTTCCGTGACCCGGGCCCAGGAGCGCGGACGCGCCATGGCCGCCGACCGCACGACCGCGCGCATCCTCGGCCTTGCGCCCGGCGTGCCGGTGATGCAGGTGCGCCGAACGGCATTGACCTTCGGCGACAAGCCGGTCGAGTACCGCATCTCGACCATCAACACGGTCCACCACGAGTACGTGCAATTGCTGTCGCGGTCGACTTGATCGGGTGTCCGGGGAGCACGTCCGCAGCCGAGTTCGGCGTAGGCAAAGCCGGGTCCGGATGCCCGGCTGCGCTCAGCGAATTCTTATTCGCTACGCCGGGCATCCGGACCCGGCTTCGCCAGCCAGCACCGTGCTCTTTCGGCGCGCCGAAGAACACCGGCTCGGCCCGCTTTGCGACAATCGCGCCATGAATGCGACCGACCCGACCGCTGTGATCGCGATCATGGACCGCCTCGGCGCCGCTGCGCGCGCCGCCTCTGCTGCGATGGCAGCAGCATCCACCGCGCAGAAGAACGCCGCACTGTTGTCGCTCGCCCGCCTGATTCGCGCCGAAGCGGCGATGCTGGCCTCAGAGAACGCTCGCGATCTGCACGCCGCACAGGCGGCCCGGCTCGCCGCCCCGCTGCTTGATCGCCTGCGCCTTTCGGAGCCGGTGATCGCGCAGATGGCCGAAGGCTGCGAGCAGGTCGCTGCGCTCCCCGATCCGATCGGCGAAATGACCGACCTGCGACGCCGCCCGAGCGGCATCACGGTCGGCCACATGCGCGTGCCGCTGGGTGTGTTCGGCATGGTCTACGAAAGCCGGCCGAACGTGACCGTCGATGCCGCATCGCTGGCGATCAAGAGCGGCAATGCGGCCATCCTGCGTGGCGGCTCGGAGGCGGTGCATTCCAATGCCGCACTGATGCGACTGGTGACGCGCGCCCTGATCGAGGCGGGCCTGCCGGCCGAGGCGGTGCAAGGGGTGCCGACCACCGACCGCGCGGCGGTCGGCCGGTTGATCACCATGCCGCAGTACGTGGACGTCATCATTCCGCGCGGCGGCAAGGGCCTGATCGAGCGCATCGCCGCCGAGGCGACCGTGCCGGTGATCAAGCACCTGGACGGCAATTGCCACGTCTATGTCGATGCCGGCGCCGACCTGGAGCTCGCGCTGCGCGTCACCGACAACGCGAAGACGCAGAAGTACAGCCCCTGCAATGCGGCCGAATCATTGCTCGTGCACCGCGACATTGCCGCGGCTTTCCTCCCGCGCCTCGGTGCGTTGTTCGCAGCCAAGGGCGTGGAGATGCGCACCGACTCCGAAGCGCAGGCGCTGCTCGCTGCCGTGTCCGGCGCCACGTTGGTGGCTGCCAGCGATGCCGACTGGTCCGAGGAATACCTGGCGCCGATCATCAGCATCAAGCTGGTGGCCTCGCTCGACGAGGCCATCGCGCACATCAACCGATACGGCTCTCACCACACCGACGCCATCCTCACCGCGAACCACCCGCACGCAATGCGCTTCCTGCGCGAAGTCGATTCGGCCAGCGTGATGGTCAACGCCAGCACGCGCTTCGCCGACGGATTCGAGTACGGCCTCGGCGCCGAGATCGGCATCAGCACCGACAAGTTCCATGCGCGCGGACCGGTCGGGCTGGAGGGGTTGACGTCGATGAAGTGGGTGGTCTTCGGCCAGGGAGAGGTTCGGACGTGACAAAGGCCGAAGCATGAAAGACGCACGGAGGGGGCGGCGCGCCGGTTCATCGGCGCTACCGTTGCCCTCATGCCCGCCCAGCGGGCGTTGTCCTTCATGAGCGAGCACGACCCGCGCGGCGCCCTGGTGCTGTTTTCCGGCGGCCAGGATTCGACGGCCTGCCTGGCCTGGGCGCTGCAGCGCTACGCACGTGTAGAAACCATTGGCTTCGACTACGGCCAGCGCCACCGCATCGAACTCGACTGCCGGCCACGCATTCGTGAGGCGCTGGCCCGTGACTTCCCGCAGTGGGCGCCGCGCCTGGCCGATGATCACCTGCTCGACCTCGGCCTGCTGGGCCAGATCTCCGACACCGCCCTCACCGACGCGCGCGCCATCGAAATGCAGGCGAACGGCCTGCCCAACACCTTCGTGCCCGGCCGCAACCTGCTGTTCCTGAGCTTCGCCGCCGCGGTGGCCTACCGGCGCCATCTCGGCGTGCTGGTCGGCGGCATGTGCGAAACCGACTATTCGGGTTATCCCGATTGCCGCGACAACACCATCAAGGCGATGCAGGTCGCACTCAGCCTCGGCCTGGCTTCGCCGCTGACCATCGAGACGCCGTTGATGTGGCAGACCAAGGCGCAGACCTGGGCGCTTGCTGACGCGCTCGGTGGCGAGGCGCTTGTCCAGATCACTGTCGAGCACACCCATACCTGCTACCTCGGCGAGCGCAGCCGCCTCCACGATTGGGGCTACGGTTGCGGCAGCTGCCCGGCCTGCAAGCTGCGGCGCGAAGGCTTCGAAGCTTGGCGCGCGAACGTGGCGGGTGCCGGGGGCGCATCCGGCAGCGCGGTGCGGGCATGACCCCGACCCGTATCGCTCTCATCACCAGTGCGGCGCTGCTGGTGTTCTGGGCGCTCGGCGCTTACAACCGACTGGTGCGGCTGCGCAGCGCGGTGATGGGCGCGTGGCCGCCGCTAGAGGCGCAATTGCGGCGCCGCCAGGCGCTGACATTCGAATTGACCGAACTGCTGGGCAGCCTCAATCCGATGGAAAACCTGAGCGACGAGATCGGCCGGGCGACGCTGCAGACGGTGGCGGCGGCGGCTCGCCAGGCGCAGGCCGCCGTCGATCACGCGCAAGGGCGGGTCGGCAGCGCCGGCGCGATTCAAAGCCTGGGCTTGGCGGAGCAGGTGCTGGAAGGTGCGCTGCGTCCGCTGCGCGTGCTGATCGCAGCGCGCCCGGCCGTCGCAGGCGAGCCTGAGCTCGGCGAACGGGTGCGGGCGCTGCTGCTCGGCCTGCAGGAGGCCGACGCCCAGCTCGCCTTCGTGCGGCGCGTCTTCAACGAGGCGGTGGAAGCGTTCAACGGCGCCGTGCACGAGCTCCCGACGCGCCTGATCTCCAGCGTGTTCGGTTTCCGCGCTGCGGCGCCGCTGGCGAGTGCTTCGCCCGATCGCGGACCCGATTCGCAGATCGCTTCGACCTTCGGCGAGCGCGCCTGATCAAAGCGGTCGAAACGGCCTGGGCACCGAGCTCGGGCAACGCGGCGGCCGACGGCAAGCCGTCTCACCGACGACGAACCTTGCGCCTCCGCGTTGGCACGTGAGCAACCTTTATGGTCGACGGCCTAACCAGCCAACCGCCTCATTCCCTCATCTGCCCTCACTGCGCCCGCAGCTTGCCGCGCCTACACTGCGCGCCCCGATTCGGCTGCCCCGCATGAGTTCTCCTTCCCTGCCATTGGCCACCCTGCTTGGTCACACCGCCGATGCGGTCGCGGCGGTGCGCGCGGGTCGCTCGTTGACCGCAGCCCTGGTGGCCACTCCCCCCGACGCGCGCCCCGGCACCCAGGCGCTGGCTTTTCGAGCCGTGCGCGGGCTCGGCGGGGCGCAGGCGCTGCTCCGCGCGCTTGTCGCTAAACCGGCGCCCCCTTGGGTCGAAGCGCTGCTGCTGACGGCGCTGGCCCTGGCCTGGGGCGAAGGTGGAGTCGCAGCCGCAGTGCCCTTCGCGCCTTATGCACCGCACACCTTGGTCGACCAGGCGGTCGAGGCGGCCAAGCGCCGCGCGCGCGCGCAGTCCGGTTTCGTCAATGCGGTGCTGCGCCGTTTCCTGCGCGAGCGCGAGGCGCTGGTGACCGCGGCGCTCGGCGATCCGGTGGCGCGCTGGAACCACCCGCGCTGGTGGCTCGAGCGGCTTCAGCAAGACTGGCCCGGCCACTGGCCGGCGCTCCTGGGCGCCGCCAATGTGCAGGCGCCGATGACGCTGCGCGTGAATCGGCGACGAGGCAGCGTGGCCGACTATTTGCAGCGCCTCGCCGAGGCCGGCATCGCGGCCCGCGCGGTGGCACTGCCGGGCCTGCCGGCCGATGCTGCCATCGAGCTGGCCGAGCCCCGCGCCGTGCAGGCGCTACCCGGGTTTGCCGACGGCGCCGTGTCGGTGCAGGACCTCGCGGCACAACAGGCGGCGCCGCTGCTCGTCGGCGGCGCCG
>NZ_JACDCW010000205.1 GCF_013817345.1 Methylibium sp.
GCGTGTATCGGAGCAACTGACTCGGCTGCTGGGCGAGAACAGCGCCTACGTCGATCAGGCACGCCAGCGGGCAAGACAGGCGGCCAACGAGCGCGGCCTGTCGAACTCGACGATGGCGCTGATGGCAGGCGAGGAAGCGGCGATTTCTCAAGCCTTGCCGATCGCGCAGCAGGACGCCGGCACCTACAACAAGCAGAACCTGACCAACCAGGCGGCGCAAAACGCGGCCGGCTCGCAGAACGCACAAGTCGGGCTGGGCGTAAAGCAGCTCGGGGAGCAGGCGCGCCAGTCGGACAACGACACCGACCTGAAGAACCGCGGACTGTTCGAGCAGGCGCGGCAGTTCGATACCGGCGTCAAGCAGGACGACGCCAAGCTCGCCGAAATGGCGCGCCAGTTCGACAACAGCGAGATGGCGAAGCTCTCGATGTTCAACCGTGAGACCGCCAGCCGCGAGCAGATCGCGCAGTTGGACAGTGCCACCAAAGCCTACCTGGCCCGCACCGAAGCCGAATACAAGACGCAGATGCAGACCTCGGCGTCGTCGGCGCAATTGTGGTCACAGTACCAGCAGGAAGTCACCAAAATCCTCGGCAACAAGGACATGGACGCCGCCAACAAGCAGGCCGCGCTCGACATCCTGGGCCGCAACCTCAAAGAGGGCATGGGCGTATTCGGCCATGTGGGCGGGATTCCTGGACTGGGCGATCTTCTGACCTTTACCGGCCCGGGCGGCGGTCAAGCCCCGCTTCCTGGTTCGCCTGCCGCCGGTGGACGCTATCCGGTGGTCGGGCAGATGTATACGCGCTACCTGGGCCGCAATCCCGAGCCGGGCGCCATCGAGCAGTGGGAAGCCACGATCGACTCGTGGTTCGCAGAGGGCATGACCGGCGAGCAGATCAACGCCCGTCTGGCGCAGGAGTTTCAGAACTCGGCCGAAGGGCAACAGCAGGCCGCGTCGCCCGCGCCCGCACCCGCACCCGGCGCACCCGCGCCCGCACCAGTTCCCGCACCCGCGCCCGCACCAGTTCCCGCACCGGCACCCGCACCCGCACCCGCACCCGCGCCAGCACCGATCGACCCCATGCGCAACCCGAATCAAAACCCGGACCCCGACCGCTACTACTGGGACCAGCGGCGCGGCACCTGGGTGGAATCCGCCTCCTACGGCTCCGGTAACTCGTAATGCACATCCGCCACGCCAGGGACGAGGACGTTCCCTGGCTGCCGGCGTATGTGCTGGGCGGATTCGACACGCAGGGCTATCAGCCCACGTTCGACGGCGTGCGAACGCTGATCGAGCGTTGCCGTACTAGCGGCTACGCACTGATCGCAGAGCATGACGAGGCGCCGGTGGGGATTCTCGGCGCGGTGATTGTGCCGTTCGAGTGGACGCAGAAAAGCTACATATCGGTGATCGCGCTGCGCTCGACGCGGCCCGGTGCCGGCAGTCTGTTGATTCGCACGCTGCTTGAGCAGGCGCGCGATACGTTCGTCAGTCACATCGGGGTGACGATCGAGAACCCCGACCCCCGCACAGACAAGATGATGCGCCGCTTCGGTCAATTCCGAATGCTGCGCACTTACGTTTTTGAGAACAAGGAGTAGGGCATGGCTGTAATTCTTCCGCTTATCGCGATTGCCGCAGGCGGCGCCGCCGTGGCCGGCGCTGTCGCTGCCGGCGTTGTCACGGTGGCTGCCATCGCCGGGGTGGCCTCGATCGTGTCGGGCGTGGCTTCGCTTACAGGCAACACCAAAGTCGCCAAGATCGCCGGCATCATCGCGCTCGGGGCCGGTGCGTTCAGCCTGGTTGCGGGCGGCGCGGGCGCGGCGTCAGGTGCCGAAGCTGCCGCCGGTTCGTCCGGCGAAGGCGCCAGCCTGATCGAAGGCGCGCTCGCAGCCGAGCGTGGCAACACTGCCATCGCGGACGTGGCGTCAGGCATCGATGGCGGCTCAACGGCGGGAACGATCGCCGAGAACGCGGGCGCTGCGGCAACACAGGCGCCGGCACCGATCGTCGATATGCCCCCGGCTGCATCCAGCTTTGACTACGGAGCGGGCGCAGCAACTGGCGGCGCGCCGGCATCGTCGCTGGCACCGCAGTTGGCACCGATCGTCGATGTGGCACCCGGCAGCCTCGGCGGCGGCGGCGTGCAGCAGTCGTTCAT
>NZ_JACDCW010000129.1 GCF_013817345.1 Methylibium sp.
TAGAAGGGCGGCGTGTGCTCCATCCACTCGAGCCGGAACCAGCGCTCGATGGCCGGCATGGACTCCAGGATGCGCTGCTCCAGTTCGTTGATCGGGCCGTTGAGCGCGGTGATGAGGTGCGGAACCATGGCGGACGCCTTTGCCTGATGCTGGAAACGAATTCTAGGCAGGTGGCGACAAGGACGCGGCTTGCAAGGCCGGCCGCGGCAGGCAGCGAAAAGGCCGCCCGAAGGCGGCCTCAGTTCGCGTGCATGGACCCCTCACCCCGACCCTCTCCCCGCAAACGGGGCGAGGGAGTCACACCGGTCTTGCTCCCTCTCCCGCTGGCGGGAGAGGGCTGAAGTGAGGGCGAGACCCGTCAGCCGTGATACGCCGTCTCCCCGTGCGAGGTGATGTCCAGCCCCTCCCGCTCGGCCTCTTCCGGCACCCGCAGGCCGACCACCATGTCGACGATCTTGTAGGCAACGAAGGCCACCACCGCCGACCAGACGATCGTGATCAGCACGCCCTCGGCCTGGATCAGCATCTGGCTGGCGATCGAGTAGTCGTCGCCCTTCACCCCGCCCAGCGAGCCGGCCGAGAACACGCCGGTGAGCAGGGCGCCGAGGATGCCGCCCACGCCGTGCACGCCGAACACGTCGAGCGAGTCGTCGGCACCGAGCATGCGCTTGAGGCCGTTGACGCCCCACAGGCACACGAAGCCCGCCGCGGCGCCGATGACGATGCCGCCCATCGGGCCCACCGTGCCGCAGGCCGGCGTGATGGCGACCAGGCCGGCCACCGCACCGGAGGCGGCGCCCAACATCGAGGCCTTGCCCTTGGTCATCGCTTCACCCACGCACCACGCCAGCACCGCAGCGGCCGTGGCGAACAGCGTGTTGACGAAGGCCAGGGCCGCGCCGCTGTTGGCCTCCAGGTTGGAGCCCGCGTTGAAGCCGAACCAGCCGATCCACAGCATGCAGGCCCCGACCATCGTCAGGGTCAGCGAATGCGGCGTCATCGATTCCCGGCCGTAGCCCAGGCGTTTGCCCAGCACGTAGGCACCCACCAGACCGGCCACACCGGCGTTGATGTGCACCACGGTGCCGCCCGCGAAGTCGAGCGCGCCCTTGTCGAACAGGTAGCCGCCGACGCCCCAGACCATGTGCGCGATCGGGATGTAGCAGAAGGTGAACCACAGCACCGAGAACAGCAGCACGCCGGCGAACCTGATGCGCTCGGCGAAGGAGCCGACGATCAGTGCGCAGGTGATGCCGGCGAAGGTGGCCTGGAACGCGATGAACACGTACTCGGGCAGCTTGGCGTCGGCCGTGAAGGTGTCGGCCAGGCTGTCGGGCGTGACGCCGGCGAGGAAGAGCTTGTCGAGCCCCGCGACGATCAGGCCTTCGCCGCCGAAGGTCAGGCTGTAGCCGTACACGGCCCACAGCACGGCAATCAGCGAGAACACGACCATCACCTGCATCAGCACCGACAGCATGTTCTTGCTGCGCACCAGGCCGCCGTAGAACAGCGCAAGGCCGGGCAGGGCCATGAAGACGACGAGCAGGGTGGCCGTCATCATCCAGGCGACGTCGCCCTTGTTCACCGTGGGTGCGGCGGCGGCTTCTGCGGCGGCGGGCGCCGCAGCTTCCATGGCGGCCGAGGCGGCTTCCGCGGCCATCGGGGCCGACGCGGCGTCCTGGGCCCAGGCGGCGCCGGCAAAGCCGAGCACCGCGAGCCCCAGCGCGAGGGAGGCAATCAGTTTTCTCATCATGGCTGTCTCGTTTCGAATGGGGTTCGCTTAGAGGGCGTCCTTGCCGGTCTCGCCGGTGCGGATGCGGATCACCTGCTCGAGGTCGGTGAGGAACACCTTGCCGTCGCCGATCTTGCCGGTGCGCGCCGACGCCTCGATGGCCTCGATCACGCGCTCGACGATGGCGTCGTCGACGGCCGCCTCGATCTTCACCTTGGGCAGGAAATCGACGACGTACTCCGCACCGCGGTACAGCTCGGTGTGGCCCTTCTGGCGGCCGAAGCCCTTGACTTCGGTCACGGTGATGCCCTGCACGCCGATCGCGCTCAGGGCCTCACGCACTTCGTCGAGCTTGAAGGGCTTGACGATTGCAGTCACCATCTTCATGGCGGTCTCCTTAAGTGGATGGTGGCGCTCAGAACGCCTTGCTGAGAGAGATGACGCCGGTGCCGTCGCTGATGTTGCGGTTCGGCCGGGAGCCAGCGAGGTCGCGGTTGGTGCCGATGTAGGCCAGGCCGAACACGAAGCCGCCGGTCGTGGTGTACGTCGCACCGAGCCTGTAGTCGGTGACCGAATCTTCGGTGCCGGTGCTGCCGATCTCGACAACCTTGGCGTCGCCCCGGAGCGACTGGTAGCCGACGTGCGCGTTGACGCCGAAGCCACTGCCCAGGTCGTAGTTGAAGCCGAGGTCAAGGTAGGCGGAACCGTCCGAATCGTCGAAGCCGAAGAAGTCGGTGACCGCGTAGAAGTACTTGGCCGAAACCGGCCCGTAACTCAGCCCCAGGTAGACCTCGGTGTTGTCGATCTTCGGGTCGCTGCCCGGGTAGTAGTAGGTCAGCACGCCGACGTCGTAGCCGAGTGTTCCGGCTGCACCCTTGAAGCCGCCGTAGAAATCCATCTCGAGGTTGGAGCCGGCGAAGAAGCCGCTGTCGATGTTGGAGTTCCAGTTGCCGAGGTAGAAGCCCGAGCTGTGGGCGATGTCGAAACCGCCCTGAAAGGCCGGGTCCTTGTTGGTCTGCGAGATGCCACGGAACCGGTAGTCGCTGTAGAGGCCGGCGTTGCCGGTAACGCTCCAGTCCGACGCCGCGTCCTGGGCCATGACCGGCACCGACACCGCCATCGAGCACACCGCCAACATCCCCGCCGCCCACTTGATCCTGATCATGGTCACTCCCTGTTTGATGGTTCGAATTCAGATGGCAGGCCGATTCGCAGGTTCTGTGCCATGCGCCATGACGGGGATCGATGGTCGATCGCAGGGCGCGGCGCGGCGCCTATGCCCCAAAGGCGGGACGAACACTCCCCCTTCAGCACCAGCGAAGTGCGCCGCAGCACCTCCCGAGGAGGGATCGTCGCGGCACCGGGCCGATGCCACCATCGGCCCGGCCATGACCCTTGCCATCGTTCACAGCCGCTCCCTCGACGGGCTGGCCGCCCCCGCTGTCACGGCGGAAGTTCACTTGGCCAACGGGCTGCCGAGCTTCACGCTGGTCGGCCTGGCCGACACCGAAGTCAAGGAAGCCCGCGAACGCGTGCGCGCCGCGCTACTCAACAGCGGCCTGGAGTTCCCGCACAACAAGCGCATCACGGTCAATCTCGCGCCGGCCGACCTGCCCAAGGAGTCGGGCCGCTTCGACCTGCCGATCGCGCTCGGCATCCTGGCGGCCAGCGGACAGATCGACGCAGCCCGGCTCGAGCACTTCGAGTTCGCCGGCGAGCTTTCGCTGGCCGGCGACCTGCGGCCGGTGCGAGGCGCTCTGGCGATGGCGCTCGCCGCGCATCGGGACGGTGCGTCGCGCACGCTGGTGCTGCCCGAAACCAGTGCCTGCGAAGCCGCGCTGATCGAAGGCCTGCGGCCGCTCGGTGCGCGCCATCTGCTCGACGTCGTGCGCGCGCTGCTGCCGGGCGAGGCCGCGCAGCCGCTGCCCGTGGCGCAGCCGCTGCCCAAGCCGGTGCGCGCCGCACGGCCCGATTTGCGGGAGGTCAAGGGCCAGGCCGCCGCCAAGCGCGCGCTCGAAGTCGCGGCGGCCGGCGGGCACAGCGTGCTGCTCGTCGGCCCGCCGGGGACCGGCAAGTCGATGCTGGCCCAGCGCTTCGCCGGCCTGCTGCCGCCGCTGACCGATGCGCAGGCGCTGGAATCGGCCGCGGTGCTCAGCTTGGGCGGCACGTTCGACGCCGGCCGCTGGCGCGAGCGCGTCGTGCGCTCGCCGCACCACAGCGCCTCCTCGGTCGCGCTGGTCGGCGGCGGCTCGCCGCCGCGGCCCGGCGAAATCTCGCTGGCCCACCACGGTGTGCTCTTCCTTGATGAATGGCCGGAGTTTCCGCGCGCCGCCCTGGAGGCGCTGCGCGAGCCGTTGGAGACCGGACGCATCACCATCTCGCGGGCCGCGCGCCAGGCCGAGTTCCCGGCGCGCTTTCAGCTCATCGCGGCGATGAACCCCTGCCCCTGCGGCCACGCCGGCTCACCGCTGCGGGCCTGCCGCTGCAGCGCCGAGCAGGTCGCGCGCTACCAGGGGCGGCTCAGCGGCCCGCTGCTCGACCGGATCGATCTGCAGGTCGAGGTACCGGCCGTCACGCCGGCCGTGCTGGCCGCCGCGCCCGACGGCGAAGCCAGCGAGGCGCTGGCCGAACGCACGGCCCAGGCGCGTGAACGCCAGACCGATCGACAGGGCTGCAGCAACGCGCTGCTCGACAGCGCCGGCATCGACCGGCATGCCGAGCTCGACGATGCCGCTTCGCGTTTCCTGCAGGCCGCCGCCGTCCGGCTCGGTTGGTCGGCGCGCAGCCAGCATCGCGTGCTGCGCGTGGCGCGCACCATCGCCGATCTGGCCGGCGCCGAGCGGCCCGGCGTCGCCCATGTCGCCGAAGCGATCCAATACCGGCGGGTGCTGATTGCCGGCTGAGTAGGCGCAGCGGGGCGCGCGGGCCGGCTTACTTCCAGCCCTCGACGTTGAGGTGATACCGCGTCGATCGGCCCGCACCCGCGGGACGAAACAGCCCGAGTTCCACCAATTCGATGAGCTCACGCGAGGAAGTCGCCCGCGAAGCGGCGGTGAGGCTTTCATACTTCCGGGTGCTCATGCCGCCTTCAAAGCCACCCGGCCCTGCATCGAGCAGCGCATTCACTACCTTGCGCTGGCGAGCCGTCAGGTCCTTGTCGCTGTGCTCGGACCAGAACCGCGCTTTGGCCAGGGACTGGTCGATGAGACCCGATGCCTGCTCGCAGGCGACCTTGACCTGCTTGATGAACCAATCTACCCAGGCCGTGACATCCAGCGAGCCGTGCTGTGCCCGTTCCAGCTCCTCGTAGTACTCGTCACGCTTTTCCAGCAGTCGCTGCGAGATGCGAATCAGCCGGCTCGCTTCGCCGGCGTCCCGTGCCAAGACCAGATCGATCACGACCCGGCCGACCCGGCCATTGCCGTCTTCGAAGGGATGGACCGTCTCGAACCACAGATGCGCAAGTGCGGCCTGGATCAGGCTTTGCGGTTCCGCGCCGGCGTTGAACCACTCGAGGAAGCGCGCCATTTCGGCCGGTACAGCCGAAGAAGGCGGTGCTTCGTAGTGAATCTTTCCGCGACCCGGAGGACCGCTCACGATTTGCATCGGCTCGTCATGCCGGCGATAAGCTCCGACCAGAATTTTGCTCATACCGGAGAAGCCCGTCGGAAAGAGCGCCGCCTGCCAGCTCTGAAGACGCTCGTCGGTCAACGCGGCGCCGGCATTGCCGACGGCGTCGTCCATGATGTCGAGCAGTCCGTCGATATGTCGGGGCACGTTCGGGCCTTTGACCTGAGCTACTCCCAACCTGCGGGCCACCGACGAACGCACCGCCTGAAGGTCCAGCCGCTCCCCCTCGATGGCGGCGGTGGACATGGCCTCGTGCGTCCAGGCGTCGGCGGTCAGTTGTTGACGCGGCTCGAAACCAAGTGCGGCCAGCTTGCCCTCAACGACACCCTGGGCGCGCCGCGCAAGGGCGACTTCCGCCGCCACCCTTGATCGGTCGTATCGCAGCGCGGGCCAGCCGGGTTGTTTCCAAACAAGTTGAGGCGATTGTGCGTCTGTTCGACTCATAGTATGAGGCGATTGTAAGCCGGCCGTCCGTATTCGACTCATTGGGCGAGTCGAAACGCTTCTTAATTGCCTTGAACGTCCCGACTGTGGAGAACCGGGAATGGCGCACCTACGCCACACCTCACCTCAGAGTCTCGCCGCGCGCATTGAAGATTTTCAGAACAAGGGCGCCAGCGCCCTTCGCGCATCGTCCTGGCTCGACGCCGTGCGCCGCGCCCAGTCCTGGAGCTGGTCTTCGCCGATCTTGCCGACATTGAAGTAGGCCGCCTCGGGATGCGCGAGGTAGAAGCCGCTGACGCTGGCAGCCGGGGTCATCGCCAGACTTTCAGTCAGCCCCATGTGGGCCTCCTCCGCCCGCAGTACGCGGAACATCTCGCGCTTGACGGTGTGGTCGGGGCAGGCCGGATAGCCCGGCGCCGGGCGGATGCCGCGGTAGGCTTCCTTGATGAGTTGCTCGGTGCTGAGCGCCTCGTCGGGTGCATAGCCCCAGAACTCCGTGCGCACGCGCTGGTGCAGGCGCTCGGCGAAGGCCTCGGCCAGGCGGTCGGCCAGCGCCTTGAGCGTGATGGAAGAGTAGTCGTCGAGGTCGGCCATGAACTGCGCCACCTTCTTCTCGGTGCCCACACCGCCGGTCACCGCGAAGAGGCCGACGTAGTCGGGCTTGCCTCCCTTAGGGGCGACGAAGTCGGCCAGGCAGCGGTTGGGCCGCTGCACGCCATCGACGACCGGCCGGACCGTCTGCATGCGCAGGCCGTGCCATGTCATCAGCACCTCGCTGCGCGACTCGTCGGTGTAGATCTCGATGTCGTCGTCGCCCACCGTGTTGGCCGGGTACAGGCCCATCACGCCGTGCGCCTGCAGCCATCGGCCCTCGATCAGCCGGTGCAGCATGCGCTTGGCATCGCTGAAGACGCGTTGCGCCTCAGTGCCGACGACCTCGTCGCGCAGGATTTCCGGGAAAGGCCCTGCGAGGTCCCACGTCTGGAAGAAGGGGCCCCAGTCGATGCAGGCGGCCAGCTCGTTCAGGTCGTAGTTGTTGAACACGCGCCGACCGGTGAACCTGGGCGCCGGCGGCGTGTAGGCTGACCAGTCGACCGGCGTCTTGTTGGCGCGCGCCTGCGCCAGGGTGACCAGGGGCACCGCCTTCTTGTTCGCGTGCTGTTCGCGCACGCGGTCGTAATCCACCTTGAGATCGTCGATGAACTTGGCGGCCCGTTCGTCGGAGAGCAAGTCGGAGCACACGCCCACGCTGCGCGAGGCATCGGGCACATAGACGACCGGCCCTTCGTACTTGGGCGCGATCTTCACCGCCGTGTGCACGCGGCTGCAGGTCGCGCCGCCAATGAGCAGCGGCAGCTTGCGGCTGACGAAGTAGTCGTCGCGCTGCATCTCGGCGGCCACGTGCTGCATTTCCTCGAGGCTCGGCGTGATCAGGCCCGAGAGACCCACGATGTCGGCGCCCTCGGCCTTGGCCATGGCGAGGATGTCCTGGCACGGGACCATCACGCCCATGTTGACGACCTCGAAGTTGTTGCACTGGAGCACGACGGTGACGATGTTCTTGCCAATGTCGTGCACGTCGCCCTTGACGGTGGCGATGACGATCTTGCCCTTGGCCCTGGCCTCGCCGCCGCCTTCGATCAGCAGCTTTTTCTCCGCCTCGATGTAGGGCAGCAGGTGGGCCACGGCCTGCTTCATCACGCGTGCCGACTTCACCACCTGCGGCAGGAACATCTTGCCCTGGCCGAACAGGTCGCCGACCACGTTCATGCCGGCCATCAGCGGGCCCTCGATCACGTGCAGCGGCCGGCCGCCGCCGGCCTGGATGCCGACCCAGGCTTCTTCCGTGTCGACGACGATGAAGTCCGTAATGCCGTTGATCAGCGCATGCGAGAGCCGTGCGTTCACATCGCCGGCGCGCCAGGCCAGCCGCGCGCTGTCGTCCTTGCCGACGCTCTTGGCGCGCTCGGCGATCTCGATCAGGCGCTCGCCGGGCGATAGCTCCGGTTCGCCCGGCTTGTAGGCCGGCTTGCGGTTGAGCACCACGTCCTCGACGCGCTCCTTCAGCTCGGGGTCGAGCTCGTCATACACGCCCATCATTCCGGCGTTGACGATGCCCATGTCCATGCCGGCCTGGATGGCGTGGTACAGGAACACGGTGTGGATGGCTTCGCGCACCGGCTCGTTGCCGCGGAAGCTGAACGACACGTTGCTCACGCCGCCGCTCACCTTCGCGCCGGCCAAGTTCTGCTTGATCCAGCGCGTGGCCTCGATGAAATCGACCGCGTAGTTGTCGTGCTCCTCGATGCCCGTGGCGATCGCGAAGATATTGGGGTCGAAGATGATGTCCTCGGGCGCGAAGCCGACCTCCTCCACGAGGATCTTGTAGGCCCGCGCGCAGATCTCCGTCTTGCGCGCGAAGGTGTCGGCCTGGCCTTTTTCGTCGAAGGCCATCACGACCGCGGCGGCGCCGTAGCGGCGCACGAGATTGGCCTGTCGGCGGAACTCCTCCTCGCCCTCCTTCATGGAAATGGAGTTGACGATGCCCTTGCCCTGAATGCACGCGAGTCCGGCTTCGATCACGCTCCACTTGGAGCTGTCGATCATGATCGGCACGCGCGCGATCTCCGGCTCGGAGGCGATGAGGTGCAGGAAGCGCACCATCGCTTCCTTCGAATCGAGCATGGCCTCGTCCATGTTCA
>NZ_JACDCW010000030.1 GCF_013817345.1 Methylibium sp.
CGATGGTGATCTGCACGTCGTGGATGTAGGAGCGCGACCACAGCGGCTCGAGCAGCGTGTTGCCGAAGCGCAGCGCCATGAGGTTTTGCACCATCTCCTTGCCGAGGTAGTGATCGATGCGGTAGGTCTGCTCCTCGGTGAAGATCTCGCCGACCGCGTCGTTGATCGTGCGCGACGAAGCGAGGTCGCGGCCCAGCGGTTTTTCGAGCACCACGCGGGCCGCCGGCGTCACCAGGCCTGCGCTGTGCAAGTGCCGGCAGATGGGAATGAAGAGCGACGGCGTGGTGGCGAGGTAGAACACCCTCGGCCGTTCTTCGTCATTCGACAACTCGGCGGCGAGCGCGCTGAAGTCGGCCGGCTGCGTGGCGTCGATCGCAACAAAGCGCACCTGAGCCAGCAGCCGCTGCCACACCGCCTCGTCGAAGTCGGCTTCGCCGATGTGCCGGGGCACCTGCTCGGTGAGCATCGCGCGGTACTCGTCCACGCTGAGCGGCTGGCGCGCTGCACCGATGATCGTGGCGCCGGCCAGGCCCCCGTCGCGCACGCCATAGAACAGTGCAGGCAGCAGCTTGCGCATTGCCAGGTCGCCGGTGCCGCCGAACAGCACCAGGTCGAACCGATCGTTGTTCGCGTTCTCGCGCATTCCTCGAAACCCTTCGTGCATGGAGCCGAATCCGCGCGGTCGCGCCGGGCCGTCGGCCGTGGCGTCAATGTAGCAACAAGGGGATCGCGCACAGTGCGCAGGGGCGCGACGAGCGCCCACTACACTGAATCGGAACCCGGGCAGGGCGCCCGCAGGAGTCCATTCATGGCGATACACCCCGAAGTCGCCCGCGTAACAGTGCGGGTGCAGGAGCGCAGCCGCGCAGGCCGCTTGGCGTACCTGGCGCGCATGGCCGCGGCACGCGATGAAGGCCCGTCGCGGGGCCGCGTGTCGTGCACGAACCTGGCGCATGCGATGGCTGCTTCGCCCACCGACGACAAGCTTTCCATCCGCGAACAGCGCGCGCCGAACATCGCCATCGTTTCGTCCTACAACGACATGCTGTCGGCGCACCAGCCGCTCGCCACGTTTCCCGACATCATTAAACGCGCCGCGCGCGAGGCCGGTGCCACCGCGCAGTTCGCCGGCGGCGTGCCGGCCATGTGCGACGGTGTCACGCAAGGCCAACCGGGCATGGAGCTCTCGCTGTGGTCGCGCGACATCATCGCGCAGGGCACGGCAATCGCACTCAGCCACGCGGTGTTCGACGGCGCGCTCATGCTCGGCATCTGCGACAAGATCGTGCCGGGCCTGCTGATCGGCGCGCTCGCCTTCGGCCACCTGCCGGTGATCTTCGTGCCCGGCGGGCCGATGACCTCGGGCCTGCCGAACAGCGACAAGGCCAAGGTTCGCCAGTTGTTCGCGCAGGGCAAGGCCGATCGCACGCAGTTGCTGCAGGCCGAGATGGCCTCGTACCACGGCCCCGGCACCTGCACCTTCTACGGCACCGCGAACAGCAACCAGATGCTGATGGAAGTGATGGGCCTGCACCTGCCGGGCGCGGCCTTCGTCAACCCCGGAACAAAGCTGCGCGATGCGCTCACGGCCGAGGCCGCGCGCCGCGTCGTCGCACTCACCGCGCTGGGCCGCGAGTACACCCCTATCGGCGAGATCGTCGATGAGCGCGCCATCGTCAACGCCATCGTCGGCCTGCTCGCCACCGGCGGCTCGACCAACCACACCCTGCACCTCGTGGCCATCGCGCGCATGGCGGGCATCACCATCGACTGGACCGATTTCGACGAGCTCTCCGCCGTGACGCCGCTGCTCACGCGCATGTACCCCAACGGCCAAGCCGACGTGAACCACTTCCACGCTGCCGGCGGCATGGGCCTGCTGATCCGCGAACTGCTCGACGCCGGCCTGCTGCACGAAGACGTGCGCACAGTCGCAGGCGAGGGTCTGCGTGCTTACGCGAACGAGCCCTGGCTCGGCGACGCAGACGGCGAAGCGGACGGAAACGAAAAAGGAAACGGCCGCGTGAACGGCGGTGCGCGCGTCGCATGGCGGCCCGCGCCGGCCGCGTCCGGCGATACCGGCGTGCTGCGCACGGCCGCCGATCCCTTCGACGCGCATGCCGGCGTGCGGCTGCTGCGGGGCAATCTCGGCCGCGCGATCTTCAAGGCCTCGGCGGTGAAGCCCGAGCATCGCGTCGTCACCGCGCCGGTGCGCGTGTTCGACGGTCAGATGCAGATGCTCGCCGCCTTCAAGGCGGGCGAGCTGGCGCGCGATGTGATCGTGGTCGTTCGCTTTCAGGGGCCGCGCGCCAACGGCATGCCCGAGCTGCACATGCTCACGCCGAGCCTGGCCGTTCTGCAGGACCAGGGGCACAAGGTGGCGCTGGTCACGGACGGGCGCATGTCGGGTGCCTCGGGCAAGGTGCCGGCCGCCATCCATGTCTCCCCCGAAGCGGTGGCCGGGGGCCTGCTCGGCAAACTGCGAGACGGGGACGTCGTGCGGCTGGACGGCGAGGCCGGCGTGCTGGAAGCGCTGGTCGATGCCGCCGAGTGGGCGCGGCGCGAGCCGGCGCTTGCGGTATCCGGCATCAGCGGGCACGGCTACGGCCGTGAGCTCTTCGCCAGCCACCGTCGTTCGGCGGCCGTTGCGGAAGAGGGCGCGGTAAGCTGGGCTTGACTTCAAAGGACAAGCTGCATGACCCTCGACGACATCCTCGACGCCGGCCCTGTGATCCCGGTCATCGTGATCGAACGGCCCGAAGACGCCGAGCCGCTCGCACGCGCCTTGGTGCGCGGTGGCCTGCGCGTGCTCGAGGTCACCTTGCGCACCCCCGCCGCGCTGGACGCGATTCGCGCGATGTGCGCCGTCGAAGGCGCCATCGTCGGCGCGGGCACGGTGCTCGGCCAGGAACAGTACGACGCCGCCATCGATGCGGGCGCGAAGTTCGTCGTTTCGCCGGGCCTGACCGATGCCCTGGCCGCATTCGCCAAGGCGCGCAAGGTGCCGCTGCTGCCCGGCATCGCCACGGCCAGCGAAGTCATGCGTGCGCGTGACGCCGGCTTCACGCGGCTGAAGTTTTTCCCGGCCGAATCGAGCGGTGGCGTTGCCACGCTCAAGAGCTTTGCGAGCGTGTTCCCCGACGTGCGCTTCTGCCCCACCGGCGGCATCAGCTCCGACAGTGCCACCGCCTACTTGCGGCTCGCCAACGTCGCCTGCGTCGGCGGCTCGTGGCCGATGCCGCCGGAGGCCATCGCCACGCGCGACTGGGGCCGCATTGAGCGGCTGGCCGCGGCGACGGCGGCGCTGCGGCGGGCGGCGGCTTGAGATCTGCCCGCAAGTCCTGCCGGCATTGAACAAGGAACATTCCATGTCGAACCCAGTGCGGCGGTTCTTTGCCTGCCTTGCCGAAAACAATGTAAGCGCAGCCTTGGCGCTGGTCAGCGACGATGCCGTGTTCGAAGCGCAAGGGCCGGACTCGATACCGATCTACGGCAGGTTCGAGGGCGAGGACGGCGTGAGGCGGTTCCTGGCAATCCTTGCGGAGATGTTCGAGACGCAAGCCTTCGAGATTCGCCAATGGAGCGCCACGGACGATTTCGTTTTCGCCTACGGCTACATGCAGCGCCGTGTCCGCAGCACGGGGCGCATCTTTGAGTGCGAGTGGGCGTTGGTGTGCCGGGTGGCCGAGGGGCGCATCAAGTCGTACAAGATGTTCGAGGACACGGCCGCATTGCACGCAGCGTGTGCCGCTGCAGCAACCTGACCTCTTCGAGCACGGGCTCCACCGGCCCGCATGTAACGGGCCGTTCGGCGAGTGCAGCCAGGGTCGGCATACCGTTGCGCTTCTACGCGGGCACCACCGCCGTGGCTTCGATCTCGAACAGCATGCCGTCCAGCGCCAGCCGCGGCACCGGGATCAGCGTGCAGGCGGGCTTGGGCGCGTCGCCCCATAGGCGATCGAGTTCGGCACCGAAGACGTGCAGCCGTTCTTCGGTGTGATTCACCACCAGGGCCAGGAGCCGTGCGACATGTTGCGGGCCGGCACCTGCCGCCTGCAGTGCAATGTTCATGTTGCCCAGCGCCTGCCTCACCTGGCCCTGAAACCCGCTCGGCAGCGTCCCGTCTTCGTTCTCGCCGCCCTGTCCGGCGACCAGCACGAGCCGGGTGCCAAGCGCTGCGACGGCCAGGTGCGAATAGCCGTTGGGCGTGGGGTCGTAGAGGCCCGGCGGGTTGATGAGCTCGATCGTCTTCATCATGCGTTCTCCTCGATCGGCACCAAATGCCGGGTGGCCCGTAAGTCGGCCATCCGGTCCACCAGAGCATCGACCGCGACCTCGGCGCGGCGCAGCGATGCCGCGAGCGCTTCGCCGCCGAACTCGTCGTATTCCGCCGCAGCCTCGAAGACCTCGGTGATGCCGATGTAGCCGAAGACCGAGCGCACGCTGGCCTCGGTGTGGTTGAGGTGGGCGATGCGCTCGCCGGCGCCATAGCCGTGATCGCCGCGTGCGCCGAGCAGCACGAGGCGCTTGCCGGCGCCTGCGAGCATCGGCCAGTACGGCACCTCGCCGCGCGAGCGGTCGAAACCGAAGGTGCGGCCCACGCGCACGATGTTGTCGATCCAGGCCTTGAACTGCGCCGGCACGCTGAAGTTGTACATCGGCAGGCCCACCACGATCACGTCGGCTGCGACGAGCTGATCCACGAGCCGGTCGCTCTCAGTCAGTACGTCGTGCATCCACGGCTCGCGCACTGCGGGTGCGGTGAACGCGGCGTGAATCCAGGGGCCGGTGACGTGCGCGGGCGGTTGCTGCCCGACGTCGAGAGGGTCGATGCGGTCTTGCGGATGCAAGGACCGCCACCGTTCGACGAAGCGCGCCGACAGCCGGCGCGTGTGCGAGCCATGGGGGTCGATGTCGGAGCGGCCCGGCCGGGCGCTGGCGTCGATGTGCAGGAGGGTGGTCATGAAAGGCGGCTTTCGTTCGTGTCGATGGATGAGGCGGAGTGCGTATGTCGTACGCTGCGGGTTCGGCGTCGACTCGGATCAAATCTAGAGGGACGACAGCGCCTGGACAAACGATGATTTCTCGCACATGGATGAACTGAATTCACCTGAACGACGGCCGCGACGGATGCCCTCCCTGTCGTCGCTGCGCGCCTTCGAGGCGGCCGCGGCGCACCTGAGCTTTCAACGCGCGGCCAGCGAACTCGCGGTCACGCCCACCGCCATCAGCCATCAGGTGCGCGGTCTGGAAAGCGCGCTCGGCCAGCCGCTGTTTCGCCGCCTCGTGCGCCGACTCGCCCTCACGCCCGCCGGGCTGCGCCTGTTCCACGCGGTGCGCGAAGGCTTCGACACGATCGAAGCCGGCGTGATCGCGCTGCGCGCGCCGGCTGCCGCCGACACGGTCACGCTCACGACGAACACCGCCTTCGCCGCGCGGTGGGTGCTGCCGCGCATGGCGGCCTTTCGCGCCGCGTGTCCCGGCATCGAACTGCGGCTTCACGCGAGCGAGTCGGTGGCCGATTTAGTGCGCGGCGATGCCGATCTCGCCATCCGTTCCGGCAGCGGTCCCTGGCCGGGTCTCACGACGGCCGAGCTGATGCCCGAGCGTTACGCGCCGGTCTGCAGCCCGCTGCTGGGCTTGAAGTGGGTGCGGGACCTGCCGAAGCACCGCCTGATCCACTTCGACTGGCAGCCGCAGGCGCGCGCGCCTGCGCTGTGGTCGCGCTGGTTCGAAGAAGCGGGGCTCGCGGCGCCCAAAGCACGCACGACGGCTCGAACGCCCGGCATCTCGTTCTCCGACGAATCGCACGCAATGCTCGCCACGCTCGCAGGCCATGGCGTGGCGCTGTTGAGCCTCACGCTCACCGCGCAGGAACTGCGCAGCGGCGCCTTGTTGCAGCCCTTCGGGCCCGTGCTCGACACCGGCAGCTACTTCCTTGCAACCGCCGCTGGGCGCGAACGCGAGCCGGCGATTCGCGCGGTGTGGCAATGGGTCATGGCCCAGGCCGCGCAAGACCTCACAGATCGAAGCGCAGCTCCGGGTGGAAGGTCCGCTGCGGGCACGGGTGCAAAGCCCAGCAACTCTCGCCGGTGAGGTTGTCGATGCCCACGCTGGCGCGCCATTGCCGGTCGATGCGCCACTGCAGGCGCAGGTCGGCCACGAAGTAGCGGCTGAAGCCCTGGCAGGCGAAGCCATTGGTGTCGCCGTGCCGCGCAGGCTTCTGTTGCCCAGCGCGCGTTCGGCGCTCAGCTCTGTGGTGACCGAGCGACGCATCCTTCACGCTTACCGCGGTTTGTTTGCAGAATCCACCAGCGCGCTGCATGCACTCTGCACACCCTCATGCGGAGGCGATTGCGCTTGCAACCCAGGAGAAACACATGCACCCAGTTGGTTTCGTTTCGCAAGGCAGCGTCGGCGTGGCGCCGCCGATCCGTGTCGTCAAGGCGCTTGCCGACCACCTCCGCCGGATGGCGGCGCTCGTGCTGGCCGCAGCGCTGCTTGCTGCCGGCACGTCCCGCGCCGCTGACGAAATGCGCAGCGTCGAGGGACTGGCGACGCCCGAATCGGTGGTCGTCGGAGCCGATGGCCGGCTCTACGTGTCGGAGATCGGCGGCTTCGGCAAGGACGGCGACGGCCGCATCGTGGTCATCGACGCGGCCGGCAAGACAGTGAAGCCTTTTGCCACCGGGCTGGACGATCCCAAAGGCCTGGTGATCTCGCGAGACGTGCTCTTCGTGGCCGACAAGACGCGGGTCATGAAGATCGATGCCAGCGGGCAGGTTTCGGTGCTGGCGGACGCGAAGGATTTCCCGCAGCCGCCGCTGTTTCTCAACGACCTCGCCCTAGATGCCCGGGGCGACCTCTACGTGTCTGACACCGGCGATGCGGAGAAAGGCAGCAAGGGCGCGATTTTCCGCATCACCCCGCAGGGCAAGGTCTCCCTGCTGATTTCCGAAGCGCAGAACCCCTTGTTCAAGAACCCGAACGGGTTGCTGTTCGAGCCCTCGGGCAGTTTGCTGGTCGCGGACTTCTTCAGCGGCGATCTGTTGCGGCTGGACACCGCAACCAAGAAAACCGAAAAGCTCGCCGGCGGCTTCGGCGGTGGCGACGGCCTGGCGCTCGATGCGGCGGGCATGCTCTACATCACCGACTGGAAGGGCGGCCGCGCCTGGAAGCTCGATCTTCGAAAGCCGGGCGCCGAGCCGCAGCAGTACGACCGCAAGTTCGAGGCGGCGGCCGATATTGCGCTCTCGACGGACGGCAAGTTCGTGCTGCTGCCCGACATGAAGGCCGGTGCGCTGTACTGGCTGCCCAAGTGATCGCCCGTATTCGGAGCGCAGAGGGGCATCGCGAAGCCTGACGCGGGCGACAGCTTTGACGGGTCGGCGCAGGTGCGCTGCTTGCTGTGAGTTCCGGGATCACTCCCAACGACCCGGAACATGAAAATCGCTCAGGTGGCACCCTTGTTCGAGAGCGTTCCACCCCGGGCTTATGGGGGTACCGAAAGGGTGGTGGCCTACCTGACCGACGCACTGGTCGATCTGGGGCACGAGGTGACCCTGTTCGCCAGCGGCGATTCGGCCACGAAAGCGCGCCTCGTGCCGGTGGTCCAGCGCGGCCTGCGGCTCGACGGCCGGCAAGCCGACTGGCTGGCCTGGCACACCATGCTGCTCGACCGCGTGTTCACCGCCGCCGACCGCTTCGATGCGATCCACTTCCACGTCGACTTCCTGCATTTCCCGCTGGTGCGCCATTGCCGCACGCCTTGCGTGACCACCCTGCACGGGCGCCTCGATCTACCCGAGCTGACGCCGCTGTACCGCCATTTCGATGAACAGCCGCTCGTGTCCATCTCGGACAGCCAGCGCAGGCCGGTGCCGTGGGCGAACTGGCGTGCGACCGTGCACCACGGCCTTCCGGAGCCGTTGCTCGCTTTTACGCCCGAGCCGGGGCCGAACAGCTACTTCGCTTTCTTGGGCCGCATCTCGCCGGAGAAGCGGGTCGACCGCGCGATCGAGATCGCCATTGCCTGCGGCGTGCCGCTGCGCATCGCCGCTAAGGTCGATGCCGTGGACCGCGCCTACTTCGAGTCGCAGATCAAGCCGCTGCTGGACCACCCCCTGATCGAGTTCATCGGCGAGATCGATGAAGAGCACAAGAGCGGGTTCCTTGGTCACGCCCGCGCGCTGCTGTTTCCGATCGACTGGCCCGAGCCCTTCGGCATCGTGATGATCGAGGCCTTCGCCTGCGGCACGCCGGTGGTGGCCTACGCCGGCGGCTCGGTCGAAGAAGTGATGGAGCACGGCGTGAGCGGCTTCATTGTCAACAACCAGAAGGAGGCGATCGCCGCGGCGTGCAACATCGCCAGCATCGACCGGCGCCGCTGTCGCCGGGTGTTCGAGCGCCGCTACACGGCGCGCACCATGGCCGAGCGCTATGTCGATGTCTACCGGAGACTCGCAGCATGACGGAGAAGATCCAGATCGGCGACAAGTGGTATGTGGCGGCCACCGCGGCGCGCGCGGGAGACAGCCCGCAGGTGCTCAAGCAGGACGAAACTTTCGCCCTCTTCGACCAGTTCGGCGACATTCCGCTGCTCGGCAGCGGCGAGCACGGTCTGTACCACGAGGACACGCGCTATCTCTCGCGCTTCGAGCTGCTGATCGACGGCGCGCACCCGCTGTGCCTGGGCACCTCGGTGAAGGAGGCCAACAGCCTGTTGACGGTGGACCTGATGAACCCGGACTCCGCCACCGTGGCCAAGGGCACGCTGCACATCTTTCGCGCCAAGCTGCTGTGGCGCGGCGCCTGCTACGAGCACATCCGCGTCGTCAACCACGGCGAGGACGATGTCGCCACCACGCTGAAGCTTCACTTCGAGGCCGACTTCGTCGATCTCTTCGAGGTGCGCGGCATGCAGCGCGCGCGCCGCGGCGAGCGACTGCCGGCGAGCGTGAGCCAGGCGCAGGTGCTGCTGCCCTACCGCGGCCTGGACGACCAACTCCGCCACACCTATCTGCAGTTCGATCCCCTGCCCGCGCGGCTCGGCCCGCAAGAGGCCGAGTTCGAGTTGCACCTTGCGCCGGACGACGAGCGCCACCTCTACTGCACCGTGCGTTGCGAAGCCCGACCGGGCGAAGCCGCCGCGCCGCCCGTGGCCCACTACGACAGTGCGTTCGTCAACACCAAGGCCGAGCGCCGGGCCTTGCGCGAGCACCGCTGCACCATCGAGACCTCGAACCCGCTGGTCAACCTGTGGCTCGAGCGCTCCGTGGCCGACCTGGCGATGCTGACAACCCAGCTGCCCACCGGGCCGTATCCCTACGCCGGCGTGCCCTGGTACTCCACCACCTTCGGGCGCGACGGCATCCTCACTGCGCGGGAGATGCTGTGGCTCGACCCCTCGCTCGCGCGCGGCGTGCTGAGCTTTTTGGCCGACACGCAGGCGCAATCGCAAGACGCCGAGCGCGACGCCGAGCCGGGCAAGATCCTCCACGAGGCCCGGCGTAGCGAGATGGCCGCCACGCGCGAGATCCCGTTCGGCCGCTACTACGGCACCGTGGATGCAACGCCGCTGTTCGTGGGCCTTGCCGGTGCCTATTACCGGCGCACCGGCGATCTCGAATTCGTGCGCAGCATCTGGCCGAACGTGCTGGCCGCGCTGCAGTGGATCGACCAACAGGGCGATGCCGACGGCGACGGATTCGTCGAGTACCAGCGTCACAGCCAGGAAGGGCTGGTGCAGCAGGGCTGGAAGGATTCGCAGGATTCGATCTTCCACGCCGACGGGCGCATGGCCGAGGCGCCGATCGCACTCGCCGAGGTGCAGGGCTACGTGTTCGAAGCCAAGCTGCTCGCCGCCGAACTGGCGCAGGCGCTCGGCGACACCTCGCTGGCCCAGCGGCTGCGCGATGACGCGAAGCAGCTTCAGCAACGCTTCGTGCAAGCTTTCTGGTGCGAGGAGATCGACACCTACGCCATCGCGCTCGACGGCGACAAGCGCCGCTGCGCGGTGCGCAGCTCCAACGCCGGCCATGCGTTGTGGAGCGGCATCGCCGCACCCGAGCATGCGGCGCGCATCGCCGAGGGCATGCTGAGCGAGCGCTTCTTCAACGGCTGGGGCATCCGCACCGTGGCCCGCGGCGAGCCGCGCTACAACCCCATGGCGTATCACAACGGCTCGATCTGGCCGCACGACAACGCCCTCATCGCCGCCGGCATGGCGCGCTACGGCCACACGACTCAAGCCATGCAGGTGCTCACGGGCTTGTTCGAGGCGAGCATGCATTTCGACCAGAACCGCCTGCCGGAACTGTTCTGCGGTTTCCCGCGCCGCGAGTCGGAAGGCCCTGTGCTCTACCCGGTGGCCTGCTCGCCGCAAGCCTGGGCGGCGGCGGCCCTGTTCAGCTTGCTGCAGTCCTGCCTGGGGCTGGACGTCGATGCCGTGCGCGGCAAGGTGTCGCTGCACGCGCCGCGCTTGCCGCCGTTCATCGACTGGGTGCGGGTGCACCGCCTGCAGGTTGGCGACAGCAACGTCGATCTGCTCATGCAGCGCTATGCCAACAACGTCGGCGTGGAGGCGACGCGCAAGGTCGGCAATGTGGAAGTCACGGTCGTGATCTGACCGGGTTGCGAGCGGCGGCCGAAAGGCCCTGATTCAAAGCCCACCCGGGCCGCTGCGACATCGTGTTGCGGCCGGCGCGGCCGGGGGTTGTACCCTTTGGGGTCGCACTCACGCCAATCCACACAAGAAATGTTCGGAAAATCCAAACCCGTCGTCTTTGAACCCTATGGCCGTCGACGACGCCAGGGGCTGCCCGGCTGGCTCATGCTGCTGCTTGCCGGCATCGCCGTGGGCGCCGGCGGCGTTCTGTATGTGCAGGCAAGCCATCTGCCTCCGCGCCTGTCAGCCAGCGACTCGGTGCAGTTGCGCCAGTCCTTCGACCAGGCCGAAGGCGAGCGCCAGCGCCTGGCGGCGGAACTGGCCGAAACCCGCAAGCAGCTCGAAGCCTCGCTCGCGGAAAAGCGCAGCCTGAGCGACGAGCTGACCGCCACCCGCACGACCACCGAGAACCTGCGCGAAGACGTCGCCTCCGTGGTCGCGGCTCTGCCCCCCGACCCGCGCGGTGGAGCGGTGGAGGTGCGCGCGGCGAATCTCAGCGTGGAGGGTGGAGCCCTTGCGTATCACGTGGTGCTCTCGCGCGACCGGGAAACGGGCAAGCCCTTGACGGGCGTGATGCAGTTCGTCGTGGCCGGTCAGTCCGCGCGCGGCACGCCGACCTCCGTGCCCTTGAAGCCCATCCCCATTTCAGTCGGTAGCCACGAGAGCCTGCGCGGCAGCCTGCCGCTGCCGGAGGGCTTCGATCCCCGGCAGGCGACGATCAACGTGCTCGACCGCGTGGACGGCAACCGCCTGGGCATGCGGGTGATGTACGTGAAGTGAGTTTTCGTCGGTCGCTATGAAACCGCAGCGAGCCGCTCCACCGGCAGCCGTGCGCCAGCGTCAGACCTTGCGACGTTTACAAGCCAAACGCCTGTAACGCCCGCAAGAGCGCCGCCTCCCAGCCCCGCCCAGGCCAGCTTCCAACCTGCATCGACGCTCGTCTCGGCCGGCGCCATGAAGAGCGTGATGGCAACGCCGAAAAGAGCACACATGAAGACGACGACAGCGGCAAGCACGACGGTCTTCACGTGAAAGACTCTTTCGCCGGGCAATTGAAATACATGAAGTTGTCTGCGCCGCCGGCCTTGACGACATCCTCGACGAAAGCGACGCAGTGTTCGGGATGACCGCCCACAGCCATGGCTTCGACAGCCGTTCGTCCAGTCGCGCCTGAGCGGCCTTCGGCTTCTTGATGTGGATCATCATGCGTGTCAGCACGGCTTTGCCGGTCTCTTTCAGGTAGCGCTCGAAACCATGCACACGTTCAAGTAGTCCCCGTGGTAAGCCATTCGTACCTCCTGTACGCTGCTGCTCGAGTGGTCGATGAACCTACATCTTCGAAGCGCTGGCCAGCTGTGTCTTGATAGGGATAGAGCATTCGCCTGACGTTGGGGTGAGCCGTTTCGTCAGAGCGCACAGGGTCAGATCGCCTCTGTGAGCCGTCCTTGATAAGCGGCGCTTTTGGGAAGTCGTTGTTCAATCGGAGGTGTCATGGCCTGGGTCGTACTCGTGCTGGCGGGTTTGTTCGAGATCGGCTGGGCCATCGGCCTGAAGTACACCGAGGGCTTCACGCGGCTGTGGCCGACCGTGGGGACGATCGCCGCCATGATCGTGAGCCTCGGGCTGCTCGGCATCGCGATGAAGTCGCTGCCGGTCGGCACGGCCTACGCCGTGTGGGTGGGTGTGGGCGCGGTCGGCACGGCCATTCTGGGCATCGTGCTGTTCGGTGAATCGGCGAATGCGGGCCGCCTCGTCAGCCTGGTGCTGATCATGCTGGGCATCGTGGGGCTGAAGCTCGCATCGCCGACCTGATCTGCGAGAACGCCGTCCTCAGTAGGCGATGCTGCCCGAGAGCGCGATCTCGCCTTCACCGACGACGACGCGGCTGATGTCTTCGGTGCCTTGGAGGCTGCCGCCGCCGGTGGCCCCGGCGAAGCGCCCGCTGCCTCCCGTGATGACGAAGTGGCCGGCCACGGCATGGGGCCCGTTGGGCTGGGGCGTCAGCGTGCCGGAATAAACGGCGAACACCCGGTCGCCGTTTGAGGCGGTGAACACCAGGCCGTCGGGTCCGGTGCTGCTTGCGAACTGGTAGGCCGTCGGGCCGTTGGGATCGAACATACCCAGCGGATTGATGCAGTCCTGCGATGTTGCGCGCACCTTGCCCATGGGCGTTGCCTGACCGACGCCGCTGATCAGGCCAATGGCAAAACAGGGTGCGGCGCCGGTAAAGCCGACGCTTTCCGTGATCTTCAAAGTGGCCTTGAAGGGCCGGTCCTTGGGCCCTGCCTGGGCGGAGGCCGCAAACAATGCGGCGACAGCAAGGCACAGGGCGGGCAGGGAAGTAGCTTGGCGGGAACGGCGGATCATGTGGATCTCTTTCGAAGTGGCGGGGGTCAACGGCGATTTCGCGCGCCTATAGCAAGCGCGGTGCCCGTGCCATGCAGGGCTCCCACTTCGAGATCGGCCCTTCGCGCTCAATCGGCCGGCGTTGACGTAGACGGCGCAGCGAGCTGGGACAAAAGGCCGTTGATCAGCTCGAACTCGGCGGGCTTGGTGAAGTGGTGGTCGAACCCGGCATCTTTCGATCGGACCCGGTCTTCTTCGGCGCCCCAGCCGGTCAACGCGGCCAGCGTGACCTGCTCCAGGCCCGGTGTCTTTCTCAGCGCGCGGGCGACTTCGTAGCCGTTCTTGCCCGGGATCCCGATGTCGAGAAAGACGAGGTGGGGCTGGAACTCCCGAGCCATGCGGATCGCCTGATGGCCATCGTTGGCCACGCGGGTGGTGTGCCCGCCGATCTGCAGCAGATCCGACAGGCTCTCGGCCGCGTCGGTGTTGTCGTCGACCACGAGCACGCGAAAGCTTTTGACGGCGGCGTCGAAGGCCGGGTCCGTGTCGCCCGCGGGCACGGCGCCTCCAACGCCAGACCGGCTCGGCGCATCGTCGGCGACCGCGATCGGCAGCCGAACGCGGAAGCTGCTGCCCTGGCCGACCCCGGGGCTCTCGGCGGTGACGGTTCCGCCATGCAGTTCGACCAGGCGGCGCACGAGGGTCAGACCGACGCCCAGGCCGCCCTGGGCGCGGTCCATGTTGCGCCCGACCTGCGCGAACATGTCGAACACGCTGCCGAGCGACTCCGACGGAATGCCGATCCCGTTGTCGGTGACCGACACGATCACGGCGCCTTCTTCGCGCGCGGCCGACAGCCGAATGTGCCCGCCCGGCGCCGTGTACTTGGCGGCGTTGTTCAGCAAATTGCTCAGCACCTGGGCGATCCGGTTCGTGTCGACATCGAGCAGCAGCGCCTGCTCGGGGATGTCGATGCTCAGTTCGTGGCGACCCGCCTCGATGAGCGGCAGGCTCGTCTCGACAGCGTTGGCCACCACGCCCGCCAGCGCCACGCGTTGCTTCCTGAGCTCCACCTTGCCGCCGGTGATGCGGGCGACGTCCAGCAGGTCGCCGACCAGATGCACCATGTGGGCGAGCTGGCGCTCCATCATGCCGCGCGCCTTGCCGACGGCCACCGCATCGCCGGCCGCGAGCCGCATGACCTGCAGGCCGTTGCTCAGCGGGGCCAGGGGGTTCCTCAGTTCGTGGGCGAGGGTGGCCAGGAACTCGGTCTTGCGCTGGTCGGCCTCGGACAGATCGGCGGCGAGCCTGCGCAGGCCGTCCTCGGCCTTTTTCTTGACGGTGATGTCGTTGAAGACGAGGGCGACCTTCCTGCTTTCGACGCCGCCGATGCGGCTGGCGGAGACGTCGAACCAGCGCTCCATGGCGGGGGCTTCGCTTTCGAAGCGCTCGGGCGTTCCCGTGAGCGCGACCCGGCCGTAGGTTTCGAACCAGTAATTGTCGAGCGTGGGAACGAGATCGCGTGCCGTCCGGCCCACGGCGCGGTCGAGTCCTGTGTGCTTCTTGAAGGCCGGGTTCGTTTCCAGGAAGCGGTAGTCGACCGGACGGCTCGCGGCATCGAACAAAACCTCGATGACGCAGAACCCCTCGTCCACGGTCTCGAACAGGGTGCGGTAGCGCGCCTCGCTCGTTCGCAACTCCTCTTCGGCGCGTTTGCGTTGCGTGATGTCGGTGAAGGTGATCACGGCCCCCGTGTTCCGGCCGTCGACCGTCATCGGGTTCACCGAATAGGACACCGGGACCGGCGGGCCGTCCTTGTGCTGGAACAGCGCGTCGTCGACCCGGATGGCCGTGGCGTTTCGAGCGGCTCGCTCGATCGTGTCGTCGGCTTGCCGGTCGGGCGACCCATCGGCTTGCCAGGGGCGGATGACGTCGCGCACGGATCGGCCCAGCAGCTCCTGCGGCCGGTAGCCGAGCATCGCCGCCGCAGCGCCGTTGACGAACGTGCAGCTGCCGTCCGACTCCATGCCGACGATCCCCTCGCCGGACGAATCGAGAAGCAGCTCGAACCGCTCCTTGCTCTGGCGCAGCCGCTCGGCCGCGGCTTCCGTCTCCTGCCGTCGCACCTGCTCGCGCACGGTCGCCTCACGCGCGGCCTGCGCCTCGTGACGGGCCGTGACGTCGTGCATCGAAACCACGGCGCCGAGCTTGCGGCCGCCGGCGTCCGCGAACGATCGCCCGCTCGCCAGCAGCGTGCGAGGCGTGCCGCCGCCCCTGGGTGCGATCACCATCTCCGCGTCGCGCACGAGTTCGCCCTGCAGCGCGCGGCGCAGCGGGATCTCGTGCGTCGGCAAGGGGGTCGTGCCGTCCACGCGGTACAGGTCGTAGTAGTCGGCCCACCGATCGGCGGGCAGGGGCTGCTCCGGCAGCCTGTGCAACTGGCGCGTCGCCCGGTTGAAGAGCGTCAGCACGCCGTCCGCGCTGCAGGCCACGATGCCGTCTTCGACGGCTTCGAGCACGGCGGCGAGAAAAGCGCGCTCGTTGGCGAGCTCGGCCGTTCGCTCATCGACCCGGCGTTCGAGTGCCGCGTGGGCCTCCTCGAGCTTCTTCGCGGCTTCGTGCTTTTCGGTGATGTCGCGAAACACCAGAACGACCCCATGCACGTCGCCCGACTCGCTGCGGATCGGCGCGGCCGAGTCGTCGATCGGCCGCTCGGTGCCGTCCCGGGCGATCAGCACCGTGTGGTTCGCCAGGCCGACGACGCGTCCGGTTCGCAGCACCTTGTCGACCGGGCACTCGACCTTCTTGCGGGTTTCCTCGTTGACGATGACGAACACGGTGTCGAGGTCTTGGCCGAGGGCCTCGCTGCGGCTCCACCCGGTCAGCCGCTCCCCCTCCGAATTCAGGAAGCTCACGCGGCGCTGTGAATCCGTGGCGATCACCGCGTCGCCGATGCTCTCAAGCGTCGTCTGCCAGAGTTCCTTCTGGCGGGTGAACGCCGCCTCGACGGCCTGCCGCTCGGGCGAGTGGCCTTCTGCCCTTCTGCGGGCCAGCTCGACGAAAACGGCGACCTTGCACTCGAGTACGGCGGGCACGAGCGGCTCGGCGAGGAAATCGACCGCCCCGAGCGCACAAGCGCCCTCGACGGGAAACTCCGACGTGTCGGCGCCGGTGAGAAAGAGGATCGGCGTGGCCTTCGAGCCGGGCTGCGAGCGGATCAGCCGGGCGGTTTCGAAGGCGCTCATCGGAGGGCTGCGAACGTCGATCAGGATCGCCGCGAAATCGGTGGCGCCGGTTTGGCTCAGGGCCTGCTCGGCGGAGCTGGCGCAAACGAGGTTTTCGACCAGATCCTCGAGCACCGCCCTAAGCCCGAGGAGGTTGGCGTGCTCGTTCGAGACGAGCAGGATGTTGACTCGACTGCTGGTTGTCATTGCATCCCCGTTGCGCGTGGCGCCGTCTGCCAAGCAAGCGTGGCCGCGCAGGTCCGGCGGACCGCACAGGCGTATCGGCTGCGAGTGTAGGGGCGCCCGTGAGACGACCGAATTCGACGGGCGGCACAACGGCAAGCGCGTGACGGGGTTTCCCCGCAGTTGACGACCACCCTCCTGCGGCGCAATAGTTGCAATACGTATTAAGACAATTTATGTCCAAATCTTCTTCCTTCTCACCGGGCGGCGCGCGCAAAGCCGGCCCCGCGCCGGCCCCCTCCTTGATCCGCAGCAGCCCAGAGCCGTTGTACCGGCAACTGGCTGAACGACTGCAGCGCGAGATCGACACCGGTGTGCTCGCGCCGGGCAGCAAGCTCGACACCGAATCGGTTCTGATGGCCCGCTTCGGCGTTAGCCGGGTCACGGTCAGGCAGGCCACCGCCGTGCTGCACAAGCACGGCAAGGTCGTGGCGAAGCGCGGGAAGGGCACCTTCGTGCTGGGCCGCGTGTTGCAGCACGATCTCGATGCGCTGCAGGGCTTTTACGACGCCCTTCGCAGCCAGGGCATCGAGCCGCAGACGCGGCTGCTCGAGTTCTCGCCCGATGCCGGAGCGCTCGACGAGCAGCGTCCCGTCGCGCTGGACCTGCCGGTGAGGCTGCAGCGCCTGTACAGCGTCGACGAGCGCGCCTTCGCGGTCGTGATCGGCTATTTGCCGACCGCCGCCGCCGGGCTCGGCGAAAAGCGCGCCGAGCACCTGACCGTCTACCAGATCCTGCAGGAGTACCTCGGCCTGCGCGTGGCCCGCGCCGAAGTCACGATCCGCTGCCAGCGCCCGCCGCGGGCGATCGGCAAGCTGCTCGGCCTGAAGACTTCCGAGCAGGCTCTCGTGATGGAGCGCACTTCGTTTTCGCAGGACCAGCGCGCCTGCGAGTTCATGCGCATTCACATCGTCCCCGAACGCTACGAGTTCCGGCTGCGGGTGCTGGGCGCGCTGGAGCTCGCGCGCTCGGTGCACCGCGTATCACTCCCCTCGGCCCCGGCGCCGATCCCGAAATGAAGAGAGGCCATGATGTCTGAACAGCACCCTGATCATCCCGATTTCGACCGGCGCCGCGTTCTCGCGGCGGCAGCGGGCACCGCGGTGGCCGTTCTCGCAGGCCCGTCATTTGCGCAGTCGTTCCCGACGCACCCCATCCGCATGGTGGTTCCCTTTCCCGCAGGTGGACCGACCGACATCGTGGCCCGGCCGATCGCGGCGATGCTCTCGGAGGCCCTCGGCCAGCAGGTGATCGTCGATAACCGTGGCGGTGCAGGCGGCTCCATCGGCGCCGACATCGTGGCCAAGGCGCCGCCCGACGGCTACACCATCCTGATGGGCACGGTGGGCACGCATGCCATCAACCCGAGCCTGTATCGCAAGCTGCCCTACGACCCGGTCGAGGACTTCACCGCGCTGGGCCTCGTCGCCTCCGCGCCCGTGGCGATCGTGGTGCATCCCTCGGCGCCGTACAAGAGCGTTGCCGAGCTGATCGCCGCGGCCAAGCGCGAGCCGGGCAGCATCAATTTCGGATCGGCCGGCAACGGAACGCCGGGTCACCTGACCGGCGAAATGTTCGCCAAGGCGGCGGGTGTCGAGTTCAAGCACGTGCCCTACAAGGGCAGCGCCCCGGCGCTCAACGACCTGCTCGGGGCGCAGATCCCCTTGATGTTCGATCCCGTGCAATCGGTGCTGCAGCACGTGCGTGCCGGCAAGCTCCGGGCGCTCGCGGTCAGCAGCCGCCAGCGCTCACCGGTGCTCGAGCAGACGGCCAGCGTTTCCGAAGCGGGCTTGAAGGACTTCGAGGCCACGGCTTGGTGGGCTCTCTTCGCTCCTGCGGGGCTGCCCGCCGAGATCAGAACGAAGCTGTCGAACGAGATCAAGCGGATCGTTGCGTCCGATGCCTATGGCAAGCACCTGATCGAGTTGGGCGTGGAGCCGGCGGTGGCCGCGAAACAGAGCTTTGCCGAGTTCCAGAAGGCGGAGCTGGAAAAGTGGGGCCGCGCCGTGCGCGAGTCCGGTGTTTCACTGGGTTGATCGGGCGAGCCGCCCCCTGTCGACACATCACTCCAACGAAAGCGACCGAGGGCCCGCATGAAGCTCAACGAGGAAGAACAGGCAATGCTTGCCGGCGAACTGGGGCAAGCTGCCCGCCTGGCCATCGAGCACCAGATCAAGGTCGGCGACTTCTTCGGCGCCGAGGATTTCGTGCCGGTCACGCAGGCCCACATCATGGCCGACACCGAAAGCCTGGGCGAAGCCGGCGTGCGCTGGCTGGAATCGCTTTCCGGGCACGGTGACAGCCGCGACGCGGTGCGCATCCCGACCATCACCGATCCGCGCGGCACCGACTTCGCCAAGGCCGGCATGCTCAAGCAGGCGCCCTGGATGCTCACGCTCGAGCGCCGGACCATCGACGCCTTCGTGAAGCTCGGTGTGTCGATGACCGACACCTGCATCAACTACCAGACCATCCAGGCCCCCACCCGCGGCGAGCATCTCGCTTTCGGCGATACCGGCGTGGTGATCTATTCCAACTCGATCTGCGGCGCACGCTCCAACTTCGAGGGCGGGCCGTCGGCGCTGTCGGCTGGCCTGACGGGGCGCACGCCGCGCTACGGTTTTCACCTGGACGCGCATCGGCAGGCCACGGTGCGCTTTCAGGTCGACTGGACCCCGCAGAGCCTGAACGACTGGGGCGCGCTGGGTGGCGTGATCGGCCGGCTGGCGGGCAACTACTGGTCGGTGCCCGTCGTCGAGGGGCTGCAGGGCTATCCGGGCTCGGATGCGCTCAAGCATTTCGGCGCGGCCATGGCGAGTTTCGGCTCCATTGCGCTGTTCCACCTCGTCGGCATCACGCCCGAAGCTTCACTGCTGAAGGACGTGGGCGGCGAGAAGCTGCCGGTGTCGCATCGCATCGGCCAAGCCGAGGTGAAGGCCTTGCAGGCTTCGTACGCAGTCGACGACGAGATCGACGTGGTGGTGTTTTCCGCGCCGCAACTCAGCCTGTACGAACTGCGCCAACTGGCCGATCTGTGCGAGGGACGGCGCTTTGTGCGGCCGCTGCTGGCGGTGACCAGCCCGCAGGTCAAGCCCGATGCGGACCGCTTCGGCATCACCGGGCGCATCGAGGCCGCCGGCGGCCAGGTGCTGTCGGGCATGTGCTTCTACCAGTCCTATGCCCGCGAGATCGCCGAAGCCAACGGCTGGAAACGCCTGGCCACGAACAGCGCCAAGCTGGTGAACATCCTCGGCGGCTACGGCTACGTGCCCATGCTCGCCTCGATGGAGCATTGCGTCGAAGCGGCGCAAACCGGACGGCTCGCATGAGCGAACTGCCCGACCACACGATGCAAGGAAGCACGGTCATGGAATTCAAGGCACGGCATGCGATCGGCTTGCCGGTGACGGGCGAGGCGCTGGTCGCGCACGACGGCTTTTCGGCGCGTTACGACCTGGACCGCATCAACGGCACGTTCACGCGGCCGGCCCACAAGCTGGTGGGCCAGTCCTACGTGGGCAAGGTTCTGGTGCTCGACACCGCGAAGGGCGGCGTGGCGAGCGCATGGATGCTGCACGAGATGGCCTCGCGCGGCATCGTGCCGAAAGCCATCGTCTTCAACACCGTCAATCCGATCCTCGCGCAAGGGGCGGCTTTCGGTGACATCACCATGCTGGCCGGCTTCGACCAGGACATCACCGCGAAGGTGCCCCATGGAGCGACGGTGGAGATCGATCCGGCGAACCGGACCTTGCGGGTGCTGTAGCGAGGCGGGTTCGGCCGGTCGGTCGCCGGCTGCTACTGCTACAGAACGGTGCGGTGTAGGGCGCGATGTAAGGTTTCGGTTGCGCGGGCGACACTCGGCGGTTACGCCGCCTTGTCATCGCCTCCCCGCATGCTTTCTTCGCCCGCCTCTCCCGGCCGCTCCTGCCCGCTGCACTACCGCTATGCCCCTGGCGTGTTCGCGCGAACGGACGAGTTGCGGGCCGAGGTGCTCTACGTGGTCGGCGGCCTGTACGGCAACCTGTCGGCCTGGCGCGAAGCCGTGCGACTGCTGGCGGTGGAGGAACGCGCGGCCGGCGCCGGGCGGGTTGCGCTCGTGCTCAACGGCGACTTTCACTGGTTCGACGCCGACGCGGGCTGGTTCGGCGAGGTCGAGCGCGAGACCGCCGGCCACCTGCGCCTGCGTGGCAACGTGGAAACCGAGATCGCCGATCCCGAAGCCGGCGCCGGTTGCGGCTGCGCTTACCCGCAGGACGTTTCGGATGCCGTGGTGGAGCGCTCCAACCGGATCATCGAGCGCCTGCGCACTACCGCGCGCGAACTGCCCGGAGTCACGGCCGCGCTGGCGGCCTTGCCCATGCACGCGGTCGCCCGCGTCGGCGAGACGCGCTGGGGCCTGGTGCACGGCGACGCCGAATCGCTGGCCGGTTGGGGCTTCGACCCGGCCGCGCTCGGCGCAGATGAGCGGGGCGCGTGGATCGAACGCGCGTTGCGCGAGGCGGAGGTCGACGGCTTCGCATCGAGTCACACCTGCGCACCGGCCTTGCGCGCCTTCACCGTCGATGGGCGCGAGCGGCTGATCATCAACAACGGCGCGGCCGGCATGCCGAACTTCGCGGGCACCCGCGCCGGCGTGATCACACGCATCGGCACCTCCGCACCGCCCGACGGCCTGCCGGTGCTCTACGGTCGCACGCTGCGCGGCGTGCAGGTGCATGCGATTGCGCTGCATTACGACCATGCTGCCTTCTTGCGCCGGTTCCTCGCCGTATGGCCCGAGGGCAGCGATGCGCATGCCTCCTACTTCGCGCGCATCGTCGACGGCCCCGACTGGTGCATCGCACAGGCGCTGGGCGCCCGCGAAGCGCGCGCCTGAACCCGTTCGTCCATCACTCACCGAGGATTGCTCGTGCAAAGACGTTCTCTGCTCGCCGCCGCAGCGGCCGGCCTCGCGCCCATTGGGGCATTCGCAACGCGTGATGCCCATGCCCGGACCACCGAGCCGCTTCAGTTCGGCGTCGGCCTGTTCCAGCCCGACCGCGAGAAGAACGAGGCCACCTATCGCCCGTTGGCGGCCTGGCTCGCAGCCCGGCTCTCGCGCCAGGTCGTGCTGCGCACCGTCGATACGTGGGAAGGCCTGGCCAAGTCGCTCGCCGCCGGCGAAACCGACATCGCGCTGATGGGCCCCTGGGGCTACGTGCTCGCCAACAACGAGGCCGGGGCGCAGGCCGTCTCGACCATCCTGTACGAAGGCAAGCCCGAGTACCGCGCCATCATGATCACGCACCCGCGCAGCGGCATTCGAAGCATCGACGACCTGAAAGGCCGCAGCTTCGCCTTCGGCGACAAGGGCTCGACTTCGGGCTACCTGATTCCAGTGCATGAGTTTCAAAAGCGCGGCATCGACCCCGAGACGTACTTCTCGCGCGTGATCTACACGAAGCACCAGGCGATCGAGACCCAGGTGGTGCGCGGCGAACTCGATGCCGGCGCCGACTACAACCGCAACCGCGACGCCATGATTGCGCAGGGCCTCATCAAGGCCGAAGACAGCCGCATCTTCTGGACCTCGGCACCGCTGCCCAACGACGCGGTGGCCGTGAGTGCGACCCTGGCGCGCGACGCCGGCTTCGTCGCCGAGTTGCGGGCGGCACTCGAAGCCGTGGGCGGCGAGCTCGCGCGCAAGCCGCAGCTGCTGCCGGCCCGCTACACCGGCTTCGTGAACAGCGACAACACCGCCTATGCGGCGATCCGCGATGCCGGCTTGGCGACGGGTAAGCTGATGCCGCCGCGGCGCTGAAGGCGGCTGTACGATGAAGTGCAGCAGTGCTCCCGGCGCCGTCGCGGCACTCACGCAATGGCGCTGGCAATGGGTGCTGCTTGCCTATGCCGCGCTCATCGCCGCGAGCCTGGGCAGCCTGCTCGTGCAGGGCGAGCTGAGTTTCGGCCGCAACCCTTATCAGAACCTCGTGCGCACGCTGGACGAGTTGTCGCGGCCGAGCTTCCTCGATCTCTGGTTCGGCGAGCCGCGTCTGGAGTACCGCTCCGACGACGGGCGCCTGCTGCGCGTCGAGGACCGCCGCGCCGTGGAGGCGAGCTGGCTGCGCGGCCTGCTCGAGGCGACGTGGACGACGCTCAAGATCGGCACGCTCGGTTCCTTTTTCGCCGGCGTGATTGCGCTTCCGCTCGGCTTTCTGGCCGCGCGCAATGCCGGTGCGCCGCCCTGGTTGGCCTCGGCCGTGCGCGCACTGCTCGACGCCACACGTTCGATCCACACGCTGGTCTTCGGCCTGATCTACGTGGGCATCGTCGGCCTCGGGCCGATGGCCGGCATCCTGGCTATCGCCTCGCATTCGCTCGGCAGCTACGGCAAGCTCTACGCCGAGGCGATCGAGCAGGCCGACGCCAACCTGTTCGAAAGCGGCCTGGCGCTCGGCCTCGCACCCTGGCAGGTGATCGCGCATGCGATGCGGCGCGGCTTCTATCCCGCCTTCGTCTCCACCCACCTCTATCTGTGGGAGTTCAACGTGCGCGACTCGACCGTGCTCGGCCTCATCGGCGCCGGCGGCCTGGGCCTGCTGGTGTCGGAGGCCGTCAGCCTGTTCCAGTGGGAGCGGCTGGCCACGCTGCTGATCGTGATCGTGGCGCTGGTGGTGGCGATGGACCGGCTCGGTGCGTGGGTGCGTGGGCGGCTGCTGCGAACGGCGGGGCGCTGAATGCGGGCTGCCCTTGCGCCTTCAGCCGATGCGCCGCGCGATCAAGGCCGCCAGACGCGTGCGCACTTCCTCGCTCATCTGTGCCGGCTGGGTCACCAGCGCCGAGTCGAGCGCCGTGTGAGCGGCAGACTCGGGCGCATGCCGGTGCAGCCACGCGATGGCGTGGCGCACGACGGTCTGCGCATGGGCGGCGTTCTTCATCAGGTTCGCCAGCGCCAGATCGGCGGTCACGCCGGCGTCGCGCGGGTGCCAGCAGTCGTAGTCGGTCACGAGGGCCAGGGTCGCGTAGCCGATCTCGGCCTCGCGCGCCAGCTTGGCTTCGGGCATGTTGGTCATGCCGATCACCGCGGCGCCGAGGCTGCGGTACCAGGCCGATTCGGCGCGCGTGGAGAACTGCGGGCCCTCGATGCACACATAGGTGCCGCCGCGGTGCAGGCCTGCCTCGTCGAGCGCATGGCTCCTGGCCGCGGCCGCGTAACCGGCTTCGAGCGAGCGGGAGACTGCCGCGCACACCGGATCGCCCATCGCCACGTGTGCCACCGCGCCGCAGCCGAAGAAGCTGCTCTCGCGGTGTTTGGTGAGGTCGATGAACTGATCGGGCAGCAGCATGTCGAGCGGGCGCACCGCCTCGCGCAGCGAGCCGACGGCCGAGACCGAGATCAGGTACTTCACGCCCAGCGACTTGAGCGCGTAGACGTTGGCGCGGTAGTTCACCTCGCCCGGCAGCAGCCGGTGGCCGCGGCCGTGCCGCGCGAGGAAGACGACCGGTGCGTCGTCGATGCGGCCGCTGACCAGCACGTCGGAAGGTTGGCCGAAGGGCGTGTCGAGGGTGTGCTCGCGCGCGTCCTCGAGCCCCTCCATCCGATAAAGGCCGCTGCCTCCTATGACGCCGATGGCGATGTCTTGCATGGATGCCTCTTTGCAGTGAGGCCCGCATCATCGCAAAGCGCGCGGGAGCGCGGGTGTTGGCGGCCATGAGCGGCGGCCAGCGCTTGCTGTTGCTCGGCGGGGGCCACTCGCAATTGGCCGTGCTGCAGGCGCTGGCGCGCGAGCGCCCGACGGGCTGGCAGGTCACGCTCGTCACCCCGCAGCCGCGCATGCTCTATTCCGGGATGTTGCCGGGCTGGATGGCCGGGCACTACCGGCTCGGGCAGTGCGCCATCGATCTGCACCGGCTGGCAGTGGCCGCCGGTGTCGAACTGCGGCTCGGTGCGGCCGTGGCGCTCGATGCCGAACAGCAGCGCGTGAGTCTCGATGACGGCAGCGTGATCGGCTACGAGCGGCTCTCGCTCGACATCGGCAGCGGCATCGCACTGGGTCCGTTGGGCGCCCTGGTGAGCGGCCGGTGCGACTCGCAGCAGACCGCGCCGATCCTGCTGCCGGTGCGCCCGCTCGCCGGCTTCGTGTCCGGCTGGCGGCGCATCGTGACGCAGGCCGCGGCACGGCCCGATTTCGCGCTTGCGGTGCTGGGCGCGGGCGCCGGGGGCGTGGAGTTGGCCTTCGCGGCGCGCCGTCGGCTGGGCCGTTCGGTGTCGCTGGTGTGCGGAGATGCCGGGCTACTGCCGGGCCATGCGGCTGGCGTACGGCGGCGCGCGCGGCACTGGCTCGTGCGGCGCGGCGTGGCGCTGTTGTCCGGCCCGGCGCTGCCGCAGGGCGCCGATGCGCTGCGCCTCGCCGACGGCAGTTTGCTGCGTGCCGATGCCTTGATCACCGCCACCGGCGCGCAACCGGCGGGCTGGCTGGCGCAGAGCGGCCTCGCGCTCACGGAAAGCGGGCAGGTCGAAGTCGATGCCTGTCAGCGCAGCGTCTCGCACGCGGCCGTGTTTGCGGCCGGCGACGTGTCCCAGCGCAGCGACGGCGCGCTGGCCAGCTCGGGCGTGCACGCGGTCCGCGCCGGGCCCGTGCTGGCGCACAACCTGCTCGCCTCGCTGCGCGATGCACCGTTGCGCCGCTGGCGCCCGCGCGGGCGTTCGCTTTACCTGCTGAGCACCGGCGAGCGCCATGCCCTGATGAGTTACGGCCGCTTCAGCCTGGCGGGCGGCTGGGTCTGGCGCTGGAAGGACCACATCGACCGGGCTTTCATCGCGCGTCATGACCCGGATTCCGATCGCGCGGCATGATGCAGACGAAGCCGTCGCGAGCCCGCGCTGTAAGCCTGGCCGCCCTGCCGCGACAGAACCGAAATCCCCGGAGTCCCGAACGATGCACGCCACCCTGCCGCTGCTGCGCCAGACCGATTTCCCCGCCCTGCGTCGGCGCCCGCTCGAGACGCTGCAGGTCAACCTGGGCTACCGCTGCAACCAGAGCTGTTTGCACTGCCATGTGAACGCCGGGCCCAATCGCACCGAGATGATGGATGCCGACACGCTTGCGCTCGTGCGCGAGGTGCTGGTCGCGCGTCGCATCCGGACGCTCGATCTGACCGGCGGTGCGCCCGAACTCAACGAAGGGTTTCGCGCGCTGGTGGCTGATGCGCGCGCGCTGGGCGTGCACGTTATCGACCGCTGCAACCTCACCATCCTGTTCGAGCCGGGGCACGAAGGCCTGGCCGAGTTCCTGGCTGAGCAGCAGGTCGAGGTGGTCGCTTCCATGCCCTGCTATTCCGTGAAGAACGTCGACCAGCAGCGCGGCAGCGGCGTCTTCGACAAGAGCATCGCCGCATTGCAAAAGCTCAATGCCCTGGGTTACGCGCAGCCGGGAAGCTCGCTCGTGCTCAAGCTCGTCTACAACCCGCAAGGCCCTGCGCTGCCGCCGCCGCAGGAGGCGCTGGAGGCCGACTACCGGCGCGAGTTGTTCGAGCACTTCGGCGTCCGCTTCGACCAGCTCTACACCCTGGCCAACATGCCGATCCAGCGCTTCGGCAGCACGCTGGTATCCAAGGGCCAGTTCCAGGGCTACATGCAGTTGCTCAAGGACAGCTATTCGCGCGCCAACCTCGAAGGCGTGATGTGCCGCAACCTGGTGAGCGTCGACTGGCAGGGCGATCTCTACGACTGCGATTTCAACCAGCAGCTCGGCCTGCCGCTGCCCGCGGCCGGTGCGGCGCTTCGCCGCACGGTCGGCGGTGAACGGCCCCATGTCCTGCCCGTCGCCGGCGCGCGACCGCATCTGCGCGACCTGCTCGCCCGGGCGCTCGACGACGACCCGATCGCTGTGGCCGACCACTGCTACGGCTGCACCGCCGGGCAGGGCAGCAGCTGCGGCGGCGCGTTGAAGGCGGCGTGATGAACAGGAAGCTGCTGCTGGCCCTGGTGATCGCTGCCGCGGTCATCGCCTTTTTCGCCTTCGGCGGGCACCACGAGTTGAGCCTGGAGGCGATGAAGGCACGGCAGGCGCAGTTCGCCGAGCTCTATGCGCGCCAGCCGCTGACGGTGCTGGCCGCCTACTTCGCCATCTACGTGGCGGTCGCCGCGCTCTCGCTGCCCGGCGCCGCGGTCATGACGCTGGCCGGCGGCGCGCTGTTCGGGCTGTGGATCGGCACCTTGGTGGTGAGCTTCGCCTCGTCGATCGGCGCGACCCTGGCCTTCCTCGCCTCGCGCTATTTGTTGCGCGACACCGTGCAGCGCCGCTTCGGCGACAAGCTCACGGCGGTCAACGAGGGCGTGGCTCGCGATGGCGCGTTCTACCTGTTCACGCTGCGGCTGGTGCCGCTGTTTCCCTTCTTCGCGGTCAACCTGCTGATGGGGCTCACGCCCATGCGCACGCCGGTCTTCTACGGCGTGAGCCAGCTCGGCATGCTCGCCGGCACGCTGGTCTACGTGAATGCCGGCACGCAGCTCGGGCAGATCGAAAGCCTCTCGGGCATCGTGTCGCCGGGCGTGATCGGCTCCTTCGTGCTGCTCGGCGTGTTCCCGCTGATTGCCAAGTGGATCTCCGGCCTGGTACAGGCGCGGCGCGTTTACAAGGGCTGGGACAAGCCGAAGACCTTCGACCGCAACCTCGTCGTCATCGGCGCGGGCGCGGCCGGCCTGGTGTCGAGCTACATCGCTGCCGTGGTGAAGGCCAAGGTCACTCTGGTCGAAGGCCACAAGATGGGCGGCGACTGCCTGAACTTCGGCTGCGTGCCGAGCAAGGCGCTGATCCGCACCGCGCGGTTCATGAAGGACGTTCGCACGGCAGAGTCGCTGGGCGCCCACGACGCACAGGCCGGGGTGCGCATCGAAGACGTGATGGCGCGCATCAAGCGCGTGATCGCCGCGATCGAGCCGCACGATTCGGTCGAGCGCTACACGGGTCTGGGCGTCGAAGTGCTGCAGGGCCACGCCGTCATCACCTCGCCGTGGACGGTGGAGATCGACGGCAAGCCGCTCAGCACGCGCGCCATCGTCATCGCCGCCGGCGCGCGGCCCTTCGTGCCGCCGATTCCCGGCATCGAGCAGGTGCGCATGGTCACCTCCGACACGCTGTGGGACCTGCAAGGCGAGCCCGGCCGGCTGGTCGTGCTCGGCGGCGGCCCGATCGGCTGCGAGCTGGCACAGGCCTTCGCGATGCTCGGCGTGGCGGTCACGCAGATCGAGAAGGGTTCTCGCGTGCTGTCGCGCGAGGACGAGGACGCTGCCGCGCTGGTGGGCGAATCGCTGCGCACCGAGGGCGTGGAACTGCTGCTCGACACCGAGGCGCTGCGTTGCGAAGTGGTTGGCGGCGAGCAGCGATTGTTCGTGCGCAGCGGCGGCGAAGAACGTGCCATTGCCTTCGATACCTTGCTCGTCGCCGTGGGCCGCGTCGCCCGCACCGAAGGCTACGGCCTCGACAGGCTCGGCATCGAGCTCACGAAGCAAAAGACGATCGAGGCCGACGCCTTCCTGCAGACCAGATTCCCCAACATCTACGTCTGCGGCGATGTCGCCGGCCCCTACCAGTTCACGCACGTCGCCGCACACCAGGCCTGGTTCGCGGCGGTCAACGCGCTGTTCGGCCGCTTCAAGCGCTTCAAGGCCGACTACCGCGTGATCCCGCGCGTGACCTTCACCGAGCCGGAGGTGGCGCGGGTGGGGCTTTCGGAAGCCGAGGCGCGCGAGCAGAAGATCGAAGTGGAAGTGGTGCGCTACGGCCTGGACGACCTGGACCGCGCCATTGCCGACGAGGCTGCGCACGGCTACGTGAAGCTGCTCGTCGCGCCCGGCAAGGACAAGATCCTCGGCGCCACCATCGTCGGCGCGCATGCCGGCGAGCTGCTGGCCGAGTTCACCCTGGCGATGAAGCACGGGCTGGGGCTGAACAAGATCCTCGGCACCATCCACCCGTATCCCACCTGGAGCGAGGCGGCCAAGTACACCGCCGGTGAATGGAAGCGCGCGCACGTACCGCAACGGCTGCTGGCCTGGGTCGAGCGCTACCACGCGTGGGAGCGTGGCCACCATGGCGCGACTGCTGCGAGCCCGGCCGGCAAGGCCGGAATCGAGGAGGGCGCATGAAGCTCGCCATCGTGATGCCGGTGCTCGACGAGGCCGCCGTCCTGCCGCAAGCTTTGACGCGGCTGCAGGCCCTGCGTGCGCGCGGCACTGAAGTGATCGTCGCGGACGGCGGCAGCCAGGATGCATCGGCGGCGCTGGCCCAGCCGCTGGCCGATACCGTGCTGGCCGCACCCCGCGGGCGAGCGCGGCAGATGAACGGCGGCGCGGCGGCGGCCTCGAGCCGCGACGCCGGCGACGCGCTGTTGTTCCTGCATGCCGACACGCTGCTGCCCGAGGCGACACACGAACTCGTCGCCGAGGCCTTGCGCCGCCATGCCTGGGGCCGCTTCGACGTGCACATCGAAGGCCGTTCGCCCGCGCTGCGCCTCGTCGCCGCGCTGATGAACCTGCGCTCGCGCTGGAGCGGCATGGCCACCGGGGACCAGGCCATCTTCATGCGCCGCGATGCCTTCGACGCGGTGGGCGGCTTTCCCGACCAGCCGCTCATGGAAGACATTGAATTGAGCAGTCGCCTGAAGCGACGCTTCGGCCGGCCGGCCTGTCTACGCGCCACGGTGAGTACCTCCGGGCGTCGCTGGGAGCAGCGCGGCGTGTGGCGCACGATTGCGCTGATGTGGCGGCTGCGGCTGGCTTACTGGCTGGGCACGAAGCCGGAGCGCCTGGCCGAGGCGTATCGCTGAAGAGCGATGAGGCCTTCCTTTTCGAGCTGCCTGCCGCGTGTGGAGCGCCCCGCCGTCGCGCGGCACCTCCCGCGCGTGAACCGTCCCGCGAGCTCGCTGCGCCCGTCGTGCGCGAAGTTCGCCTCATGAGCACGCGCATCCTCGTTTTCGCCAAGGCGCCCGAGGCGGGTCGCGTCAAGACGCGTCTGATTCCGGTGCTCGGCGCACAAGGCGCGGCGGAGCTTGCACGACGGCTGCTGCATTGCATGCTGGCCGAGGCGCTGGCTGCCGGGCTGGGTCCGGTCGAACTCTGCGCGAGCCCGGCGCCGGACGATGCGGCGTGGCGCGGCGTGGCGCTGCCGAGGGAGATCGTGAAAAGCGACCAAGGCGAGGGCGATCTCGGCACGCGCATGGCGCGTGCCGCAAAGCGCGCATTGCAGACGGACGACGCCGTGCTGTTGATCGGCACCGATTGCCCCGCACTCGATGCGTCGCGCCTGCGCCGGGCAGCGAAGCACCTCGCCCTTCATGGCGCCGTCATGCACCCCGCCCACGACGGCGGCTACGTGCTGCTCGGCCTGACCCGCTTCGACGCCACGCTGTTCAGCGACATCGAATGGAGCACCGCGGCGGTGGCCGCCGCGACACGCGCGCGGTTCGCCGCACTCGCCTGGCCTCTGCACGAGGGCGAGACCCTGCACGACATCGACGAACCCGTTGACCTGGCGCATCTGCCTGACAGCCTCGCTCCAGGACACCAAAATGGAAGTCTGCTGAGATGATCCCGCGCAACGTCGTGCACAGCTTGTCCGTGCCCAGCCTCGGCGCGGCCTTACTCCCTCGCCCCTTTGGGGAGAAGGCGGGGGGCGAGGCGGGGCTTTCGAGCCGCATGCGGCGAGCCCGCAGAGCGGCAGCGGCCTGCAGGCCGCTGCGCGCACTGCAAGTGAGGGTCCATTCGGGAACCCGCCTTGTCCCTACTGCCAAAACACGCGGCGTGCGAGTTGCCGCCATCAAAGAAACGCCTCCGATGCAATCGAAATGGCTTGCCTTGTGCCTCGCCCTCGCTACCAGCCCGGTCTTCGCCGACCCCGTCCGGGTCGGCCGCTTCACCAGCGGCACCGAAGCCTGGCGAAACGTCAGCCTCTCCGACAAGCTGACCCCGACGCGCTACACGCCGATGACCTGGGACGGCGTCGCCGCCATCGAGGCCCGAGCCGACGCCAGCATGTCGCTCTACGCCCGCCCGCTCACGCTCGACATCAACGCCTCGCCGGTGCTGTGCTGGCGCTGGCGCATCGATGCGCCGCTGGAGAAGGCCGACCTTGCCACCAAAGCCGGTGACGATTACGCCGCGCGCGTTTATGTGAGCTTTTCGCTGCCACCCGACCAACTGAGTTTCGGCACGCGCGCCAAGCTCTCCATCGCCCGCGCGATCTGGGGCGATCAGGTGCCGGACGCGGCGCTCAACTATGTGTGGGACAACCGCTATCCCGTTGGCACGACGCGGCCCAACGCCTACACCGACCGCACCCGCATGATCGTGGCGCGAAGCGGCGCCGCGCAGGCCGGCGAATGGGTGAACGAGCGGCACGATGTCGCCGCCCATCTGGCGGCCGCGTTCGGCGATGCGGGCGCCCAGGGCGCCAAGGCCGTGCAGCTCGCACTCGCCAGCGACACCGACAACACGGGCGAGGCCGCACGAGCCGGCTTCGCCGACTTTCATTTCGTCGCACGCGACGAGCCTTGCGCCTTTGCGGCCGCGGCGACGAAACCCTGACGCCATCGCAACTGCCGCTCAGTGCCTGAGGCCCGCAGGGCCGAGGCGACAGAATCGGCGCATGAACAAGGCCTTCACCAAGGAAAGCGACGCCGACGCGGATGTCGGTGACGACGAGTCCGAGATCGGGCTGCCGCCGCTGCCCGCGGGCTCGAAAAACTACCTCACCCCCGCCGGCTACGCGCGCCTGCATGCCGAGCTGCTCGCGCTGATCGACGACGAGCGCCCGCAAGTGGTGGAGACTGTTTCATGGGCCGCCAAGAACGGCGACCGCTCCGAGAACGGCGACTACCTCTACGGCAAGAAGCGCCTGCGCGAGATCGATCGCCGCATCCGTTTCCTCACCAAGCGCCTGGAGATCGCCGAAGTGGCCGACCCCAGCGTGCACAACGGTTGCGACCAGGTCTTCTTCGGCGCGACCGTCACTTACGCCCAGCCCGACGGCACCGAACGCACCGTGACCATCAAGGGCATCGACGAGGCCGACGCGCTGGCCGGCGAGGTGAGCTGGATCTCGCCGGTCGCCCGTGCGCTGCTCAAGGCGCGCGAGGGCGACGAAGTGCCGCTCATGACGCCGGCCGGGCCGCAGACGATCGAAGTGGTGACGGTGCGCTACCCGGCGCCGCCGTAGAGAACAGAACCGCGGCCGAGAACTGCCCGGAGAGCTGCGCGGCAACTCACCTCGAAGTCGCCGCGCAGGCTGTCGGCAAATTCAATAACGCCCTGAGAGCAGCGCGCCCGCCCCGGGCACGACCGGGCTGAGGCCCAGCTTCTCCAACATCATGCGGGCGGTGGCGACCGCCGCCGAGATCACGGGCAGCCCGAGCCGGTCCTCGACCGGTTGAATAGCCGCCAGCGAGGGCATCTGCACGCAGGCCGAAAGCACCACCGCATCGACATTGGCCGTATTGAGCCGCTTCGAGATTTCCAGCAACGCCAGCGGATCGCGAGCCCCAACTTCCAGGTTGTCGGCAATCTCCAGCGAGATGGCGTCCTGCACTTCGAAGCCCTCGTGCTCGATGTAGTCGACCACCATCTTGGTGAGCGGCCTCATGTAGGGCGTGATGACCGCGATCTTCTTCGCCTTCAGCCGCGCCAGGCCGTCGATCAGCGCGCCGGCGCTGGTGACGACCGGCGCCGCGCCGCCGTTGTCGACCGTGCGCTGATGAAGGCGCGCCTCCGACGTGCGGTGGTAGCCGCGGCCCATGCTCATGATCGCCACCAGGCAGGCATAACCGAGCACGTCGACCCGCGCGTCGGAAAGCTCCAGCGCGCAGCGGTCGCTGTCGCCGTCCATCGCGGCGAGTTCCTCCTTCGTCACCTTCTTCATCCGCATGCGGCTCGAGTGGAAGGTGAAGCGCTCCGGCGCCGCCTGCTCGCGCGCACGCAGCAGGGCGGGAATCTCGGTCTCCATCGTGGTGTTGGAGCTGGGCACGATCTGCCCGATGCGCCAGGTCGTCTTGCGGGTCATGGCCGAGTCCGGGTGCGGGTTTCGTCAGTCGGACCGGATGCCGGCGCTCTTGATCACTTTGCCCCAGTACTCGGTTTCCTTCTTCACCAGCGCGTCGAGCTGCGCCGGCGGCAGGTAGCGGATCTCGACGCCGGTCTGCTTTGCGCGGGCCTTGGCCTCGGGCGTGTCGAGCACCTGCTTGAGGCCCGCGGTGAGCTGGTCGATCACGGCTTGCGGCGTGCCCTTGGGGGCGAACAGGCCGACCCAGGCTTCGAGCTCGAAGCCCGGCAGGCCCGCTTCGGCGGTCGTCGGCAGCTCGGGCAGCTCGGAGTAGCGCGACTTGCTGGCGATCGCAAGGCCCTTGAGCTTGCCGTTCTGCACATGGCCCATCACGGAAGGCGGCGTGGTGATGAAGAGCTGCACCTGGCCGCCCAGCACGTCCTGGATGGCCGCGCCCGAGCCCTTGTAGGGCACGTGGACGATGTCGGTGCCGGTCATCTGCTTGAAGAGCTCCGTGCCCATGTGCGAGAGCGAGCCGTTGCCCTGCGAGGCGTAGTTCAGCTTGCCGGGGTTGGCCTTCGCGTAGGCGATCAATTCCTTCAGGTTTTTCACGGGCACCGAGGGGTGCACGGTGATCACGTTCGTGCCGACGGCCAGCAGCGCGACCGGCACGAAGTCCGACTGTTCCCAGGGCATCTTGGCCATCAGTGCCGGGTTGCCGGTGTGATAGGCCGAGTAGGAGATGAGCAGCGTGTAGCCGTCCGGCTTGGCCCGCGCCACATGACCGTAGGCGACGTTGCCGCTCGCACCGCCGCGGTTGTCGATGACGACTGGCTGGCCCAGCAGCTTGCCGAGCGGGTCGGCGGCCAGGCGCGCCGAGGTATCGACCACGCCACCCGGCGGGTTGGGCACGATGAAGGTCACGGGCCGGCTCGGCCAGGCGTCCTGCGCCATGGCGGTGCCGGCGAGCACCAGGCCCGCGAGGGCGGCTAGAAGCGATCGGTTCCAGGGGGTGCGCATCGGTTGTCTCCGGTGGGGGTTGTCGAACGGGAACGGGGTGGAAAAGCGGTCTGGGTTCAGGACGAAAGCAAAGAGTGAAGACGGCGCCGTTCAGCGTGCCGCCACGCCTTCGGCCGGCGCCGGATGGCGCCGCGTGCGCGGGCCGGCCAGCAGCAGCGGGTTGTGCAGCGGGCGTTGCACGAGAGCCGGCAACGCGGCGCCGATGCGCAGCAGCGCGTCGAGGTCGACGCCGGTGTCGACCTCCATGCAGGCCAGCATGTGCACCAGCGCCTCGGTCGCCACGTTGCCCGAGGCGCCGGGAGCGAAGGGGCAGCCGCCCAGGCCCGCGCAAGCGGCGTCGAAGCGCCGCACGCCCAGTTCCAGGCCGGCCAGCGCATTCGCCAGGCCCATGCCGCGGGTGTCGTGCAGGTGCAGGGTCAGCGCGTCGATGGGCAGATCGCGCGACAGGGCCTCGACGGTGCGGCGCACAAGGCGCGGATCGGCCATGCCGGTGGTATCGCACAGCGTGATGCCGGTGGCGCCGGCGGCCCACCAGTCGAGAGCGGCCGTGCGCACCGTCTCCAGCGGCACGTCGCCGTCGAAGGGACAACCGAAGGCGGTGGAGAGCGACACATGGCAGTGCACGTCCGCTGCGGCCGCGCCGCGGAGAACCTGCATGAGCTGCGCGCGCGAAGCCTCGCGGTCCCTGCGCAGGTTGGCGCGGTTGTGCGCCTCACTGCACGACATCACGAGATTGAGCTCGTCGGCGCCCGACTCGATGGCGCGCTCCATGCCGCGAAGGTTGGGCACCAGTGCGGCGTACACGACGCCCGGTGCCCGGCGGATGCGCCGCATGACCGCCTCGGCGTCGGCCAGCGCCGGCACCGCCTTGGCCGAGACGAAGGAGGTGACCTCGATGCGAGCGAAGCCGCAGGCCGAGAGTGCGTCGATCAGCGCCACCTTGTCGTCGGTGGGCACGAAGTGCGGCTCCATCTGCAGGCCGTCGCGGGCGCAGACTTCGTGGACGAAGACGCGTTGCCGCGCAGCGCCGCCGGCGACGTGCTGTTGCGCGGTATCACCGGATGCGCGCTGCCCGGTGTGAACGCCGGACAGGTGCCGTCGAGCGGTATCGCCGGGTACGTGCTGTCCGGCGGTGCCGCGGGACGTGCTTTGCAGCGCGCTGTCGGCCGGGTCGGTCACGCCACGCTGCCCTTGGCGCGCAGCGCCGAAATGCTGGCTTCGTCGTGGCCCAGCTCGCGCAGCACGGCGTCGCTGTGCTCGCCCAGCCGGGGCGCGCGCTGGCGCACCGCGCCCGGGGTGGCAGAGAGCCGGGGCACGATGCCCGGCACGGCGATCGTGCCGCCGGCCAGCGCCGGAATGCGCTCGACGTTGCCGCGTGCCGCGAACTGCGCGTCTGCCGCCAGATCGGCAATGTTGTAAATGCGGCTGGCCGGCACCTCTGCACGGTCCATCGCCGCGAGCACGTCCTCGAGGCCGCGCTGCACGGTCCAGTCGCCGATCGCCGCGTCGAGCTCCAGCGCCCGCGCGGCGCGGCCGTCGTTGTGAATGAGCCCCGCATCCTCGGCCAGATCGGCGCGGCCGATGGCTGTCATCAAGCGCCGGAAGATGCTGTCGCCATTGCCGGCGATGAGCACGAAGCGGCCCTCGGCGCAACGGTAGGCGTTGGAGGGCGCGATGCCGGGCAGCGCGCCGCCCGCCGGCTCGCGCACGTCGCCGAAGGCGTCGTACTCGGGCAGCAGGCTCTCGGTGAGGTTGAACATCGCCTCGTACAGCGCGAGGTCGATCATCTGGCCCTCCCCGCCGCGGGCGTCGCGTTGATACAGCGCGAGCAGCACGCCCATCGCGCCATGCAGGCCGGCAACGGTGTCGCCGAGCGAGACCCCGGCGCGCACGGGAGGGCGGCCCGGTTCGCCGTTCAGATGGCGCAGCCCGCCGAAGGCCTCGCCCACTGCGGCGAAGCCAGGCTCGCGTGCGCGCGGTCCGGTCTGGCCGAAGCCCGACAGGCGCAGCATGACAAGGCGCGGGTTCAGCGCGTGCAGCGCGTCCCAGCCCAGGCCCCAGTGCTCCAGGGTGCCGGGGCGGAAGTTTTCGATCAGCACGTCGGCATCGCTCAGCAGCTCGCGCACCAGCGCCTGGCCCTCGGGCTGGCGCAGGTCGATCGCCACCGACTCCTTGTTGCGCGACTGCGCGTCCCACCACACCGAGGTGCCGTCCTTGAGCTTGCGCCATTTGCGCAGCGGATCGCCCGCACCGGGCGGCTCGACCTTGATGACCCGCGCGCCGAAGTCGGCCAGCGTCTTCGCGGCGAAGGGTCCGGCGATCAACTGGCCGAGTTCGATCACCTTGATGCCGTCGAGGATCTGCATGCGCGTTCGGGCAGTGGAGCGGAATGGCGGGGAGGAGCCGGGAAAGGGGCCGCGCTGATTCTGGCGAGCCCTTGTCGGCTCGACCAGCGACCGAATGGAGAAGGCCGGTTTCGCGGTTGGCGAAAGCGCTCGTTTCAGCGAGGGGTCGGTGCGGTGAGGTGCTGAACCAGCGACTGCGCCGCCTGGGGCAAGGCGGCCAGGTCGCGCACGCCGATCAGCAACTCGCGTTCGGCCCACTCGTCGCGCAGCGCCACGCGGGCCAGGCCGAGCGGCGCGAGCATGGGCTCGGCGGCGCGTTCGGGCAGCACGCCCAGGCCCAGGCCGACCGCGATCATCCGGCACATGGCGTCGAAACTGCGCACGCGGATGCGCAGCTTGAGCGGCCGGCCGAGCGCCTGGGCTTGTGCCTGCAAGCGGTCGGCGATGGATGTCTCGGCCGAGAGGCTCACGAATTCGAAGGCGAGTGCATCGGCGAAGTCGAGCGAAGGCGCCTGCGCGAGCGCATGGCCCCGAGGCACGACGAGCACCAGCCGGTCGCGGCGGTAGGGCAGGGTCTCGAGGCCGAGCGTAGGGGTGCGGTCGGCAAAGATGCCGAAGTCGGCGCGGCCTTCGATCACCGCCATGACCACGTCGCGGCTGTTCTGTTCTTCCATCTCGATGCGGATGGCCGGGTGGAGCGCCATGAAGCTGGCGAGATCCTCCGGAAGGAACTGCGTCAGCGCCGAGGTGTTCGCGCGCAGCCGCACTTCGCCGACGACGCCGGCCGCGTAGTCCGCCAGATCGGCGGCCAGCGATTCCACGTCCATCAGGATGCGCTGCGCATGCGTGTAGAGCGCCTGTCCCGCGGGTGTGGTGCGCACCCCTCGCGGATGACGGGCGAGCAACGCCGCGCCGACCGACTGCTCGAGATCGGCGATGCGCTTGCTGGCCGCACCGAGCGCGAGCCGCGCCTGCACCGCCGCTTGCGAGATGCTGCCGCAGCGCACCGCCAGCACGAAGAGCGCCAGCGTCACCAGGTCGTAGCGGTGCAGGTTCAGCGCGGGAAGGCCGCGCTCGCGTCCGGTCGGCATGACGGCGTCAGGCGTCGGGCGTCAGGTGTCAGGGGTACAGAGAAAACGAACTGCGTTGTGCCGACGTTCACGTGCGCTCAGGGCTTGACGCGCGCCACCCGCAGCACCGAGGGAGAGCGCTTGAGCGCGCGCAGCGTGTCGGCCAGGTGCAGGCGGTCACGCAAGCAGAGCAGCAGGCGCAGCTCGGCGGTCTGGCCGGCCCGCTCCTCGTTCATGTCGATGTGCACGATGTCGGCTTCGGCGCCGCTGACGGCCGAGGCCACCTGCGCCAGCACGCCCTTGCCGTTGGTGAGCAGCACGGTCACGGCGGTCTCGAAGTTGCGCTGAGGCGTGTCGGACCATTCGACGGTGATCCAGGGTTCCTTGTCGCGCTCGAACTGGCGCCTGCCCACGCCGCAATCCGCCGTGTGCACCAGCAGACCTTCGCCGCGGCCGAGGTAGCCGACGATCGAGTCGCCTGGCACGGGGCGGCAGCACAGGGCGAGCTGGACCGTCGCCCCCTCGCTGCCGTCGAGCACCACGGCGCCTTGTGCGGGCCCGCCGTCCTCGGTGCCGTAGCGGCCGAGGGTGAGCGTGACGGCGTCGGGCCGCGTGCCGCGTTCGGCCTGCAGCGCGGCCAGCCGCTTGGCGACGATGGCCGGGATCTTCTTGCCCAAACCGATGTCGATGAGCAGTTCGTCGCGCTTCTTGAGCCCGGCCCATCGAAGCAGCGCCTGCCAGAGCTGCGCGTCGGTGTCGCTGCCGGTCTCATCGCCCGCGGGAAGCTGCAGGCCTTCGGCCCGGATCGACTGCGCCAGCAGCTTTTCGCCGAGGCTGAGCGATTCCTCGGCCTCCATGTTCTTGAGGTAGTGCCGGATGCTCGAGCGGGCGCGGCCGGTTCGCACGAAATTGAGCCAGGCCGGGTTGGGCCGTGCGCTCGGCGCGCCGATGATCTCGACCACGTCGCCGCTGCGCAGCGGCGTACGCAGCGGGACCGACTCGCCGTTGACCTTTGCCGCGATGCAGCGGTCGCCGACGTCGCTGTGGATCGCATAGGCGAAGTCCACCGCCGTGGCACCGCGCGGCAGCGCGAGGATCTTGCTCATCGGCGTGAACACGTAGACCGAGTCGGGGAAGAGATCGATCTTCACGTGCTCGAGAAATTCGGCCGCGTCTCGCGTCTCGTTCTGGATGTCGAGCAGCGACTGCACCCACATGGCGCCGAGGTGCTGCGCGTCGCCGCTGCCATGCGCCTTGTAGAGCCAGTGCGCGGCGATGCCCGCCTCCGCCACCACGTGCATCGGCTCGGTGCGGAGCTGGAACTCGACGGCCGTGCCCAGTGGGCTGACCAGCGTGGTGTGCAGCGACTGGTAGCCGTTGGCCTTGGGAATGGCGATGTAGTCCTTGAAACGCCCCGGCATCGGCTTGTAGAGCTGGTGCAGCACGCCCAGCGCCAGATAGCACTCAGGCAGCGATCCCACAACGATGCGAAAGCCGAAGATGTCGTTGACTTGCGCGAAGCTCAGGTGCTTTTCTTCCATCTTGGAATAGATGGAATAAAGCATCTTCTCGCGGCCCGAAACATCGACCGCGAGCTTGGCGGTCTTGAACGCCTTTTCCACGTCGAGTTGCACGCGCTCGACGATGTCGCGGCGGTTGCCGCGCGCGCGCAGCACCGCCTTCGAGAGCGCCGCGTGGCGCCAGGGCCGCAGGTACTGGAAGCTCAGCTCCTGGAGCTCGCGGTAGGTCTGGTTCAGCCCCAGGCGGTGCGCGATGGGCGCGTAAATCTCCATCGTCTCGCGGGCGATGCGTTCGCGCTTGGCCGGCTGCACGGCCTGCATGGTGCGCATGTTGTGGAGCCGGTCGGCCAGCTTGATGAGGATCACGCGCACGTCGCGCGCCATCGCCAGCAGCATCTTGCGGAAGCTCTCGGCCTGCGACTCCTCGCGCGTGGAGAAGTGCAGCCGGTCGAGCTTGGTCAGTCCGTCGACCAGGTCGGCAGTGGGAGCGCCGAAGCGCTCGATCAATTCGACCTTGGAGGTGCCGCAGTCCTCCATGGCGTCGTGCATCAGCGCGGCCATGATGGCGGTGGCGTCGAGCTTCCAGCCGGCGCACAAGCCGGCCACCGCGATCGGGTGGGTGATGTAAGGCTCGCCGCTGGCGCGGAACTGACCGAGGTGAGCTTCGTCGGCGAACTTGTAGGCCTCGCGCACGCGTTTGATGTCGGCCGCACTCAGATACGAGAGCTTCTTGGTCAGCGTGGCGAAGGAGGCGGCGGCTGCGTCGCTGGCCGCCGCTTCGGCTGCCGGGGCCTCGCTGTTGGAGCCCAGCATGAAGGCCGGCAGGGCCTGGCTCAGCTTTTTGCGAACGGCTTGGACGGCACGGGAGGGCATGAGTTCATGGTAGCGCGCGGGTTCCCGGGGTGCGGCGCAAGGCGCCGC
>NZ_JACDCW010000130.1 GCF_013817345.1 Methylibium sp.
GTGCGCGGCCTGAATTTCTACTACGGCCACTTCCTGGCGCTCAAGCACATCGACCTCGACATCCCGGAGAACAAGGTCACTGCCTTCATCGGCCCCTCCGGCTGCGGCAAGTCGACGCTGCTGCGTTGCTTCAACCGCATGTTCGAGCTTTATCCGGAGCAGCGCGCCGAAGGTCAGGTGCTGCTCGACGGCGAGGACATCCTGAATTCGAAGGACGACGTCTCGCTCATCCGCGCCAAGATCGGCATGGTCTTTCAGAAGCCCACGCCGTTTCCGATGTCGATCTACGACAACATCGCTTTCGGCGTGAAGCTGTTCGAGACACTGCCGCGGGCCGAAATGGACGAGCGCGTGGAGTGGGCGCTGAAGAAGGCGGCGCTGTGGAACGAGGTCAAGGACAAGCTCAACCAGAGCGGCTCGGGCTTGTCCGGCGGGCAGCAGCAGCGGCTGTGCATCGCGCGCGGCATCGCCATCAAGCCCGAGGTGCTGCTGCTCGACGAACCCTGCTCGGCGCTGGACCCGATCTCCACCGGCAAGATCGAGGAGCTGATCCACGAGCTCAAGGCCGACTACACCGTGGTGATCGTCACCCACAACATGCAGCAGGCGGCGCGGTGCTCCGACTACACGGCCTACATGTACCTGGGCGACCTGATCGAGTTCGGACCGACCTCCGACCTGTTCATGAAGCCGAAGAAGAAGGACACCGAGGACTACATCACCGGGCGGTTCGGATGAGGGCAGCGGCTCTCCAGCCCGCCTGAGCGAAGACAACCGAGGACAGCAGCATGAGCGAGAGACACCTTTCCACCCAGTTCGATGCCGAACTCAGCGGCATCTCGACCCGCGTGCTCGAGATGGGCGGCCTGGTCGAATCCCAGGTCGCGCAGGCGATGTACGCGCTGAGCAACTTCAGCAGCGAGACCGCCGCGCAGGTGCTCGTGCAGGAGGAGAAGGTCAACCAGATGGAGCTCGACATCGACCGCGACCTCTCCAGCATCATCGCGCGCCGTCAGCCCACTGCTCGCGATCTGCGCCTGCTGATCGCGGTGAGCAAGACCATCGGCAACCTCGAGCGGGTCGGCGACGAGGCCGCGCGCGTGGCGCGCACGGTGCAGCGACTCGTCAACACGGGCGTTTCGAGCCGTCTGCGCCTGCCGGTGTCCGATGTCGCTTTCGAGGCCACGCTTGCCACCGCGCTGCTGCGCAAGGCGCTCGACGCCTTCGCACGGCTCGACGTGGAAAAGGCGGTCGAGGTGCTCAAGCAGGACGACCAGATCGACCAGGAATTCGAGGGCCTGATGCGCAAGCTCATCACCTTCATGATGGAGGACCCGCGCACCATTTCCGCGAGCATCGACCTCGTGTTCGTCGCCAAGGCGATCGAGCGGGTCGGCGACCATGCCAAGAATCTGGCCGAGCAGATCATCTATGTCGTCAAGGGCACCGATGTGCGCCACAACCCGGTGGCGACGGTCGAGTCGATGGTTCGCTGACGCGCCATTGGGCAAGCAAAGAGGAGTCATTCATGAGTCGAGTGCTGGTGGTGGAAGACGAAGCGGCGATCGCCGAGTTGATTTCGCTCAACCTGCGTCATGCAGGCTACGAGGTTCGCGTCGCGGCCACGGCCGACGAGGCGCAAGCCGAGATCGACCGCGTGCTGCCTGATCTGGTCATCCTCGACTGGATGCTGCCGGGCCAGTCGGGCCTGGCCATGGCCAAGCGCTGGCGCGCCGAGAGCCGCACCAAGGAGCTGCCGGTCATCATGCTGACCGCGCGCGCGGACGAGGGCGACAAGGTAGCCGGGCTCGATGCCGGTGCCGACGATTACCTGACCAAGCCGTTCTCGACCCACGAGCTGATGGCGCGCATCCGTGCGGTGCTGCGCCGCAAGGCGCCCGAGGCGCTGGACAGCGCCGTCGAGGTCGGTTCGCTGCGACTGGACCCGTCGACGCGCAGAGTCGGCCGCGGCGACTTGGAGGTCAAGATCGGGCCGACCGAGTTTCGACTGCTGCATTTCTTCATGACGCATCCGGAGCGCGTGCACTCGCGGGCGCAGTTGCTCGACCGCGTCTGGGGCGACCACGTCTTCATCGAGGAGCGCACAGTCGATGTACACGTCAAGCGACTGCGCGAAGCGCTCGCGCCCGTGGCCTGTTCGGCCATGATCGAGACGGTGCGCGGCGCCGGCTACCGGCTCACGCAGCAGGTGGCCGCGTTGTCGGCCTGAGCGTGCAGCGGGGCGGCGGAAGGCGCGCGTGAGCTGGCTGCTCTCGCGGCTGCTCGCCGGCGTCACCGCCATGCTCGCCGGCGGCCTGCTCGGTTACTTCGTCGGCAGCTCCCTGCGGGCGCCGGTGCTCGGCATGCTGCTCGGCGCGGCGGGCGCGGTGGCCCTGCTGGTCCTGCTGGACACGATCCGCGGCATGCGACTCATCGCTTGGCTGCGTGGAACGCAGGAGGCAGACGCGCCTCGCGACGCGGGATTCTGGGGCGAAATCGGCTATCGCGTCGAGCGCAGCATCCGCTCGCGCGAAAGGCTAGCCGCGCAGGAGCAGGCCCGGCTCAGCCGCTTTCTCGACGCGATGGAGGCCTCGCCCAACGGTGTGCTCATGCTCGATGTCAACGAGCAGATCGACTGGTGCAATTCGGTGGCAGCGGCGCATTTCGGCCTCGATCCGCAGCGCGATCGGCTGCAGCACATCACCAACCTCGTGCGCGCGCCTGCGTTCGTGGCTTATCTGCAGACGGGGGTCTTCAAGGAGCCCGTCCAGTTTCCGGACCCGCGCGGACGCGGCACGCTGTCCGTGCTGGTGCGCGACTACGGCGAAGGCAGGAAGCTGGTGCTGTCGCAAGACATCACCGAGCGCGAACGGGCTGACGCCATGCGCCGCGATTTTGTCGCCAACGTGTCGCATGAAATCCGTACGCCGCTCACGGTGCTGTCGGGTTTCATCGAGACCATGGCCAGCCTGCCGCTGACGGAAGTCGAGCGCAAGCGCGTGCTGCTGCTCATGAGCCAGCAGACGCAGCGCATGCAAAGCCTCGTGGCCGATCTATTGACGCTCGCTCAACTCGAAGGCAGCCCCCGGCCTGCGGCCGATCGATGGGTTGCCGTCGACAAACTTCTGCGACAGGTGGAAGTCGATGCACGCACCCTTTCGATGAGCCGGCACACGCTCACCCTGACCAGCGACGACGCCGCCCAGATCGCTGGCGCCGAGACGGAGTTACTCAGCGCCGTGACCAACCTGGCCAACAACGCCGTGCGCTACACGCCCGAGGGCGGCCGCATCGACATCGCGTGGCGCGTGCTGCCCAACGGCTCGGGCGAATTCACGGTGAAGGACACGGGCCCGGGCATCGAACGTGAACACATTGCGCGGCTCACCGAGCGCTTCTACCGCGTCGACGGCAGCCGCTCGCGCGATACCGGCGGCACGGGTCTGGGACTGTCGATCGTCAAGCACGTGGTGCAGCGCCACGGCGGCGAATTGAGTGTGCAAAGCGAGCCGGGCAAGGGCTCGACCTTCCGGCTGATTTTTCCGGCTGCGAGGCTGCGCTACCTGGAGCCGGCGCCCGACCCGCGCCGTCAGGGGGAAGCGCTCACTGCCGCTCGCGGCAGCCCTGCGGAGACGCGCTGAAGGAGCGCCAGCAACAAGGCGCACACCAGCAGCAACGCCGCCCCGTTGGCGAACCAGAATGCCGCCGCGCCCGCGAGGGCATTCGGCCACCCCGCCGGCGACTGAAAGGCAAGCCAGTAACCACCGGCCAGGCCCACGCCCCACAAGCCCACGGCGTAGCTGACGGCCGGCAGCAGGGCAACGCGATAAGCGCGCAGCGCGAACGACGCAACGCATTGCGTCGCGTAAGCGAGCTGACTCACCGCGACGACCAGCAGCAAGTGCGCCGCCATTGCCTGCACCGCCGTGTCCTTGCTGTAGGCCTCCGCCAGCGTGTCGCGCGCGAACACCAGCACCACGCTCAACACAGCGATGAGGCCCAACGCGAGTGCCAGCCCCTGCTGGCAGACGCGCCGAGCCAGCCGCCGATCGCCGGCGCCGAGCGATTGCGAGGCGAGCGCGCCGGTAGCGATGCCGATCGACAGCGGCAGCATGTAGATCACGCTGGCGACGTTGGCGACGATCTGGTGCGCGCCCAGCGGCGTGGTGCCGAGACGCGCGATGAACACGGCCATCAGCGCGAAGCCGGTGACCTCGAAGAACAGGGCGGCTCCGCTGGGCAGACCCAGGCGCAGCAGTTCCCGCTGCTGGGTCCAGCGCGGCCCTTGCCAGTCCGAGAAGAGCCGCAGCGGCCGGTAAAGCGCATGGCGCGTGAGCATCGTCATGGCCACCGCCGCGAGCGACCACTGCACGATGAGCGTGGCCAGCGCGCAGCCGGCGACGCCCAGCGCCGGCACGCCGGCGCCGCCGAAGATCAGCCAGGCGTTGAGCGGCACCTTGAGCGCCAGCGCCATCAACTGCAATAGCGTGACCATCAGCGGGCGCGACAGGCCCTGGTTCAAGCCCGCGTAAACGCGAAACAGCAGGCCCGCCGGCAGCGCCCAGGCCAGCCAGAACAGGTAGGCGCGCACCCGTTCGATGATCTCCGCCTCGGTCTTCACCAGCGCCAGCAGCGGCTCTGGAAACAGCAGCAGCGCCATGCCGGGCAGCGCGACGGCTGCCGCGAGCCAGGCACCCTGCTGGAAGCTGCGCCGCACGCCTTCGCGGTTGCCTGCGCCGTGGTGGTGTCCGACGACCGGAATCAGCGCCTGCACCACGCCGGTCAGCGCGATATAGACGCTGATGTACACGGCCGAGCCGATCGCCAGCGCTGCGAGATCGGCGCTGTTGTGGCGGCCGGTCATCACCGTGTCGGCCACCGCATAGCCGATCACCGCGATCTGGCCGATCAGAATCGAGCCGGCATGCCGCGCGATGCGGCCAACAAGCGTGCGCGCGGACGTCACCGCGCAGTGCCGGTGCCTGCCTCGGCGGGCTTGCTGCGGCGATAGACCACGGTCTCGTCGTCGCGCTCGGTCGGTCGGCGTTCGCGGGCCACGAGCAACCAGCCGTCGCGTTGCAGCTCGTCTGCCGGCATGCCGACGCGGCCTGGGGCGAGCAGGTAGCCGCAGTCACTCGACGCGGCGCCTAGCGCCTCGACGCGCCAGCCGCCGTGGTATTCGAGCGCGGCCAACTGGCCCGTCTGCAGGCCGATGGTGGCCACACAGGCATGGTCGGGAACATGCCGGGCAATGTGCTCGACCAGCGGCCGATAGCTGCGCGCATAGTCCAGCACGGGTAGCAGGAGAGTCATCAGCAGAAGCCAGCACAAGGTCAGGCCGCTGGCCGGCAGCACCAGGCTTTTCCACAGCGCCTGTTGGTGGCGCCCCGTGCGCCAGCGCACCAGCAGCAGCCAGGCCAGCGTGGCGACCAGCCCCACGAGCAGCGCCCAAAGCGAAAAGCCGCCCGGATAGCCCGGCGCAAGCCGCGCGATGTTCTGCGCCGGCTTGGCCGGCACGCCGAGCTGCAGGGAGGCGTAGATGACCCAGATCGCGATCGCGCCGAGGCTGAAGAAAGCCACCGAGAACCAGTCGATCGCGGCCGACATGCTGCGCTGCAGGGTCGGCAGCGCGAAGGCGGCCAGCACCGCCAGTGCGGGCAACGCCAGCATCAGGGCGCGGTCGGAAGCGCGCATGCCGATGCACGCGGCCAGTGCCACGAGCAGCACGCTGAGCGGCACGGCGATGTGACGGTGCAACGCATGCGCGCGCCATCGCCACAGCGTCCACGCGGCCAAGGCCCAGGCCGGCCAGGCGAACCAGCCGAGCAAGCGCAACGCATCGCCCCAATCCGACGGCAGCTCGAGCCGCCAAGCCCAGGCACCGATCGCGGTGGCCGCCATTGCCGCGAGCAGAGCGGCGGCGGCGATCCAAATCGCGAAGCTGCGGGCCTGCGGGTAGCTCGAGCGCAAACTGACGGCGAGCCCAGCCGCCGCGAAGCCCACGCCGATGCTGGGTGCGCCGCTGACGGCCAGCATCGGCAAGGCGATCAATACGGCGGCGCGCGACCTGGCCGCTCGCCAAGGGCTCGCCGCCATCGCATACAGAAACAGCGCAGTCGCGAACAGTTGCACCAGCTCGGGCGTCGTCTCATGGCCGAGCTGCAGCAGGCCAAGGGTGGCCATGAGCGCGAGCAGAGCGCCGTCGGCGATGGCCCGGGCGTAGTCGATGGGTGCGGCCTCGCCGCCGAAGGCGAAGGGCAGGGGCTGCGCCGCCTCGGTGCGTGCCAAGTGGTAGGTGCTGTACCAGGTGAAGACCAGCACGCCGATCAGCAGCAGGGCGAACGGCACCCGCGCGGCCGGCGCGGCGGCCAGCAGCGGCCCCAGCAGTTCGATCGATGCGGCGCCCAGCCAGTAGGGCAGCAGCGCGCCGTCGGCCGGCAGGCCGGCGATCGTCGGCATCAGCGGGTCGGCCGCGCCGCGCGCCAGGCTCAGCATGTAGCCGAAGGCGCTGAGGTCGGCGTTGCGCCACGGGTCGCGGCCGAACAGGCCGGGCAGCACGTAGGCCGCGCAGAACAGCAGCAGCGCCGTGCGCGGCAAGCGCTGCGCGGCACGCTGGGAGACGAGGGCAGGGGTGGGCAGGCTCAAAGCGGACCGAGGCCAGGCGACAGGGCGGCATCTTGCAGGAAAAGCCGCGCGCCGGCGATGGACGGCATGCCGCACGGCTGGCCCGGACGAGCGGCGGAGCAAGCGCCGTGCGGAGCCGCGGCAAGAAAAAAGGCAGCCGAGGCTGCCTTAGCGTGGGCGGATGCCGCCACAGCGCTTACTTCTTCAAGCCGACGTGCGCAAACTTGTTGCGGAACTTCTCGACGCGCCCGCCCAGGGAGTCGATGCTCTTCTGAGTGCCGGTGTAGAACGCGTGCGACTCGCTCGTGGTCTCCAACTTGTACAGCGGCAGTTCGCGGCCATCGTCCATCTTCACCGTCTCGCGGGTCTGCGCGCAAGAACGCGTCACGAACTTGAAGCCGTTGGAAATGTCGACGAAGCACACGTCGCGGTAATTGGGGTGAATGCCGTCTTTCATCTTTATATCCTCGCTGAATCCATTGGTGCGGGAGCCACGCCGCGCGTTGCGACGCACTTTCCGAAGCGGAAAAACCGCGAATTATAGCTAGCCGCCCCTTCGCATCATGTCGAAGAAGTCGTGATTGGTCTTCGTGGCCTTCATCTTGTCGAGGATGAACTCCATCGCCTCGATCTCGTCCATCGGGTAGAGGAGTTTGCGAAGGATCCAGGTTTTTTGCAGGATCTCCGGCTTGAGCAGCAGCTCCTCGCGTCGCGTGCCGCTCTTGTTGAGCAGGATCGACGGGTAGACGCGCTTTTCGGCCATGCGGCGGTCGAGGTGGATCTCGCAGTTGCCGGTGCCCTTGAATTCCTCGTAGATCACCTCGTCCATGCGCGAGCCGGTCTCGACGAGCGCCGTGCCGATGATCGTGAGCGAGCCGCCTTCCTCGATGTTGCGCGCCGCGCCGAAGAAGCGCTTGGGGCGTTGCAGCGCATTGGCATCGACACCGCCCGTGAGCACCTTGCCCGAAGAGGGCAGCACGTTGTTGTAGGCGCGGGCTAGGCGGGTGATGGAGTCGAGCAGGATGATCACATCCTTCTTCAACTCGACCAGGCGCTTGGCACGCTCGATCACCATTTCGGCGACCTGCACGTGGCGCGCGGCCGGCTCGTCAAAGGTGGAGCTGATGACTTCGCCGCGCACGGTGCGCTGCATCTCGGTGACTTCCTCGGGCCGCTCGTCCACGAGCAGCACGATCAGGTGCACCTCGGGGTAGTTGGCGATCAGCGCATGCGCGAGGTTCTGCATCATCACCGTCTTGCCGCTCTTGGGCGCCGAGACGAGCAGCGCGCGCTGGCCTTTGCCCAGGGGCGCGATCAGGTCGATGATGCGGCTGGTGATGTTCTCTTCCGACTTGATGTCGCGCTCGAGCTTGAACTGCTCCTTGGGAAACAAGGGCGTCAGGTTCTCGAACATGATCTTCTGCTTGTTCTCCTCGGCGGTGATCCCGTTGACGTGGTCCACCTTGACCAGCGCGAAGTAGCGCTCACCGTCCTTGGGCACGCGCACTTCGCCTTCGATCAGGTCGCCCGTGTGCAGGTTGAAGCGGCGAATCTGGCTCGGCGAGAGATAGATGTCGTCGGTCGAAGCCAGGTAGCTGGCCTCGGGCGAGCGCAGGAAACCGAAGCCGTCGGGCAGCACTTCGAGCACGCCGTCGCCGAAAACCTGCTCGCCCTGCTTGGCGCGCTTCTTCATGATCGCGAACATCAGCTCCTGCTTGCGCATGCGGCCGCTGTTCTCGATCTCGAGCGTTTCCGCCATCTTGATCAGTTCGGAGATGTGCTGGGCTTTGAGTTCGGATAGATGCATGGTGCGCACCTCTGGGTGCTGTCGTGGCGGGC
>NZ_JACDCW010000131.1 GCF_013817345.1 Methylibium sp.
CTGGGCCTTGAGCTCCTGCACGCCCATACAATCGATTTCCGCCTGTTCGGCCCACTCGACCCAGCCCTTGTTCGCGGCCGAGCGAATGCCGTTGAGGTTGAGCGAAACCACACGCAACACGGCGCACTCCAGACGATGACGACCCCTTCGCCGGCTTTGCAGACGACACCGCAGCCGAGCCCGCACGACGCACTCGCGCACGAATTCGTGGCCTTCGCGGTCGAGGCGGGCGTGCTGCGTTTCGGGGAGTTCAGGACCAAGGCCGGGCGGCTTTCGCCCTACTTCTTCAACGCCGGCCTGTTCGACGACGGCGCCAAGCTCGGCCGCCTGGCCGAATTCTATGCACGCCGGCTCGCAGCCTCGGGGCTGAGCTTCGACCTGCTGTTCGGTCCGGCCTACAAGGGCATCGCGCTGGCCGCTGCGGTGGCGATGGAGTTCGCGCGGCGCGGCCGCAACGTGCCCTACGCCTACAACCGCAAGGAAGCCAAGGACCATGGCGAAGGCGGCAGCCTGGTCGGCGCCAAGATGGCCGGGCGCGTCGTGATCGTCGATGACGTCATGTCGGCCGGAACCTCGGTGCTCGAATCGGTCGCGATGATCGAGGTTGCTGGCGCCATGCCGGTCGGCGTGGCGATCGCCCTTGACCGCCAGGAGCGCACGGGCGGCGAAGCCGGCGAGGGCAGTCACTCAGCCGTGCAGTTCGTGCAAAGTGAACTGGGTTTGCAGGTCTGCGCCATTGCGACCCTGGACGACCTGTTGCAGTATCTGGCGCAAGGGGCCGATCCCGCGCTGTCGGAGTACCTGCCGCATGTGCAGGCCTATCGCGACCGTTACGGGGTCTGAATGCAGCTGTGTCGAAGGTGGTCTGGAATGGAGAGTTCGGTGATGCGGATCGCACGTTCGCAAGCCTTGGCCGGCGTGTTGCTAGGTGCGGCGCTCGCCGCCGGCGCCCCATCGGCGCAGGCGCAGGCCAAGCCGGCGGGCCAGGGCGCCATCTTCACCTGCGTCAATGCGGGCGGCCGCAACCTGACGGCCGATCGCCCGATCGCCGAATGCCTGGACCGCCAGCAGCGCGTGCTCAACAGCGACGGCTCGCTGCGCATGATCCTGCAACCCAGCCTGACCTCCGACGAGCGCGCGGCCCTTGAAGAAACCGAGCGCCGCAAGCTGCACGAACGTTCCGCCCGGCTGGACGCCATCCGCCGCGACCGCAACCTGATCGCCCGCTATCCCAACGAAGCCGCCCACGACCGTGCGCGCCAGGTGGCGCTCGATCCCGTTCGCAATGCACTGCAGGCCTCGGAGGAGCGCGTGAGCGAGCTGCGCAAGGAACGCCAGCCGCTGATGGCCGAGACCGAGTTCTACCGCGGCAAGTCCGTGCCGGCCAAGCTGACGAGCCAGATCGATGCGGTGGACGTGAGCATCGAGGCCCAGCGCGCGCTGGGCATCAACCAGCAGGCCGAACTCGAGCGGGTCAACGGCCTGTACGACGCCGAACTGGGGCGTCTGAGGCGCCTGTGGAGCGGCGCCGAGCCGGGTTCGCTGGGGCCTCTGCCGCAGTCGGCGCTGGCTGGCGCGGGGCGCTGAGCCAGCAGTCGGCTGCTGACTGACCGGCGGCCCTGAGCCGGGAAGGCCTGCCCGCCGGACGACCCGCCGGTGCTCAGGCCAGCTTCTTCTTCAGCAGTTCGCCCAGCTGGGCCGGGTTGGCGCTGCCCTTGCTGGCCTTCATGGCCTGGCCGACCAGCGCGTTGAAGGCCTTGTCCTTGCCGGCGCGGTATTCGTCGACCGACTTCGGGTTGGCGGCGAGCACGGCATCGACGATGCGTTCGAGTTCGCTGCTGTCGGATAGCTGCTTCAGCCCCTTGGCTGCGATCACCGCGTCGACTTCGGCGGTTGCTGCATCCGTCGAAAACGGGGCCGAAGAAGTCAGCACCTCGCCGGGCACCACCGCGTCGCGGCTGGGATCGAACATCCAGAGCTCGTCGAACACCTGCTTCGCGCCGTTGTTGGACACCGTGCCATCGGCAATGCGCGCGATCAGCGCGGCGAGCGTCTCAGGGGCGACCGGGCTGCTCTCGATGCCGCGCTCCTCGGCGTTGAGCCGGCGCGAGACCTCGCCCATCAGCCAGTTGGCGGCCATCTTGGCCGGCGCCCCGGCCGCCTTGACCGACTCGTAGAAACGCGCGAACGCCAGGCTCTGCGTCATCACGAGCGCGTCGGCGGCGGCCAGCCCGTCCTCGCGCTCGAAGCGGCCGGCCATGCTGCGCGGCAGCTCCGGCATGTCGCCCCTGACCCGCTCGATCCACGCCGGCTCGATCACCAGCGGCGGCAGGTCCGGGTCCGGGAAATAGCGGTAGTCGTGCGCGTCTTCCTTGCTGCGCATGGCGCGCGTTTCGCCCGTGTCGGCGTCGAACAGCACGGTGGCCTGATGGACCTGCAGGCCGTCTTCGATCTGGTCGATCTGCCACTGCACTTCGAAGTCGATGGCCTGCGCCATGTGGCGAAAACTGTTGAGGTTCTTGATCTCACGCCGCGTGCCGTAAGGCGCGCCCGGGCGGCGAACCGACACATTGGCGTCGCAGCGAAAGCTGCCCTCCTGCATGTTGCCGTCGCAGATGTCCAGCCACACCACCAGCGCATGCAATGCCTTGGCGTATTCGACCGCCTCCTTGCTGGAGCGCATGTCGGGCTCGGAGACGATCTCCAGCAATGGGGTGCCCGCCCGGTTGAGGTCGATGCCCGAGCAGTCCTCGAAGCCCTCGTGCACCGACTTGCCTGCGTCTTCCTCGAGGTGCGCGCGCGTCAGTCGCACGCTGTGCGGCACGCCGGCCAGGTGGAATTCGACCGTGCCGCCCTGCACGACCGGCAGCTCGTACTGGCTGATCTGGTAGCCCTTGGGCAGGTCGGGATAGAAGTAGTTCTTGCGCGCGAAGATCGACAGCGGCGCGATGGCGCCGCCTACCGCCAGCCCCAGGCGGATCGCGCGCTCGACCGCGCCCCGGTTGAGCACCGGGAGCGTGCCGGGCAGCGCCAGATCGACCGCGCTGGCCTGGGTGTTCGGGCTGGCGCCGAAGGCCGTCGAGGCGCCCGAAAAAATCTTCGACACCGTGGCGAGTTGCGTGTGCGTCTCGAGGCCGATGACGACCTCGTAGCCGCGGGTGAGTGCGGGAGGGCTCATCTCAAAACCCCTGCGGCACGCGGAGGTGGAAGTCCGTCGCCTGCTGGAACGCATGCGCGGTGTGCAGAAGCGGCGCCTCCTGCCAGTAGTTGCCGATCAACTGCAGCCCGACGGGCATGCCGGCCTGGCCGAAACCGGCCGGTACGCTCATGCCCGGCAGGCCCGCCAAGCTGGCCGGCAGGGTGAAGATGTCGGTCAGGTACTCGGCCACCGGGTCGCTCTGCGAGCCGAGCTTGCGCGCCACGGTGGGCGCGACCGGGCCGGCGATCACGTCGCAGTGCGCAAAGGCGGCCTGGAAGTCGTCGGCGATCATGCGGCGCAGCTTCTGTGCCTGCAGGTAGTAGGCGTCGTAGTAACCGTGCGAAAGGACATAGGTGCCGATCATGATGCGGCGCTTGACCTCGGGCCCGAAGCCCTCGCTGCGGCTCTTGCGGTACATGTCGAGCAGGTCGGTGTAGTCGGCGGCACGGTGCCCGTACCGCACGCCGTCGAAGCGCGACAGGTTCGAGCTGGCCTCGGCCGGCGCGATGATGTAGTAGACCGGAATGGACAGCTCGGTGCGCGGCAGGCTCACATCGACCAGGCTCGCACCGAGCCGCTCGAGTTCGGCCAGTGCGGCCCGCACCGCGCGCGCCACATCGGTCGCCACTGCGGCGCCGAAGAACTCCTGCGGCAGGCCGATGCGCAGGCCCGCCAGCGGGCGCTCGGCGCTGGTGCCCTCGCGCGGCACGCGCACGGCAGCGGCGAAATCGGGCACCGGCTGCTGGGCGCTGGTGGCGTCGCATGCGTCGAAGCCGCTCATGGCGTTCAGCAACAGCGCGCAATCCTGCGCGCTGCGCGCGATGGGGCCGGCTTGGTCGAGGCTGGAAGCGAACGCGATCATTCCGTAACGCGAGCAACGGCCGTAGGTCGGCTTGATGCCCGTCACGCCCGTCAGCGAAGCAGGCTGGCGGACCGAGCCGCCCGTGTCGGTGCCGGTGGCCGCCGGGATCAGGCGCGCGGCCACCGCGACGGCCGAGCCGCCCGAAGAGCCGCCGGGAATGCGCGAGGTGTCCCACGGGTTGAGCGCCGGGCGCACCGACGAGTTCTCGTTGCTGCCGCCCATCGCGAACTCGTCGCAGTTGAGCTTGCCGAGCGCCACCGTGCCGGCCGCCTTGAGCTTGGCCACCACCGTCGCGTCGAAGGGCGAGCGGTAGCCGGCGAGCATCTTCGAGGCCGCGGTGCTCGGGAAGTCGGTCGTGACGAAGATGTCCTTGTGGGCGATCGGCACGCCGTCCAGCACGCCCCGCATCTGGCCGCGGGTGCGCCGCTCGTCCGACTCGCGCGCGTGCTGCAGCGCGAGTTCGGGGTCGCCGCACAGAAAGCTGCCGAGCGATTCTTTCGCGGCCACGCGCGTGAGCAAGTGGCCGGTCAGCTCGGTGCTCGACACGTCGCCGGCCGCCAGCATCGTGCTCAATTCGGTGACGCTGCACTCGTGCAGGGCGCTCGGTCGCGCGCTCATTCGATCACGCGCGGCACGAGAAAAAAGCCGGCCTCCACGGCAGGCGCGCTGCGTTGGTTGACCTCGCGCTCGACCACCTCGGTCACCGCGTCGTCGCGAAGCCGCAGTGCGACGTCCTGCACGGCCGACAGCGGCGTATACAGCGGCGCGACGCCGGTGGTATCGACCGCGCGCATGCGCTCGACGATGTCGAAGAAACCGTTGAGCTGCACGAGCATCGCAGCCTGCTCGGACGGCTGGAGCTCGAGCCTGGCGAGCAAGGCGATGCGGCTCACGTCGTTGGGATTCAGGGCCATGGAATGGAAGCGAAAGACAAGCGCGCAAGGGCGGTAAGAAGTGGCGAAGCGGCGGGTCCGCGGACCCTTTGCAACCGACTTTTACGGTGGTCGCCCGTGCTTCCTAAGATATTATCTTCGCTTAATCACACCGGCCGGGATGGAGGCGTTCACTGCGCGGCTGTTGCAGCGTGGGCGCGGATGTCGCGGCCGGCACTGCGCCCCGAACACCGTTTTCGCCCGCCTCCCGACACCCGGCGACGCACCGCTCGAAGCCACGGCTCGATCGATGCGCGGCCCAGCCCAAAACGTATTCCATGTTCGCCTCCTTGCGACGCTATTTCTCCACCGACCTTGCCATCGACCTCGGCACCGCCAACACGCTGATCTACGTGCGCGGCAAGGGCATCGTGCTCGACGAGCCCTCGGTGGTGGCGATCCGCCACGAAGGCGGCCCGAACGGCAAGAAGACCATCCAGGCAGTCGGCGCCGAGGCCAAGGCGATGCTCGGCAAGGTGCCGGGCAACATCGAGGCGATCCGCCCCATGAAGGACGGCGTGATCGCCGACTTCACCGTCACCGAGCAGATGCTCAAGCAGTTCATCAAGATGGTGCATCCGCGTTCGGTGCTCAGGCCGAGCCCGCGCATCATCATCTGCGTGCCCTGCGGCTCCACCCAGGTCGAGCGCCGCGCCATCCGCGAATCGGCGCTCGGCGCCGGCGCCAGCGAGGTCTACCTGATCGAGGAACCCATGGCCGCGGCCATCGGCGCCGGCCTGCCGGTCAGCGAAGCGAGCGGCTCGATGGTGGTCGACATCGGCGGCGGCACCACGGAAGTGGGCGTCATATCGCTCGGCGGCATGGTCTACAAGGGCAGCATCCGCGTCGGCGGCGACAAGTTCGACGAATCGATCATCAACTACATCCGCCGCAACTACGGCATGCTGATCGGCGAGCCGACCGCCGAAGCCATCAAGAAGAACATCGGCTCGGCCTTTCCCGGCTCCGAAGTGCGCGAGATGGAAGTCAAGGGCCGCAACCTCAGCGAAGGCGTGCCGCGCAGCTTCACCGTCTCGAGCAACGAGATTCTCGAAGCGCTCACCGACCCGCTCAACAACATCGTCTCCAGCGTGAAAAACGCGCTCGAGCAGACGCCGCCCGAGCTCGGCGCCGACATCTCCGACCGCGGCATGATGCTCACCGGCGGCGGCGCCCTGCTGCGCGATCTTGATCGGCTGCTCGCCGAAGAAACCGGCCTGCCGGTGCTGGTGGCCGAGGACCCGTTGACCTGCGTCGTTCGCGGTTGCGGCATGGCGCTGGAGCGCATGGAGCGGCTGGGTGGCATCTTCACTTCCGAGTGAGCGACAACTAACCCAGCGACGTCCTGCAGCGCTAAAGCCGGCCCGTGCCTCACACGCATGACCGGCTTTTTTGTTTTGCTCGCCCCCTGACCATGCCCCTTGGCACCCTCGACCGCACGCCGCCGCCCTTTTTCAAGCAGGGCATCCCGGCACTGACCAAGCTCGTGTTCTTCTCGGCGCTCGCGCTTTTTCTGATGGTGGCCGACACGCGTTTCAAGGTCACGCAGCCCTTGCGTGCGGCGATGGCCACGGTGCTGCACCCCGTCGAGCGGGTGCTGCTCGCGCCGGTGCGGGCGTGGGGAACGGTGCACGACTACTTTGCCGGTGTCGCCGAGGCGCGCGCGGGTGAGGCGGCGGCGCTGCGCCGGCTGGCCGAGCAGTCCGAGCGTGCTTCGCGCGTGGATCTGCACATGCAGGAGAACGCGCGGCTGCGCGAGCTGCTCGGCCTGCGCGCGCAGGTCAGCGTGCGCTCAGAGGCGGCCGAAGTGCTGTACGAGGCGTCCGATCCCTACACCCGCAAGCTCATCATCGATCGTGGCGCCAACCATGGCATCGAGGCGGCCTCGCCGGTGATCGACGCCGACGGCGTGCTGGGCCAGGTCACGCGCGTTTATCCGTTGGCCTCGGAGGTGACGCTGCTGACCGACAAGGACGCGGCCATTCCGGTGCTCAACACCCGCACCAAGGCGCGCGCTGCCGCCTACGGCGACCCCGGCACGCTGGCAGCCGGCGCCGGGATGGAGCTGCGTTTCCTGTCCAACAACGCCGACGTGCAGCCCGGCGACGTGCTGCACACCTCGGGCGTCGACGGCATCTACCCGCCCGGCCTCGAGGTCGCCACCGTGGTGTCGGTCGACCGGCGCAGCGGCCAGACCTTCGCGAAGGTGGTGCTCGCCCCCGCCGCGGTGCAGGGCAGCGTGCGCCACGTGCTGGTGCTCGAGCCGCTCAATCTGCAGTTGCCCCCGCGGCCGGGCGAGGCCGCTGCCAGCGCAGCACCGGTGCTGCCGCAATCGGCGGAGCAGCCATGAGCGTCACGAACTCGCGGCAGTGCGGCCGTATTGCGCGGCATGGGGCGCACCAGTCGCCGGGGGGAGTTGCGCCATGATCATGCCCAGAGGTTCCGACCAGCTGCTGCTGCCTGTCAATCCGGTGTTCGTGTGGGGCTCGCTGCTGGTCGCATTGCTGGTCAACCTAGTGCCCTTCGGCCGGGTGCCCGCCATGCCCGACGTGCTGGCCGTGGCGCTGGTGTTCTGGAACGTGCACCAGCCGCGCAAGGTGGGCATCGGCGCGGCTTTCGTCTTCGGTTTGCTGATGGACGTGCACGAGGGCTCGCTCCTCGGTCAGCATGCGTTGGCCTATACGTTGCTGAGCTATTTCGCCACCACGATCCACCGCCGGATGTTGTGGTTCAGCGTGCCGGCGCAGGCGCTGCAGGTGCTGCCGCTGTTCGCCGCGGCGCACCTCGTGTCGCTGATCGTGCGTTTGGCCGCAGGCGCGGCGTTTCCCGGCTGGAACCTTGCCGCAGCGCCGGTGATCGAAGCGCTGCTGTGGCCCGTGGCTTCCCTGCTGCTGCTGGCGCCGCAACGCCGCGCGCCGGACCCGGACGCGAACCGGCCGCTTTAGCCGCTCGCTCCGGCCGCAATCACGGACTGTTGAAAATGGCGCAGCATCGTTCACCCGTTCCCGACTTCGTCGCATGACCGAACTGAAGGACCTCGACCGCGAACTCGGCCGCTTCCGGCTGCGGCTGCTCGCTGCTGCAGTGCTGGTGCTGTTGGGTTTCGGCCTGCTGGTGGCACGGCTGACCACGCTTCAAGTGCTGCGCCACGACGAGCTTTCCACGCGGGCAGAGAGCAACCGCATTGCCGTGTTGCCGCTGGCACCCAACCGCGGGCTCATCCTCGACCGCAACGGCGTCGTGCTGGCGAGCAACTATTCGGCCTACACGCTGGAAATAACGCCGGGGCAGGTCAAGGACCTGGACGCGACGCTCGACGAGCTGGCCAAGCTCGTGCGCATCGATGCGAGCGACCGCAAGCGCTTTCGCCGGCTGCTGGGCGAAACCAGAAGCTTCGAGTCGCTGCCGATCCGCACCAAGCTCG
>NZ_JACDCW010000132.1 GCF_013817345.1 Methylibium sp.
CGCGTGGACATGTTGGTGAAGATCTTCTCGCGCAGCTCGGGCGTGGCGCCCTTGAGCGCGATGACGAGCGATTCGCTCTGCACTTCCTTGAGCAGCGCCTGCACGCCACGGTCGTCGATCTTGAGCAGATCGTCGAACGTGAACATGTTGTCCATGATCTTTTGCGCGAGGTCGCCGTCGGCCTCGCGGATGTAGTCGAGCACCGAGGTCTCGACCGTCGAGCCCATCACGTTGATGATCTCGGCGGCGGTCTTCACGCCGCCCATGGTGGCCTTCTTCATGCGCTCGCCGCCGGCCAGCACCTTGCTCATCACCTCGTTCAGATCCTTCAGCGCGCTGGGCTGGATGCCGTCGAGCGTGGCCACGCGCACCATCACCTCGTTGCGCTGGCGTTCGGGAAACTGCTTGAGCACGTCCGCCGCCTGATCGAAATCGAGGTGCACGAGGATGGCCGCGACGATCTGCGGGTGCTCGTTGCGCAGCAGCTCGGCCACCGAGCCGGGGTCCATCCACTTGAGGCTCTCGATGCCGGAGACGTCGCCGCCCTGCAGGATGCGGTCGATCAGCAGGTTGGCCTTGTCGTCGCCCAGCGCGCGGCGCAGCACGGCCTTGATGTATTCGTCGGTGTCGCTGACCAGCATGCTGGTGTCGGCTGCGGAGGTCGTGAAGCGCGCGAGCATCTGCTCGACCCGCTCGCGCGGCACCGTCTTCATGCGGGCGATGGTTTCGCCCAGGCGCTGCACTTCCTTGGGCGCGAGGTGCTTGAACACCTCGGCGGCCTCTTCCTCGCCGAGCGACATCAGCAGGATGGCCGAGTCTTCGAGTCCTTCGTCATCCATGCTCAGGACTCCTTGCTCACCCAGCCCCGCACGATGTTGGCCACCGCCTGCGGGTTCTCCTTGGCGATGGTGCGAGCGAGCGTGAGGCGGTCGTCGGCGACCGGCGCCTCGAGCTGCGGCAGCGGCGCGCGGTTGGCGGCGGGCAGCGTTTGCACGTCGTCGACCACCGCGTCCAGGCGAGGCGCCGGGCGAGGCGACTGTGCCGCCTTGAGCGCCGGGCGCACCGCACCGAACACGACGATGAGCGCCAGCAGCGTGAGCGCGCCGGGCACCGCCAATGTGCGCATCAGGTCCTGCGTGCCGGGCTGCTGCCACAGCGGCAGCGGCGTCTCGGCAACGGGTGCCTCGACCCTGAAGGGCGCATTGATGAGCTTGACCGAATCGCCTCGCTCGGCGTTGAAGCCCACCGTTTCCTTGACCAGCGCGGTGAGCTTGTCGAGCTCTTCCACGGTGAGCGCGGTGGTGGTCGTCTTGCCCTTGGCGTCGGTGACCGAGCGGTGGTTGACCACCACCGCGGCATTGAGGCGCTTGACGTTGCCCGTGGCGGCGCGCGTGACTCGCACCGTGCGGTCGACTTCGTAGTTGATGGTGGCGTCGCGCCGGCTGCTGCTGCCGCCCTGCGTGCCCGCCTGTGCGGCCTGCAGCGGCGCCGCGCCGCCGTTGACCGGCGCCGTGGCCGGCACCGGCGGTTGGTTGCTCGCGGCCCCCGGCACGCCACCGGGCAGCCCAGCCGTGCCCGAGCCTGACTGGGCGCTCTGCTCGCTGCGCACGGTGGCCTGCACCGGCTTGCCCTCGGCGTCGCGGCCCTGGTTGGGTGCGAACTCCTCGGAGGTGGATTCGGTCTGCGTGAAATCGATGTCGGCGGTGACCTGCGCGCGCAGGTTGTTGCGGCCGAGCACGGGCTCGAGGATGTCGAACACGCGGCGCGTGTAGTTGGCTTCGATCTGCGCAACGTATTGCAGTTGCTGCGCGTCGAGCATGCCGGAGGCGTTGCCTTCCGGCGCGCCGGAGAGCAAGGCGCCGCTGGCGTCGAGCACGCTCACGGCCTTGGGGTTCATCTCGGGCACGCTGCTGGAGACGAGGTGAACGATGCCGGCGATTTGCGCGCGGTCGAGCAGGCGTCCGGGGTGCAGCGTGAGCAGCACCGAGGCGCTGGGTTTTTGCTGCTCGCGGAAAAAGCCGTTCTGGTTGGGCAGCGCCAGGTGAACCCGAGCGCTCTGCACCGCAGACAGCGCGCCGATGGAGCGCGTGAGCTCGCCCTCCAGCCCGCGCTGGAAAGTCAGGCGTTCCTGGAACTGCGTTTGTCCGAACTTGGCGTTGTCCATCAGCTCGAAGCCGACCACGCCACCCTTGGGCAGGCCGCTGGAGGCGAGCTTGAGGCGCACGTCGTGCACCTTGTCGGCCGGCACCAGGATGGCGCTGCCGCCGTCGGCGTGCTTGTAGGGCACGTTCATCTGCGAGAGCTGCGCGAGGATGGCGCCGCCGTCCTTGTCGGACAAGTTGGCGTAGAGCACCTTGTAGTTGCCGTGCGAGGACCACATCGACATGGCCAGCGCGATGCCGGCCAGCGCCATGACGCCGAAGCCCAGCATCATCTTGCGTCCGGGTGGCAAGCCGGCCAGGCGCGCGCCGAAGCCGGCATCGGCCTCCGTCTGCGTGGGCCTAAGCAGGGTGGCGGCGCTGGAGTTGCCGAGGGGGGCGAGTGCGGTGTCCATCGTGGGCGTAGGGGGCGTCGCGGCTCTGTGTGTTGATGTTGTTGTGCGCACCCCGGGCGATCCCAGGTGTGCCTCGGCATTGTTTCAATCGACTGAAGTCGCACAAGCGGCGAACAAGGCCGGCAATGGCGCCCAGTTCGCCTCATTGCGTACCAAAGGGAGCCCTAGCATCCGGTTCCATGGACATGAAGCTCAAGCCCTTCGACTTCGCCCAGGCCGCTGCCCGCGCCGGCATGCCGCAGGTAGCCGAGCGCGTGCGCCAGAGCACGGCTGCCGGCGCCGCGGAGGGCGCAAGTTTTCACACCAGCTTCAGCCAGGCACTCAAATCAGTGAGCGCCGCGCAACTGCAGACTTCGCAGCAACAGCAGCAGGTGCAGCTCGGCAACCCTTCGGTCAGCCTGGAAGAGACGATGGTGTCGATGCAGAAAGCACAGATCGGCTTTCAGGCGACGCTGCATGTGCGCAACAAGCTGGTGCAGGCTTACACGGACATCATGAACATGCAGGTGTGAGGCCTCGCCTGCGCGGCTTCGTTTGTATTTCCTTCTCCCTCTGGGAGAGGGTCGGGTGAGGGCCTCACGGCCTCGCCTGCAGTGCCACTCGAAAAGGCCAAGGCGAAACCACCTCGCCGGTTGCGGACGATCAGCTCGCATCCAGCGGACTGAGCACCCCTCGCCCGCCCCGGTTCAACACATGCGTGTAGATCTGCGTCGTGCGCACATCGCTGTGGCCGAGCAGTTCCTGCACCGTGCGGATGTCGTAGCCGGCTTGCAGCAAATGCGTGGCGAAGGAATGGCGCAGCACATGCGGCGAGCACGGCTTGCCGATGCCGGCGCGGCGCGCCGCCAAAGACACCGCCCGTTGCACCGACTGTTCGTGCAGGTGATGCCGCCGCTCGACATGCCGCGCCGGGCTGTCCGTCCTTCGGCGGCCAGCGCACCGCAAGCAGGCGCAGCTCCGAGGTCGGCGCAATACACGAGCCGTGTGTCGCTCGCAACTTCGCACGCCGTCTCATCGGCCGGTTCACCATCAGCGCCAGCGGCCTCGGCGGTGCAAGTCAGTTTGCCCTGCGATCGCTCGCGCCCAACCCGGCGTCCGAGCGGGCTGCCTTCGGCGGCGGCTGAACGCCAACGTTGGGCATCACAGACGACGAGGGGCTCAAACCGAGTAGCTCACAACGCCGGAAGTGTGTAGACTTTCACACAAGGAGTCACACATGGCCACCAATCTCGCAATTGATCCAACCCTTCTCGACCGCGCAGTTCAAGTCAGCGGTGAGCGCACGAAGAAGGCTGCGGTAACCAAAGCCCTACAAGAGTTCATCGCGCGCCGCGAGCAACTGCGCGTAGCCGACTTACTCGGCAAGCTGGAGTGGGATCAGTCATTCGACTACAAGGCAGAACGGTCTCGTCGCAAATGACACTGCTCGTCGATACCAGCGTTTGGTCTCTGGCTCTTCGCCGTGATGTTGAAGCTACCGAGCCTGAGGTGCAGGAACTCAAGGAGTCTTTGTTCGGCTCAGACCTCGTGGTTACTACAGGTCTGGTCCTTCAGGAACTATTGCAAGGGTTCTCGGGTGCCAAAGCCCAGGCTCAGATCATCGAACGCTTCGCCGCCTTGCCTCTGCTTCAACCCGATCGAGATGATCACATCGGTGCTGCGGCCCTGCGAAATGCATGTCGCCAAGCGGGTGTTCAGATCGGCACTATTGATGCACTGCTTGCACAACTCGCCATCCGGCACGATCTGACGCTCCTCACCACAGACAAGGATTTCACGCATGCGGCCAAGCACTGCACGCTTCGCGTATGGCCAGCAAAGACACGAGTGAAGCAGTGATGCCCAACCCTTCCATCGAGAGGACTCGCCCCGACAAGCCGGGTCGAGCCTCTCATGTCAAACGTTGGGCATCCAAGGTGTCTTGAAATGGCAAAAGCAGCCGCGTCTACATTCAAGACAAAGCTACTTCGTCCGGCGAAGCCCGGTGAGGATGGCTCATGGGCCTTTCTTGTTCTACCGAAAGGTTCAAGTGACACGTTGCCAAGGCGCGGAAGAACCTCAGTCGAGGGCACCATCAACGGGCACCCTTTTCAAGCCACGCTTGAGCCGGACGGCCAGTTGAGCCACTGGCTCAGGGTGAGCCGGGAACTACGCGAAGCCGCCCGTGCAAGTATCGGTGAGCTGGTTACTGTTCAAATTCCTCCGGCCGATCCAGAACCGGAGCCGCAGCCACCAAATGACCTACAGGAAGCTCTTGCGGCGTGTCCGGCAGCCAAGGCTGCTTGGAATGACACTACGACCATCGCACGCCTTGACTGGATTCACTGGGTTGAGTCTTCCAAGCAAGCCAAGACCCGAAAAAGTCGGGTGGAAAACGCCCGTGACATGCTTTCTTCTGGCAAGAAGCGCGTCTGCTGCTTTGATCAATCAGGTTTCTACAGCAAGAGCCTCAGTGCGCCCCAGGCGGCAGATTAGCGGCATGGTGGCGCATACGCCCAACAAGGCGCTCCATTGGACGGTCTTGCCTCCGCTTCGCTACGGCAAGCCCGCCGCTGAGCTTTGGCGTGGGCGTCACCATGAACTTGCGCTCATGCATAGTCTGGAGCCTCGTTCACTACAGCGCCGAACGGCGTAAAAGGAGAAGTGAGTATGTCTACAGGTACTGTGCGACTGCATCGTGTTCTGCGTGCGCCGCCCGAGCGCGTGTACAAGGCATTTCTGGTCGCGGAGGCACTGGCGAAGTGGCTTCCACCGCATGGCTTCACGTGCAAGGTTCACCACATGGACGCCAAGGTGGGTGGCACCTTTCGGATGTCGTTCACGAACTTCACAACGGGCAACGGTCATTCCTTCGGCGGTGAGTACCTGGAACTTGTTCCCCACGAGCGACTTCGATACACAGACAAATTCGACGACCCGAACTTGCCGGGGGAGATGCAGGTCACCGTAACCTTGGCGAAGGTGTCCTGCGGTACAGAGATCAACATCACGCAAGAAGGCATCCCTGAAGCCATCCCTGTCGAAATGTGCTACCTCGGCTGGCAAGAATGCCTTGAGCAACTTGCAGCACTCGTCGAACCTGAGATTCCAGGCTAGCAGCGCGAGCGCGTTGCTCCACGGAACATGAGCACCATCTCCTCTCGCCGCTTTTTCATTGTTGTCGCGCTCCTCGTCACAGCGGTGGCAGGCGCTCTGCTAAGAAGCTTTTCAGCCCCACAGTCCACGCCGTACTATCTCGGCACCCTGCTTATGGTCATGTGGGTTCCGGTTGTCGGGAACGTCATCTCCTTCTTCGCCAAGAAGTTCAGGCCCTCGGTGCCAGTACCGCCGACTTTCTCGTCCTCAATGCCGTTTGTTGCTCAGGTAGTTGTCGAGCTCAAGTTGCATTCAGAGCAGGCGCCCGCGCTGCCAAGGAGAGAGCAAGATGGAAAAATTCACTGCCTCTTCATCACAGGAACAGAGGGCTTCTCGGTTCGCGTCTCTCTGCTGGAGAGTCACATAGCCGGTGAAGCTGTGGGCGCGGAAGCTCAGTTTCTTCTTCCAGCAGCGGCGCTTCCCAAGTTTCCAGTCGGCAGCAGCTTCCATTTGATGCAAGGCAGGTTAGGCTTTGGAACGGGTCAAGTCCTTTCACTGTCAACAAATTCCTAACCTTTCCATCGAGAGAACTTGCCCCGACAAGCGGGGTCAAGCCTCTCATGTCAAACGTCAGGCGCTTCTCAGAAATAACCTATTACCTGTTGGAAGGGCGAAATGTTTTTCGATAGTTGGTTTGGATTGCTAAGAGTATTTGTCGTGGGCGTGTTGGCTTATCTCGCCCTGATAGTACTGCTGCGTGTGTCGGGAAAGCGCACGCTCTCGAAGATGAACGCTTTTGATTTAGTAGTTACCGTCGCCCTCGGCTCTACCTTCGCGACAATACTGCTGTCGAAGGATGTTGCTCTTGCCGAAGGTGTGCTTGCTTTTGCCCTTCTCATTGCCTTTCAGTTTCTTATCGCTTGGTTGTCGGTCAGGTCAGCGACGGTGTGCCTTCTCGTGAAAGCAGAACCGTCGCTCTTGCTGCATCGCGGACAATTTCTGAAGCAAGCGATGAAAGCTGAACGGGTGACGGAAGCGGAGGTACGTGCGGCGGTGCGCGCGCAGGGTGTGGCAACGCTGGAGGAGGTAGAGGCAGTGGTGCTGGAGACGGACGGGAGCCTCAATGTTGTATCGAAACAAAAACAAGAGGAGGCTTCCGCCCTCAAAGATGTTGCTGGTTATGGCGCAGATGCAGGCTAATGGATTGCTGTGGACGCCGCGTCGATCAAGTCATTCGAGCGGCTTGCGCGAGCGAACCTGCCGCTGCAAGCCGGGGCCAGCCACTCATTTCCGAACCTGGGTATCGTAATTTTCGACTCGGCTCATTCATCACCATGGAATCACGAAATCTTCGGGTCGGTCGCCCCATTACAGCCGAACAATTGGAAGAAATGACGGACGAGCAACTCGTTCGCCTTGTTCCGCGCGCCTACCGCGAGTTCTTTCCCGGCAAGGACTTCTGCTCCGATGGTTGCTTCTATCTGCATGACGGGACGGTGTGGAGTCTTTTCAAGGGTGGGTTCCTCGATGAATGAGAACCTGCTTGTCGTCGCGGTCGCGCCGGTCTTCCTGCGCAAGGCAAACTCGCCCGTGAGGCCGGCTGCGGGTTCCGTCCGAATCATCGACATGCCGAAAAAGTAGGTCGGCCCCGTTTTTCGATCGACAACCGGAGTTTGTGAATGCGTCTGCTGCTTGCCATCTTTCTGCCCTTCGTCGTCTTCTTCACGATCGGCCGACCCATTGCAGGAGTCATCTGCCTGATCCTCCAGGTCACGTTGATCGGCTGGATTCCGGCGGCCATCTGGGCGGTGTACGCGCTCAGTCAGTACAAGACCGACAGGAAGATCGAAGCTGCGCTGGGCCAGAGAGCGCCCTAGCCTCATGTCGGCTTTAGCCGGCGAGCCCGCCGACCGACGGAAAGAGCCCGGCAGCCTTGTGACGGGAGTCTTGGCCGGCGTTGCATCGGCCGGTGTGCTGCTGCAGTTCTATCTGTCCTTGCGGCTGGCGTCGGCGAACGGGCAGTCTCTAGCCTTCGGTGTCGCTTCGTACTTCGGCTACTTCACGATCCTTACCAACCTTCTGGTGTGCTTGGCGCTCGCGCTGCCACTGCTGGCGCGTGCATCGGCCGGCGGGCGCTTCTTCGAGCGCCCTTCGGTCGCTGCGGGCGTTGCCACGAGCATCGCCTTCGTCGGCCTCGCCTACCACCTGCTGTTGCGCCACATCTGGGCGCCGCAGGGGCTGCAATGGCTGGCCGACGTGCTGCTGCATTACGCGGTGCCGGCGCTGTATGTGCTGTATTGGTGGTTCGTACTGCCGAAGGCTCCGCTGCGCTGGACCGATCCGCTGGTCTGGAGCGGCTACCCGGCGGCCTACCTGGCATATGGGCTCGCGCGCGGGGCGGCAATCGGGAGCTATCCGTATCCGTTCATCGATGTGGCCGCCATCGGTTACCGGCAAACGGCCATCAACGCCGTGGGTCTGCTGATTGCCTACATCGGACTCGGCTTTGTCTTGGTGGCTCTCGGCAAGGCGAAAGCTCGCAACAACGAGGGATAACCGCATGCAGGATCGAAGTCGCACGCAGGCGCTGGGCTTGCTGGGCTGGATTGCGCTCTCGTTCACGGCGGCGGCGATCGGTGTAAGCGTGGCCTCAAGGCCCTCTTGCCCGTTCACGACGAGATGCGCACGATCGCCTGATCGAGCGCGCCTGCGATGGTGTGCATCAAGCCGGTAATGCACATCATGGACAAGCAAGTCGTAGGG
>NZ_JACDCW010000031.1 GCF_013817345.1 Methylibium sp.
GGCGGCGGCGGCGACGAGCGTCCCCGCCCGCGGCGCCACGGCGCGCGCCTGAAGCGAAGCGAGACCGCCATGGCCTTCGCCGCTTTCGACAACAGCAAGTCTCCCGGTGCACCGATGGCCGAAATCAACATGGTCCCGCTCATCGACGTGATGCTGGTGCTGCTGGTGATCTTCATCGTCACCGCGCCGCTGCTCACCCACGCCGTCAAGCTCGAACTGCCCCAGGCGAGCTCGCAGCCCAACGTGCTCCAGGCCGAGAAGATCGAGTTCGCGATCGACGCGGCCGGCACGCGCTTCTGGAACGGCGCGGTCGTGAGCCGCGACGAGGCCGCGCAGCGCTTCGCCGACGAGGGCAGGCGCGAGCCGCAGCCCGAGGTGCACCTGCGCGCAGACCACACCGTGGCCTACGGGCTGGTGGCCGAGACGCTGGCCGATGCCGCGAACGCGGGGCTGAGCAAGGTCGGGTTCGTGACCGAGCCGCAGACGCCGTGAAGCTTCGCCTTGTCGCTATGCGAGGGGTCGGCCGGCCTCGGCCATGCCGTTCCGGGACTCCTGCCGTGTCTACCGCCATGTCCCCTTACCGTCATTCCCCCCCGCAACCGGCGGCGACAGGCGGCGATGCGCCCTATCGCCGAGCCGGCACGTTGCCGCGCAGCAGGTTGACAAGCGCCTGGCCGGCCCGGTCCCGATACACGTCGAAATCGGTGTCGATGGTGAGGACCGCACTGATCTTCAGGCGCGCGGCGGCCTCGGCCACGGAGGCGTCGGCCAGGTCGAACGGCAGGTCGGCAAAGCGTTCGCTGATGCCCAGCACATCGGCCAAGGTCGTCGTCTGGGCCGTGTCGAGTTCGAGCGCGCCGCGTTCGATCCAGCGCAGGAAATCGAGCGCGGCCTGGTTGCTCAGACGGCGCGCCAGCAGCGCACACGCCTCCGTGAGGACCGGCCAAGTGGTGATCAGACGGGTCTGCTGGTGGTCGCGCAGCCAGGCCAGCACGGGCCCGTGCCAGCGGTCCGCCGCATTGAACAGCGCGATCAGCGGTCCGCTGTCCACGATGGCGCGTGCCGGCGCGGGCGGAGCCCTTGGCGCTGTCCGTCGGACGCTGCGCTCAGCCACGACGCGACGCGTGCTTGTCGACCCAGGCTTCGGCGGCGCCTGCCTTGCGCGACTCGGCGAGGTCGGCGCTGCCGCCATGGTGGCCGAACAGATCCGCGCCCAGTTCGTAGGCCGAAGCGTCGGCCTTCGCGCTGGCGTCCAGGTACACGACCAGCGCTTCGCGGATCAGGGCGCTGGCCGGTTTACCGAGGGCGGCACTGCGTCGGCGCAAGCGCTGCTCCATCTCGGGGGCGAGTTTGATGGTCATGGTCATGGTCGATGCACCGGCAATGGGAATACCAAAGATATTACCAGCCGACCCGAGTGGCTTGCTTCCCTGATCGCCGACACGTACCACTGGTAGTGCCCGGCGGCCGTTTCATTCCCTTCCTGCCCGCTTTCCCTTTCAGAGAACCACGATGTCCGTGCACCCCTTTCAGCGCAGCCTGCTCTCTACCCTGACTGCAGCCCTCTCCACTGCCTGCCTGCCGCTCGGCGCGCAGGCGCAAACCGCCGAACCGCCCGCGAGCGCCACCGCCTCGGCGCCCGCAACGCTGCCGGAGGTGCGCGTGAAGTCCAGCGCCGACGACGAAACCGCCTCCGGCCCGGCACTCGGCTACCGCGCCAAACGCTCCGCGACTGCCACCAAATCCGACACGCCGCTGATCGAGACGCCGCAGTCGGTGACGGTGGTCACGCGCGAGCGCATCGAGGACCTCGGCGCGCAGGGCCTGCAGGACGCCCTGAACTACGCCGCCGGCGTGCGCTCCGATGCCTTCGGGCTCGACTCGCGCACCGACTCCGTCCTGGTCCGCGGCGCCTACCCGGACGTCTACCTCGACGGTCTGCGCCAGACCTTCAACTACTACACCAGCACGACGCGCACCGACCCCTACATGCTCGAACGCATCGAGGTGCTGCGCGGGCCCTCGGCCATGCTGTACGGGCAGGGCAGCACCGCGGGCATCGTCAACCTGGTGAGCAAGCGGCCGCTGGAAGAAGCCCAGCGCGAGATCGGCCTGCAGGTGGGCACTTTCAACCGCAGGCAGGTGCAGGCCGACTTCACCGGCCCGCTCACGGAAGACGGCCAGTGGCTCTACCGCCTCGTCGCGCTGGCGCGCAAGTCGGACACGCAGGTCGACTTCATCGATGACGACCGGCTGCTGTTCGCACCTTCGCTGACCTGGCGTCCCAACGCCGACACCTCGCTCACCTTGCAGGCGCGCTGGCAGGAAGACCGCTCGGGCTCCACGGCGCAGTTCTTTCCGTGGAGCGGCAGCGTCACGCCCAACCCGAACGGCCGCATCCCGAACTCGCGTTTCATCGGCGAGCCCGGCTTCGACCGCTACGACTCCGACCGGCAGACCCTCGGCTGGCTGTTCGAGCACCGCTTCAGCGAGCAGTGGACCGTGCGGCAAAACCTGCGCGTGGCGGACAACGAGGTCGATTACCGCACGCTCTACGCCGACTCGTTCACCCGGCCGGGCAACTCCTACCGCGACCCGGCGCAGCGCATCGTCGGCCGCTATGCGCAGTCGACCCTGACCGAGGTGCGGATGACCACGCTCGACCAGCACCTCGAGGGTCGGCTTCAGACGGGGCCGGTGCGGCACCAGCTACTGGTCGGCGTGGACGCGCTGCGCTTCCGGCAGACCGGGCGCTCGGCCCGGGAGGGGCCGGGCACCGCGCCGCCGATCGACGTCTACGACCCGGTCTACAACGGCTATGACAGCCCGCCGCTTGCAGACGTGGCGCGCACCGGGCAGCGCCAGGTCGGCGTCTACCTGCAGGACCAGATGAAGTTCGGCGACCACTGGATCGTCGTGGCCGGCCTGCGCCACGACCGCGCCACCGGCGAGCTCGAAGGCGCCAACGACGAGAAGAACCGCGCCACCTCCCGCCGGCTCGGCGTGATGTACGCCTTCGACGCTGGCTGGTCGCCTTACGTGAGCTACAGCGAGTCGTTCACGCCCGTGGCCGCGCAGGCGGGCCGGCGCTTCACGCCGCAGCGCGGCGAGCAGATCGAGGCCGGCCTCAAGTACGAACCGCCGGGCAAGGACTACAGCGCCACCGCCGCCGTGTTCGAGTTGCGCGAGGAGAACCGGCTGGTGCAGGTCACGCCCACCACGCAGGAGCAGCTCGGCCGCACCAAGACCGGCGGTCTGGAGCTCGAAGTGCTGGGCCGCATCGGCCCGGCCTTCGAGTTGAGCGCGCACTACAACTACCTCGACAACGACGAGGCACTCGACGGCCTGCCGCACCACCAGGCTGCCGTATGGGGCAAGCAGCGCTTCAGCCTGTTCGGCGTGCCGGGCTTCTCGGTGGGTCTGGGCGTGCGCAGCTTCAGCGCCTTCACCGACAAGACGGCCCCGCAGACGCCCTCGGTCACCCTGACCGACGCGCTGCTGGCCTGGGACAGCCCGCAGTGGCGCTACGCGCTCAACCTGCAAAACCTGGGCGACGAAACCTACGTGAGCACCTGTCTGCCGCGCGGCGACTGTTTCTACGGCGCCGGGCGCACCGCGACGCTGACCGCCACCTACCGCTTCTGATCCGCTGCTACGGCGGACCCATGCTCTCGCCCGGAGACCTTTTTTATGCTGACCGCTTCATCGATCCACACCGGCGACACGCTGCCTTCCCTCGCCGACGTAGACACCGAGGCCGCCGCGCTGCTGGACCTATGGCAGCGCCTGCAGATGCGGATCCGCTGCGGCCTAGCGGTGCGCGCCACCGACCATCTGCGCCTGTACCTGCACATCGGCCGGCGCATCGCCCGCCGTGGCCTCGCCTCCCCGGTCGCCGTGCAGCTGCGCCTGTTGAACACGCTGCTTCGCACGGCGCAGGACGATGCGCTGCCCTGGGCGTGGCGAAGCGCCTGCCTGCGGCACGCGCAGGAGCCGCTGGCGCTGCTGTGTGGCCTCGTCGGCCCGCGGGACCCGGCGGCCATGCGGTCGATCGAGAGCGCCGTGCGGCACGCACGAAACGGACTGCCGGCTGCGCCGCCGGAGCGCACATGACTGGATTGCGCCCCGAGCGGCCGACTGGGTGTGAAAGTAGCCGAGAAGGAGTCGCATTAAGTCAGTCGCGGCGTTTTAGGCGTGAAGTGGGGAGTGGGGCGTTCGGGCGCTCGGCGCCCCGCACCAGCGGCGCTGATCTTCTTGCTTCACTGAACCCCTGCTACCCAGCACACCCGCTCGAATAGACCCATGGTTGCTGCCACTCTTGCCCCGCCCCGGGTCGTCTCTCGCATCGCCGCCAGCCTGCTCGGCGGCTGGCTCTTCACCTGGGGCTTCGTGGCCCTCGGCATCTCGCTGGGGGTGGCCGCCGGCATGCCTTACCACGAGGCGCAGACCCTGCTGTTCCTCCTGGCGTTCCTTGTTTTCCTGGGTCTGTTCCTGTGGGCCTTCGCGGCCGCCAGCGTCGTGCGGGTGTGGCTGGTGCTCGCGGGCGGCGGGGCTTCGATGACCGCGCTGTCGTGGGTCGTGTCCCGCGCCTTGGCTTGATCCGTCCGGAGCTCTTGCTATGTTCTCCTCCTTCCGCCTCTCCATGGCCTGGCTGCACACCTGGTTCGGCCTCGTGCTCGGCTACGTGTTGATGGCCTGCTTCTTTTTCGGGTCGCTCTCGGTCTTCGACCGCGAGATCGACCGTTGGGCGATCCCCGAGTCGCGCTTCGCGCCGCAGCCCATGCCCTCGTTCGACCAAATGCTGCTGCCCCTGCTGCGGCAGGTGCAGCCCGACGAGGAGGACTACGCGGCCAACATGCCGCGCCTGCACGACCCCGCCAAGGGGCCGATGACGCCGCGGCTCGAACTGCCGGCCGACGAGTTCTGGGCCTACACCACGCACCGCGACCCGGTGCTGCGCATGGGGGCGGGCTTCGGCATCCCGCTCGCCAAGGACCCGGACGCCCACAACCACATCCACGGCGAGGTCACCATCGACCCGCGCACCGGCGCGCTGCTGCCCAGCGACCGCCTCAAGATCGGCAGCGAGTTCTTCTATCCCATGCACTACAGCCTGCACCTGCACTGGCTGAACCTGGGCTACTGGATCGTCGGCGTGGCGGCGCTGGTGATGCTGGCGGCGCTGGTGAGCGGCGTGGTGATGCACCGCAAGGTGTTCCGCGAGTTCTTCACCTTCCGGCCGCGCAAGCACGTGCAGCGCAGCGCGCTCGACCTGCACAACCTGACCGGCGTGGTGGCGTTGCCCTTTCACTTCTTCTTCGCCTTCACGGGGCTCGTGATCTTCGCCGGCATCTACCTGCCGCTGGAAAACACCCTGCTGAAGCCGCTGCACGATGCGCACGAAATCGCCGAGGCCGCGCGCACCGGGCTGCCGCACGAGCGCGCCGGCGAGGCCGCGCCGATCGCCTCGGTCGATGCCATGGTCGCGCAGGCCAAACGCCGCTGGGACGCGCGCGGCATGCCGGGCGAGGTGGGCTTCCTCACCCTCACGCATGTCGGTGACCGCAACGGCTACGTTTCGATCTTCCGCGCCGGCAGCGACCAGGTGGCGCGGGTCGGGCAGGGCGTGCACTTCCAGGCGTCCACCGGCAAGGTGCTCCGCGAAGACCCGGCGCCCACCGCGCTGAGCAGCGTCAACGAGTTCCTCACTGGGCTGCACCTGCAGCACTTCCGCCACTGGCTGCTGCGCTGGCTGTACGTGCTGGGGGGGCTGGCGGGCTGCGTGTGCATCGCCACGGGCTTCGTCTTCTTCGTCGAGAAGCGCAAGAAGCAGCATGCGGCCAAGGGGGTGGCCGGCAGCCGGGTGGTCGACGCGCTGGCGGTGACCACCGTCACCGGCATGGTGATCGCGGCGATCGCCATCCTCGTCGTCAACCGCCTGCTGCCCACCCATCTGCCTGCGCGGGGCGACTGGGAGGAGTCCGCCTTCTGGGCCGCCTGGGCGCTGGCGATGGCGCACGCCTTCTGGCGCACGGCGCCGGTGCTGCGTGCGCGAATTGCGCCGGCCTGGCGCGAACAGTGCTGGGCCATCGCAGGCCTGGCGGTGGGCGCCGTGCTCCTGAACTGGGCCACGACAGGCGACCATCTGCTCGAAACACTGCGCGCCGGCTACTGGCCCGTGGCGGGGGTGGACCTGTCGCTGCTGGTCTGTGCCGGGATCGCGGTGCTGGCGGCGCGCAAGCTCGAGCGCCGCGAGACGAGCACCGGCGGTGCCGCACCTGCGCGCCAGAAGAACGAGGCGGACGAGACCGACGACGACGCCTTGCCCGGGCGTGTTCTGCCGGCCGGTGCGACGGCCAGGCTGCCCGCTGCGTCGCCGGCGCGGCCCGGAGGTGCGCGCCATGCCTGAGGCGCTGACGCAGGCGCTGCTGCTGGCGGGCGCGCTGCTGAGCGGCCTGCTCGGCATTGCCTGGCTGGCGCTGGCGATGGAGGTGCACTGGCACCAGGTGCGTGGCGAGCAGCCCTTGTCGCGTGGCTTGCAGCGCATGTTGCGGCTTTTGGGCATGGTGGCGCTGGCGGCTTCGCTGTCGCTGTGCCTGCGCGCCGACCACGCGACCATGGCCGCGCTGGTGTGGGTGATGGCGCTCGTTGCTTCGGCGCTGGCGGTGGCCTTCACGCTGAGCTGGCGGCCCCGCTGGCTCGCGCCGCTGCTCGGCTGGTCGAGCGCTTTCCCCGCGTCCGCGGGCAAGCGGTGAGCCAGTCGCGGCCGGCCCGCCCGGGCGGCGAACGGCCGCGCGTACGGAGCCTCCTGTAACGATGCACTGCGCTTCGTCGCCTCCCCTGGCACCTACTACACCCGCGCCCATCACGGCGCTGGCCGGGTCCTTGCGCAGCGCCTGTCTCGAGCAGGCGGCCTTGCTGGCGAGGCAGTTCGAGGCGCTTGTCGGTTTTCACGACCCGGCCGCAATGCGGTCCATCGAGGTCGCCGTGCGGCAGGCGCACGATCGACTCCAGGCGGCGCCGAGTCGGCAGGGCTGAGCGCCTTGAGGCCGGCGCGCCATGTCGGCCCGGCTGTATGCCGACCCGCAGCGCCGCGCGGAAACGAAGGCACTGCCGGACCCGGTCACCGCGCCTTTGTCGGTGCGTGCGCGGCAACCCCCTACACTGCCGCCTTGCCGCCCCGCTGCCGTGACGAATCAACCCTCTGCGCCCGCCGTTCGCGGCACTGCCGACGAAAGCCTGGAGGCGCTTGCCCAGCGCCTGAGCCGGGAAGTGCAGGAGCGCGACGACCTGCTGGCGATGGCGGCGCATGAACTGCGCAATCCGCTGCATGCACTGACCCTCCAACTCGCGCTGGCCCGCGCCACGGCAGAGTCCGGGCAGCCGGCCGACACGGCCCAGCGCATCGCCAAGGCGCAGGCCACGCTCGATCGCTATGCCGACCGCGTGACCGTGCTGCTCGATCTGGTGAGAGTCCATGCCGACGCCTACCCGCTGAAGCTGCAGCCCGTCGACCTGAGTGCCCTCGTCCGTTCGATCGCCGAGGGGCTGGCGCCGGAGGCGCAGTTCCGCGGCGTTGCGGTCGAAGTGACCGCACCAAAGCGCTGCGATGCGGTGACCGATGCGCTGGTGCTCGAACAAGTGCTCGACAACCTGCTGCTCAACGCCTTCAAGCATGCTGCGTGCAGCACGGTCCGCCTGGAGCTGCGCTGCCTCCCGGACGACAGCGCCGAGCTGGTCGTGGCCGACGACGGCCGCGGCATCGCGCCCGAAGACCAGGAGCGCATCTTCGCCAAGTTCGGTGTCGCGCGGCGCTCCGAACGCGGCACCGGCACCGGTCTGGGCCTGTGGATCGTACGTAAACTCGTGGAGGTTTTGGGCGGGAGCATCGCCGTGCGCAGCCAGCCGCAGGCCGGTTGCGAATTCACCTTGAGGATTCCCATGTCGAACCGATCAGAGCAAGCGTCATGAGCCGCCGGGCCGTTCCCAAGGCGAATACCGCGGCGCGCAGCGCGGAGGTTGCCTTATGAGTTTGCAGGTTTTGCCGAGGGCGAATTCCCGCTCGGCGGGACGGCGCGCAGCGCCGAGGGGGCACCAATGAACGCTGCCAACAACACGGCTTCGAACCTCGAACGGCTGCCGAGTGGCGTCGATGGGCTCGACACCGTGCTCGGCGGCGGCTTTTTCAAATCGGGCGTGTATATCGTGCAAGGCGTGCCGGGCAGCGGCAAGACGGTCTTCGCCAACCAGCTGTGCTACCGGCACGTAGCCGCGGGGGGCCGGGCGGTGTATGTGACGCTGCTGGCGGAATCGCATTCGCGCATGCTCCAGCACATCCGGCCCTTCACCTTCTTCGACGAGTCGGTGCTCGCCGACCGCCTTTCGTACATCAGCGCCTTCAACAACCTCGAGGCCGACGGCCTCAAGGGCCTGATGGATGTGCTGCGCCGCGAGATGCGGGCGCGCAACGTCAGCGTGCTGGTGCTCGATGGCCTGGTGGCCGCGGCGGAGGCGGCTCACACCGACAGCGAGCTCAAGAAATTCATCCACGAGATGCAGACCAGCGCGGTCTTTCACGGCTGCACCGTGTTCCTGCTCACCAGCGGCGGGAGCCCGCTGCGCGTGAATGCCGAGCACACCATGGTCGACGGCCTGCTTGAACTGGAAGAACGCCTGTTCGACGCGCGCTCCGAGCGTTTCCTGCAGGTGCGCAAGTTCCGCGGGGCCAGCTCGCTGCGCGGCAAGCATTCCTTCCGCATCACCGACGACGGCCTGCGCGTGTTCCCCCGCATCGAAGCGCTGTTCACTGCACCGCCCGCCAGTGCCGCCGCCGGCGCGGCCCTGTCCACCGGCGTGGCATCGCTCGATGCGCTGATCGGCTGCGGCGGCCTGCCGGTGGCCAGCGCCACGGTCGTGATCGGCTCGACCGGCACAGGCAAGACGACGTTAGGGGTGCAGTTCCTCTCGCGCTCCAGTGCCGACGAGCCCGGACTCTTGATGGGTTTCTTCGAGTCGCCGGCGCGCGTGCGGGCCAAGGCCCAAGCGCTGGGTTGCGACATCGAGGCGCTGGAGAGCAGCGGCGCGCTCGAGCTCCTGTGGCACTCGCAGGGCGAACACGTCCTCGACGAGCTGGGCCACCGGCTGCTCGACGAAGTCGACCGCCGGCGCGTGCGGCGGTTGGTGATCGATGGTCTCTCGGGTTTCTTCGAGGCGGCAACCCATCCCGAGCGCAGCAACCGTTTCTTCTCCTGCCTGGTCAACGAACTGCGCCGGCGCGGCGTCACGGTGCTCATGACCCTGGAAACGCGCGACGTGGTGGGCAGCACGGTCAGTGCGCCTTACGGGGTCTCGGGCTTCGTGGACAACCTGATCTTCATCCGCTTCGCCGAAGTGCGAGGCCGGGTCACCCGGCTGATGAGCATCACGAAGATGCGCGACAGCGACTTCAGTGTCGGCGTGCATGCGATGCAGATCGGCGATGCAGGCATGAAGATTGCCGGAATTCACGCTTCGAGCGGTGACGTCATTCCGTCCGCGGAGCCCGTCGAGCAGCCTGGAATCCCCTTCGTGCCCTCGTCTTCCCGCGGCAATACAGACCCGGCATAGGTAGCCTGTGAAGACCATCCTGGTCGTCGATGACGAACTCGCCAACGCGGAGGTTCTGAGCCTGATCCTCGAGGACGAGGGTTACCGCGTGTTCTGTGCTGCAAATGGCCGTCAGGGCCTGCAGCGCATCGCCGAGGTTCGCCCCGACCTGGTGGTGCTCGACTTCATGATGCCCCTCATGAACGGCGCCGAAATGGGCACGGCGCTGCGCGGTGACCCGCAGACCCAGCACATCAAGATCCTGATGAACAGCAGCCTGACCGAAGACGCCGTGCGCTCACGTTTCGATCAATACGACAGCTTCCTGCGCAAGCCTTACAACATCGACGTGGCGCTGAAGGTGATCGCCTCGCTGCTGGGTTGAGGCCTCGCCTGCGCGGTTGGGTGCGGCAGTCGTTGCGGTAGCCGAGGCACACCCGCGAGCTGAAACGCGGCCGTGCATCCGCCTACAGTTGCGACCCCAGCAAAGATGCCATTTGTTCCATCAGCTTTTCCTGCCACGGCCGCTGCTGCCAAGCTTCGAGCGTGACGGGCCGGGTGCGCCGCAAGTCCTGCTCGAAGATCTCGATCTGCCGCGCGGCGAAGCCGGCATGCAGTACGTTCAGGTTGGCCTCGTCGTTCAGACTGAGCGAGCGGTTGTCGAAGTTGGTCGAGCCCACGGAGACGAGCAGCGCGTCCACCACGAGCACCTTGCAGTGGAACATGGTGTCCTGGTATTCGCCGATCTGCACGCCCGCCTCGAGCAACTCGCCCCAGCGCGAGCGCGAGGCGCGGCGCACGATCTCGGCGTCGATCTCCTTGCCCGGCAGGATGATCTGCACCTTCACGCCGCGCCGCGCCGCCGCGGCGAGCGCGCGGATCGCCAGATCGTCGGGCACGAAGTAGGAAGCCGACAGATGGATGTTGCGCTTGGCCGCCGTGATCGCCATCAAGTACATCAGCCGCATGCTTTCGCTGCCGCCGGTCGGCGAACTGCTGAACATCTGTGCGGGCTGATCGCCGCGCGGCTGCAGCGCCGGAAAGTAGAGCTCGCCATGCAGGACGTTGCCGGTCGATTTGATCCAGTTGTCCATGAACACGGCCTGGATCTGCGCGACTACCGGGCCTTCGATGCGGAAATGCGTGTCGCGCCAGTGCTCGCCGTCCTGCGCGTTCCCGCGCCACTGGTCCGCAATGCCGACGCCACCGGTAAAAGCGACCGTGCCGTCGACAACCAGCAGCTTGCGGTGCGTCCGGTTGTTGAGACGGCCGAAGTTGCTCCAGTGCGGCTCGTGGTAGCGCTCGACCTCCACGCCGGCACGCTCGAGTTCGTCGATGAAGCCGTCTTCCATCTTGACGCTGCCGATCCAGTCGAGCAGCACGTGCACTTTCACGCCGGCGCGGGCTCGCTCGGTCAGCGCTTCGGCAAACTCGCGACCGATCGTGCCGGACCAGTAGATGTAGGTCTCGAACGTGACGCTGTGGCGTGCGGCGCGGATCGCCTCCAGCATGGCCGGGAAGATCTCGTCGCCGTTGACCAGCACCTGCGTTCGGTTGCCCTCCACGAACGGCGGGCCGAGCAGCGCGTCCATGGAGCGGCGGAACTGCGGCGAGTCGGTGGCGTAGAGGCGCTCGAGCTTTTCATCGATGTGCTTTTCACCGGCACTCAGGTTGAGCGCTAGGAAGACCACGACCAGCGTCGCGATCACACTCGACAGGATGATCCACACGGTTCGTCTTTTCATGTTGGCATTCGGGGGCGATGTCACGGCCGCCGTCACGGCCGCCATCGCAGGAGTGGAACACGCATCCTGAGCGCACCTGTTCGGTTCCGCACCAAGCGGCGGCGGCGCACCGACCGCGCCCGCGCCGGCTGCACATCCGCGGCCTTGAAACCGGCGCCTGCGACCGCACAATGCCATTGCGCGGGGGCGGTGCTCGCCCCTTGCCGAACCTCACTCGTCGCTACGCAACCTTGTCGCCGTCATGACCAAGCAGATCCTGTCTTTCCAGGCCGAGGTGCAGCAGCTGCTGCACCTGGTGACCCACTCCCTGTATTCGAACAAGGAAATTTTCCTTCGCGAGCTGATCTCCAACGCCTCCGACGCTTGCGACAAGCTGCGTTTCGAGGCCTTGAACGACGCCGCGCTTTACGAGGACGCGCCCACGCTCGAAGTGCGCGTGAGCTTCGATGCAACCGCCCGCACCATCACCATCACCGACAACGGCATCGGCTTGTCCGAAGTCGAGGCCATCGCCAACCTGGGCACTATCGCCAAGAGCGGCACGCGCGAGTTCGTGGGCAAGCTCTCCGGTGAGCAGGCGCGAGACGCGCAGATGATCGGCCAGTTCGGCGTGGGTTTCTACAGCGGCTACATCGTGGCCGACCGCATCAGCGTCGAGTCGCGCCGAGCTGGCCTGCCGCCCGAAGAAGGCGTGCGCTGGGCCAGCGCAGGTACCGGCGACTTCGAAGTCGAGACCATCACGCGGGCCGAGCGCGGCACGGCCGTGACCCTGCACCTGCGCGAAGGCGAGGACGAGTTCCTCACGCACTGGAAGCTCAAGTCCACCATCGGCAAGTACTCGGATCACATCTCGCTGCCGATCCTCATGCGCAAGCAGGAGTGGGACACCGAAAAGGGCGAATATGTCGTCAAGGACGACTGGGAGACGGTCAACAAGGCCGCAGCGTTGTGGTCGCGTGCCAAGAGCGACATCACCGACGCCGAATACAAGTCTTTCTACGAGCTGATCAGCCATGACAGCACACCGCCGCTGGCCTACACCCACAACCGGGTCGAAGGCCGCAGCGAATACACGCAGCTACTGTTCCTGCCAGCCAAGGCGCCAGTGGACCTTTGGAACCGCGACAAGCGCGGCGGCGTGAAGCTCTACGTCAAGCGCGTCTTCATCATGGACGACGCCGAGGCGCTCATGCCGACCTACCTGCGCTTCGTCAAGGGCGTGATCGACTCGGGCGACCTGCCGCTCAATGTCTCGCGCGAACTGCTGCAGGAAAGCCGCGACGTCAAGGCGATCCGCGAAGGCTCGACCAAGCGCGTGCTCGGCATGATCGAAGACCTGGCGAACAGCGAGGACGCCGGCAAGAAGGAGCAGTACGCGAACTTCTGGCGCGAGTTCGGCGCCGTGCTCAAGGAGGGCGTCGGCGAAGACCACGCCAACCAGGAGCGCCTAGCCAAGCTGTTGCGCTTTGCGTCGACGGAAGCCGAAGAGGGCGTGAGCTTTGCTGACTACGTGGCGCGCATGAAGGAAGGCCAGGACGCGGTCTACTACGTCACCGCCGACACGCCCGCCGCCGCGCGCCACAGCCCGCAGCTCGAGATCTTCCGCAAGAAGGGCATCGAGGTGCTCCTGCTCACCGACCGCGTCGACGAGTGGATGCTGGCCCACCTGTACGAGTTCGAGGGCAAGCCGCTGCGCAGCGTCGCCAAGGGCGCCGTCGATCTCGGCGCGCTGCAGGACGAGGCCGAGAAGCAACAGGCCGGCGCGGCGGCCGAAGTCTTCAAGCCGGTGCTCGAAAAGCTCAAGGAAGCGCTCAAGGACAAGGCCAAGGACGTGCGCGTCACCACCCGCCTGGTCGAGTCGCCGGCCTGTCTGGTGGTGGAAGAGGGTGACATGAGCGGCCACTTAGCGCGGCTGCTCAAGCAGTCGGGGCAGGACGCGCCGGCGGGCCGCCCCATCCTCGAGATCAACACCGAGCATGCGCTGGTCAAGCGCCTGGACGGCAGCGAGCACTTCGACGATCTGGCCCAGGTGCTGTTCGACCAGGCGGTGCTGGCCGAAGGCGGGCACCTCGACGACCCGGCCGCCTACGTGCGGAGGATCAACAGCCTGTTGGTGAGTTGACGAGCAGCGCGGCTCCGGAGCGGACGCGTGCGCTGCAGGGCCATGCTTCGGCTCGCGTGTGCCTTGGCTAGTGCAAACGGCTGCCGCGTCCGGCCGCGTAACGTCAGGCCATGGCCTCGACCTGCTCGCGCAACTGCGCGATCTGCTGCGACCAGTAGTTGTCGGTGCCGAACCAGGAAAACGCGGCGGGAAAAGCCGGATCGTCCCAGCGCTGCGCCAGCCAGGCGCTGTGGTGCAGCATGCGCAACGTGCGCAGCGGCTCGATGAGTGCGATTTCGCGGCGATCGAAGCGGCAGAAAGTTTCGTAGCCTTCGAGCAGGCTCGCCAGCGCGGCGCCGGAAGCGCGTGCGTCGCCGGGCAGCAGCATCCACAGGTCCTGGATGGCTGGCCCCATCGCCGCATCGTCGAGGTCCACGAAATGCGGCCCCTCGGGCGTCCACAGCAGGTTGCCCGGGTGGCAGTCGCCATGCAGCCGCAGCATGTGCAGGCCGTCCACGTCGCGCAAGCGCCGCTCGGCGATCTGCAGGGCTCGCTGCGACACGTCGGCCCAGGCCGCTCGCTCGCCGGGGCTGACCGTGCCCTGCTCGAGCAGCCACTCGCGCGGCGCCCAGCCGAGGGTGGCCGCATCGATAGTGCGCCGGTGCGTGAAGGGGCACTGGCTGCCGACCGTGTGCAGGCGGCCGATGAAGCGGCCGATCCATTCGAGCGTCTCGGGGTCGTCGAGCTCGGGCGCCCGTCCGGCGCGCCGTGGCGACACCGCGAAGCGCGTGCGGCCGAGCACGGCCAGCGTGGCCGGGGTGCCGAGACAACGCAAGCTCTGGGCCGGTGATTCGGCCTGCAGCACCAGCGGCGCCACGGCCGGAACCTCGGCGGCGGCCAGTTCAAGCGCGAAGCTGTGCTCCTCGAGGATTTGCGCATCGCTCCACCGGCCCGGCCTGTAGAACTTGGCCACCACGAATCCGCCGTCCTCCAGGCCGACCTGGAACACGCGGTTCTCGTACGAGTTGAGCTGCAGCAGCCGGCCATCGCCGTGCAGGCCGGTCAGCGCCAGGGCATCGAGAACCGCATGCGGTGTGAGGTCGGTGAAGGGCTGGCTCGATGCGGCGTCTGTCATGCCGCGATGCTCTCACGCGCCTGCTCGGCGACCGCTGCGCGCAGGCGCGCCGGGCGCAGTAAAGACCTGAAGAGCGCGGTCCTACAGGGAGCGAGTCTGCGTACTGCTCGGTCGGCTGGAGGCGCTTGAATCGCGGCCAGAAGGCGACAGATCGGCCGCCGCGGCATCGAATCGGCTGTCAGGCGCGAAAAACGAATCCTGCGGGAACCCTGAATCGGCCCAGCGCGTGCTGCGCTCCGCCCGGCGCGAGCGCACGGTGTCGGAGAGCGTGCTGCTGGCCTCCCGAAAGTTCGGCGCGGGCGTCAGGGGGATGGGACGCGACAGCGCGCCTTGCTGAGGCAAAAGCAGCAGCAGCTCGCTCACCGGCGGCAGGTTCTCCGCCAGGCAGGAAAGGTAGCGGATGCGGCAGGCTTCCATCACCGCCTGCTTGATCGCGGCGACGCGCCGCGAGCGGGAACGTCCGTTTTCGATGTCGACCACCGCAAGCACGCGGCCGTTCGCACTGCACACCGCGAAGCTCACATGCAGCGGACCGAGCAGCTCGTACCAGTAGCGCAGGCGCTCCGGATCGCGGGGGTGGCACAGACGCACCAAGGGCAACTTGGCCAGCACGATGCACTGCGGCATGGCTTCGCGCAGCACACGCAAAGTGCGTCGTTCGCCGCTGTTGAGGACCGGGCGTGCCATCAGGGCCCATTCCTTCGGCAGCGGGCTGTGCCGGTCGCGGCGGCTCGACCACCGTCCCAGGGCAAACGCGGCGAAGCTCGCCACGCCGACGAGCAGCAGGATGAAGCCGTCGAAACCCGTCATGAATGAAGCCCGCCGTGGTCCACACCGGCGCAACGAGCGCCGCAAATGCGAGAGGCATGCTAGCCACAGGCCGGCGCATCAGCACCCCCTCAATAGGGGCCGGCTATGCGCGGTGTGCGCTCACTGCGAGCCCACGCCGCCTGACTTGGCGAGCTGTGCCTTGAGCTGGCGCACTGCATCGATCAGGTGTTCGAGCCGGATCGCCTGCTGCTTGAAGCGGTAGTTGAACTCGGCGGCCTGCGTGTCGACCAGTTGCTCGAACTGGCTTGCCAGCGTGTCGGGTGGCAGCTTGAGCCAGGCTTGCGACTCGCTGCCGTCGCGCTCGACCCTTGCGCCCGCCCGTCGCGCGATCTTGAGCATCGCCGTGTTCTCGCTGAGGGCGTGGATGAAGAGCGTGTCGGTGCCGCGGTTGCGAGCGTGCATCACCGCATGCTCGAACAGCCGGGCGCCGTAACCCCGGCCGCGCGCTGCCTGGAGCACCGAGACGCCGAACTCGACCATCGCTGGTCGGGTGGTGAGCTGCTGACGGGGCTCGTAGGCGAGATGCGCCATGGCGATCAGTTCGAGCCGGCGGTTGAAGATACCGAAGACTTCGTCGCGCGCGAAGTCGATGCCGTCGACGTACTTCGCAATTTGCACGTCGCTTGCCGCGTGACCGAAGCGCAAGTAGCGGTCAGGCGTGGCCAGTGCCTGCAGATGAACCTTGATGCGCTCGCGGTGCCGCAAGCCGAGCGAGCGGATCGGCACCCAGCGCAAGGTCGCTCGCGCAGCTTCAGGACGTGAGGACGACGGCCCCTCGCTCGCTGGAAAAGAACCGGGAAGATCAATCGAAGAGGGCATGGAGCGAGTTTAAGGGTTTACCCGTAATTCTCGGTGACAGCCTCCAGCGGTGGTTACAGCCGCACGGTCTCTGGGAGTGCGGCCTCTCGAGTGCTCGATGAGGGGTGGCTTATACTCTGCGGTTTTCCGCCTTCGGTTCCGGAAAATCGCCAGTCGGTTCACCGGCCTGGTGCACTGCCTAAGAGGCCTCACGGCCCGACCCGAGCGATGCGCGCGGGTCGGGCTCCACAAGAGGCACCGACCGCAGTGATTGTCGAACCGAGTTTCCACTCAGGATAGTCATGAAAACCTTCAGCGCCAAACCGGCCGAAGTGACGCATGAGTGGTTTGTGATTGACGCGACCGACAAGGTCCTCGGAAGGGTTGCCAGCGAAGTGGCCCTCCGATTGCGTGGCAAGCACAAGCCGATCTACACGCCTCACGTCGATACCGGCGATTTCATCGTCATCGTCAACGCCGAAAAGCTCCGTGTCACGGGCAACAAGGCCAACGACAAGATCTACTACCGCCACTCGGGCTATCCGGGGGGCATCTACGCGACGAAGTTCAAGGACATGCAGGCCAAGCACCCCGGCCGCGCTTTGGAAAAGGCCGTCAAAGGCATGCTCCCGAAGGGTCCTCTGGGCTACGCGATGATCAAGAAGTTGAAGGTGTACGGCGGCGCTACGCATCCGCACACCGCCCAGCAGCCCAAGGCGCTGGTTCTTTAGGAGCGGCGATGATTGGCAATTGGAATTACGGTACCGGCCGCCGAAAGTCTTCGGTGGCGCGGGTGTTCATGAAGAAGGGCACCGGCCAGATCATGGTCAACGGCAAGACGGTCGAGCAGTACTTCGGCCGCCAGACCTCGATCATGATCGTCAAGCAGCCGCTGTTCTTGACCAACAACGTCGAAGCCTTCGACATCAAGGTCAACGTTCACGGCGGCGGCGAATCGGGTCAGGCCGGCGCAGTGCGTCACGGCGTGACGCGTGCGCTCATCGACTTCGATGCGGCCCTGAAGCCCGAGCTCAGCCGGGCCGGTTTCGTGACGCGCGATGCGCGCGAAGTCGAGCGCAAGAAGGTCGGCCTGCACGGCGCACGCCGCCGCAAGCAGTTCAGCAAGCGCTGAGCCTCGCAGACCGTTTCGCGAGAACAAATGCCGCCTTCGGGCGGCATTTTCTTTTCCAGGTTTGCACCGGGTTCCCGTTGCACATTCACGCTTGCCGCGGACGGGTGGTTCCTAGAATGGAACATCCATTTCACGAATCCGTATGCGCTGGAAGCTCTTGCGTCGCCGCCTCTCGATCAGTGCTCCGCGCATGATCGTGCGCAGCCACGCACCGTGGCCGCTGCGTTGGGCGATGGCTGCGTTGGTTCTAGGCTTTTCTGCTGCGCTCGCGCTGTGGGCCTTCGAGTTCGGCAAGGGCATTGCGGGGCTTGATCGCGGCACGCCGGTCGCCTCCTCGGTGCTTGGCAGCGAGATCGAGCAATTGCGCAGCGAGCGCGACAAGGCTCAGAGCATCGCCAATACGGCCGAGAGCCTTTTGATGGCCGAGCGCACAAGCCTGGAGCGCCTGGCCGATCAGGTGCGCTCGCTCGAGGCCGAGAACCTGGCGCTCAAGGGCGATCTGGGTTTCTTCGAGCGGTTGCTGCCCACCGGCAAGGGAAGCCTGGTGGTGCGCGGCGCGCAGGCCGAGGTGGTCGGCGCCGGCCAATTGCGTTTCCAGTTGCTGGTCATGCAAAAGGGCAAGTCGCCTAGCGAATTCAAGGGCCGCTACGAGTTGAGCCTGCGCGGACAGATGGACGGTAAGGCGTGGACGCAGGCGGTCAAGGGAGCAGGGCGGCCGCTGCAGTTCCGCCAGTACCAGCGTGTCGACGGCGTGCTGGACTTTCCCGGACCGGCGGTGGTGCAGACCGTGCATGTCAAGGTCGTCGATGGACAGGGCGGCGTGCGCGCCAGCCAGGACATCCATCTTTGAGCAGCGCCCGGCTGCCCGCACCTATATTGGAGAGAAGACAAGATGTTCGGAACACGCAAGCAACCGCCCATTCGCACCCTCATCGGCGAGGGCACGGTGCTGGAGGGAGAAATCCGCTACAGCGAGGGCCTGCGCATCGACGGTCGCGTGGTCGGCAACGTGATCGCGATCGGCGACGAGCCGAACCTGCTCGTGATCGGCGAGAAGGCCTCGATCACCGGCCGGGTCAAGGCCGGCCATGTAATCGTCAACGGCGAAGTGCGCGGCCCGGTCGATTCAAGCGAGCTGCTCGAACTTCAGCCCAAGGCACGCATCGAAGGCAATGTGCGCTACGCGCGCCTCGAGATGCACCAGGGCGCGCAGGTGCACGGCGAATTGCGCCCACAGGCCGCCGAGGACAAGCCTGCTGTGGTCAAACTGGCACCGGCCCCCGGGTTGTCCGCCCTGGGCCACAATAGCAGCGTGGCGGGCGACCGCCAAACGAAGGAGACATGATGAGTGCCGTTGCAGAGAACATTGCCACCGAATTGCCGCCCGTTCCGATCGTCTTCACCGACAGCGCCGCCGGCAAGGTTAAGCAGCTGGTCGACGAGGAAGGCAACCCCGAACTGAAGCTGCGCGTGTTTGTGCAGGGCGGCGGCTGCTCGGGCTTTCAGTACGGTTTTACCTTCGACGAGATCGTCAACGACGACGACACGAAGATGGAAAAGAACGGCGTGATGCTGTTGATCGACGCCATGAGCCTGCAGTATCTGGCCGGTGCGGAGATCGACTACAAGGAAGATCTGGAAGGTGCGCAGTTCGTGATCAAGAACCCGAACGCGACCAGCACCTGCGGTTGTGGTTCGAGCTTCTCGGCCTAGGAATACGTTTGCTTGATCGGGCTCGGCCCCTGGCGCAAAGCGCCGAGGCTGAAGCCCTGACAAAAGCCGCCTGCGGGCGGCTTTGTTTTTGGAGCGACGGCGCCGCGCCGGTCAGGCCGGATACAACGCGCCCAACAAGCGCGGGCCATGAGCACCCGTCACCGCGCTCAGATTGCCGGGCTCACCGCGCAGATGGGCGCGCGCCAGCCAGGCAAAGGCAGCGGCTTCCACATGCAGGGGCGCCAGGCCGCGCGAGGCGGTCGACTCGATGAGCGATCCAGGCAGCGCCTGCGCCAGGCGGCGCATCAGTTCGTCGTTGAGCGCGCCCCCGCCGCAGACCAGCAGCTCGCGCGCTCGGGGCAGATGCCGACGTACATCGTCCGCCACCGTGCGCGCTGTCAGCTCACACAGGGTGGCTTGGACGTTCTGTGCGGATGCGGATGGTTCGGCGGCCAGCAGGGCGTCGAGCCAGTCGGCATGGAAGTCATCGCGGCCGGTGCTCTTCGGCGGCAACAGTGCGAAGTACGGGTCGCTGAGCGCAGCTTCGAGCAACGCCGGCAGCACCCGGCCTTCGGCGGCCCAGCGGCCGCGGTCGTCGAAGGCGGCGCCGCGATGGCGAAGGCACCACAGGTCCATCAGTGCGTTGCCGGGGCCGCAGTCGAAGCCGCGCACTGTGCCGTCGGCACCCAGCAGGCTGAGGTTGGCGATGCCGCCGATGTTGGCGACAGCGATGTCCTGGCCGCTGCGCGCGAACTGCGCGTTGTGGAAGGCCGGCACGAGGGGCGCGGCCTGGCCGCCGGCGGCAAGATCGCGGCTGCGCAGATCGGCCACGACGGCAATGCCCGTCAGCTCGGCCAGCAGCGCCGGCGCATTGAGCTGCAGCGTGTAGCCCGTGCCGTCGAACTGGCCAGGCCGATGACGCACCGTCTGGCCGTGGGCGCCGATCGCGCGCACTGCTCGGCCCGGCGCCGCTTCGCGCAGCGCCGTCACTACCTCGCCGTACACCCGCGCCAGCGCGTTGGCGGCCAGAGCGGCCCGGTGCAGTTCGTTGTCGCCAGGGGTGTTGAGCGCCAGCAGTTCGCCGCGCAGGGCCGGGTCGAACGGGCGATGCGCATGTGCCAGCACTTGCACCCGGCCCTCGGGAAAGGCGGCGAGCACGCCGTCGGCGCCATCGAGCGAAGTGCCGGACATCAGGCCGATGAAGAGTTCGTCCATCGTTCATTCGCCTTGTGATCGGGCGTGAAAAAGCCCGCCGCAGCGGGCCGGTCGCAGCGGCATCCAGCGCATCACTCGAAGGAAGCCTCGGCGAGGGCAGGAGCTGCGGCGAGATGCACACGCGCCGCCTCGGCCACTTCGGCGAAACGGCTGCGCGACGCCGGCGACAGGGTCAGGGCTTCGGACTTGCGCGCAATCGTCATCGGATCGACATGCTCGCCGCGAACGCGAAACTCGAAGTGCAGGTGCGGGCCCGTGGCCCAGCCCGTCGCACCGACCGCGCCAATCCGCTCGCCTTGTTCGACCTTTTGGCCACGACGCACGCTCATCTGGCTCAGGTGCGCGTAGCGTGTTTCGCGGTCGCCGGCGTGCTTGATGATGACGATGTTGCCGTAGCCGCCCTGGCGGCCCGCGAAGTCGACCACACCGGCGCCCACGGTGCGGACCGGCGTGCCGGTCGGTGCGCCGTAGTCCACGCCCAGATGGGCGCGCCAGCTTTTCAGGATCGGATGAAAGCGCATCTTGAAGCCGGAGGTCACGCGCGAGAAGGCCATCGGCGAGGGCAGGAACATGCGGTTCTTGCTGCGCCCGTCCAATCCGAAATAGCCGCCCTTGGGTTTGCCGCCGGGTCCGGGCTCCTGAAACCAGACTGCGTCATGCACTTCGCCGGCATTGACGAATTCGGCCGCCAGCACGCGGCCGGAGGCCTGATTCCAGGTGATCGGCTCGCCATCGGCGGTGAGTGCCTCGTAAAGCACCGTGAAGGTATCGCCGCGGCGCAGCTCTCGCCGGAAATCGATGTCGGTGGAAAACAGTTCGGCCAACTGCGCCGTCACCGGCTCCGGAAGCCGTGATTCATCGGCCGCGGCGAACAAGGAGGTCTGGATCGTGCCCGAGCCCAACTTGGCTTCGCTGGCCAGCGGCACTTGCTCGCTGAGGGTCTTGAGCCCGAGCGCGTCCCGGGTGAGGGTCAGGCGGGTGAAGTGCGTGCTGAACTGCGCATCGGACTCTGCCGGCGAGCGGGCCACCAACTGCGAGAGCCGGCCCTCGTGGGTCAGTACCTGCACCATCTTGCCGGCACGGCCCTCGAGCAGGCGGCGCGCGATGGCGTCGGTGCGCAAGAAGGCAGCGGCTTGCGGATCGTCCACGCCCAGGCGGCGCAGGAGGCTGTCTGCGGTGTCGCTGCTGCGTGTCAGGTCGTTGCGGTAGAGCTCGAGCGCGTGCGTTTCCAGTGCTTGCAACTGCGCGTCGAGTGCCGCAGGCATGATGCTCTGCGTCACGATGCTGCGCGGAAGGTCGGCGGCGTCCGGCGCCAGCGGGACCACACCGAAGGCAGTGACGCCCGTGCCCAGCAGGAGGGCGATGACAACGGCGGTAAGACGGCGGGGGTGGCGTTGCAACAGGGCGTCGGTGCGCCGGATAAAGCGCTGAACGTATGAGGAGGTGTTCAAAGCCGGCGATCCCGAAATGCGCCACCGCGAACGCCGTACGGCGCCGCAGGGCGGTATGTGGATGTGTGAGCTGTAACGGCGGGGAACAGGGCCTCCCCTAGAATCTTCGTCACTGCGCTGACACGCGATTGTAGTGGCGGCGCCCAGCAGAGCCGCTGCGGAAACCTGAAAACCGCCTCTATGACCCTCCCCGCTGCTCGGGTTCCTGCTTCACGCGGCATTGCGACACCCCCTTCCGACGCTCGTTTTCCGGTCACGGAACAGGTGCTTGCGGCCATGGCAATCAGCCTAAGAGGCTGCGACGAATTACTGCCTCGAGAGGACTGGCTGCGCAAGCTCGCTCGTTCTGAAGCAACGGGCATGCCACTGCGCATCAAGCTGGGTCTCGACCCCACGGCTCCGGACATTCACCTCGGCCACACCGTCGTCCTTAACAAGCTGCGCCAACTTCAGGATCTCGGCCACCAAGTCGTTTTTCTGATCGGCGATTTCACCTCGATGATCGGCGACCCTTCCGGGCGCAACGCCACCCGCCCCCCCCTGAATCGGGAGCAGATCGAGGCCAATGCGCAAACCTACTATCGGCAGGCCAGCCTCGTCCTTGAGCCTTCGAAAACCGAGATCCGCTACAACTCCGAGTGGAGCGACCCGCTCGGTGCGCGCGGCCTGATCGAGCTGGCCTCGCGCTATACCGTGGCAAGGATGATGGAGCGCAACGACTTCCACGACCGCCTCGAGGCCGGCACCCCGATCAGCGTGCACGAGTTCCTCTACCCGCTGATGCAAGGCTACGATTCCGTGGCCTTGAGAAGCGATCTCGAACTCGGCGGCACCGACCAGAAATTCAACCTGCTCGTCGGCCGCCACCTGCAGGCGGAATACGGCCAGGAGCCGCAGTGCATCCTCACCATGCCGTTGCTGGAGGGCCTCGACGGCGCCTTGAAGATGTCGAAGAGCAAGAACAACTACATCGGCATCACCGAGCCCGCCAACAGCATGTTCGCCAAGCTGCTGTCGATCAACGACGAGATGATGTGGAAGTACTTCACCTTGCTGAGTTTGCGCAGCGAGGCCGACATCGCCGGGCTGAAGGCCGAGGTCGTCGGCGGCCGCAACCCGAAGGACGCCAAGGTGATGCTCGCCAAGGAGCTGACAGCACGCTTTCACGGCACTTCGGCGGCTGACGCAGCCGAACAGGACTTCCAGAACCGCGCGCGGGGCGGCGTGCCCGATCAGATCGACGAGCGCCGGCTCCTCGGCGCTCCATTGGCGATCGGCACTGTGCTCAAGCAGGCCGGGCTGGCGCCCTCCACCAGCGAGGCGCTGCGGCTGGTGGAGCAGGGCGGCGTGCGCATCGACGGCAGCGCGGTGAGCGACAAGGCCCTGAAGCTGGCGGCCGGCACCTATGTCGTGCAGGTCGGCAAGCGCAAGTTCGCGCGGGTGCTGCTCTCGTGAAGCGGCTCATCCCTCGCCCGCGCCGCCGGGCGCGGCAGCCGTTGCGCAGCGAGGCACCTGCGAGCGGGAAGGTGGTCGTTCAGCCGGCTCGGGCCGCTCGCCGGCCGGCATCGATCGCCGCGTTGTCCCTTCGCTCCGGCTGAGTCACCACATCGCAAGGCCGGCGATGCAAGTGCACAGCCTTCTGCGCTGGGCGATCGCGGTGGCGCTGGCCACCATCGCGCTGAAATTCGGGGCGTGGTGGATCACCGGTTCGGTCGGGCTGCTGTCGGACGCGATGGAGTCCCTGGTCAACCTGGCCTCGGCCGGCTTCGCGCTGGCCATGGTGACGATTGCGCAGCGTCCTGCCGACGCCGATCATCCCTCGGGCCACAGCAAGGCGGAGTACTTCTCGAGCGGCTTCGAGGGCCTTCTGATCGTCGGCGCGGCGGTCGCCATTGTGTGGGCCGCCACCTTCCGCTGGATGGCGCCCCAGCCGCTGCAGGCGCTCGGGCTGGGCTTGGTGCTGTCGCTCGTCAGCGCCGCCCTGAACGGCCTGCTGGCCTGGCGCATGCTCGTCGGCGCGCGCGAGCACCGCTCCATCGTGCTGGAGGCCGATGCCCGCCACTTGTTCACCGACGTCTGGACCACCTGCGGCGTGGTGGTCGGCCTGCTTGGCGTCATGGCCACCGGCTGGCTCTGGCTGGATCCGCTGCTGGCGATCGCAGTCGCCCTGAACATCCTGCGCGAAGGCGGGCACCTGGTGCGCCGTTCGGTCGAAGGGCTGATGGACAGTGCGGTCGAGCCCGATGTGCGGGACCGCATCGATTGCACCCTGGCGCGGTTCGCCGATCCTCCGATCCGCTTCGACCATCTGGTGACGCGGCGCGCGGGCCAGCGCCGTTTCGTCGACCTGCACATGCATATGCCCACCGGCTGGTCGCTGGGCCGCGCCGCGACCCTGCGCGGCGCGGTCGAGCTGGCGCTCCTCAGTGAGGTGCCGGGGCTGCGGGTGTCGATCCAGATGCTGCCGCTCGACGTCGAGGCGCAGCAGGCCGAGGAATTCACGGAACCGAAGCCGTGATCGCCCTGCTGCAGCGGGTGCGAGAGGCGAAAGTCGAGATCGATGGCCGGGTGGTCGGCGCGATCGGTCCCGGGCTGCTGGTGCTGGTCTGCGCCGAGATCGGCGATGGCGACGCACAAGCCGAGCGGCTGGTCGACAAGTGCCTGAAGCTGCGCATCTTTGCCGATGAGGCCGGCAAGATGAACCGCAGCGTGCAGCAACTGCGCGGTCCGGGCGGCGAGCCGGCCGGCGGACTGCTCATCGTCTCGCAGTTCACGCTCGCCGCCGACACGCGCGCCGGCAACCGACCCAGTTTCACTCGCGCTGCGCCGGCAGCATTGGGCCGCCGGCTCTACGATCGCGTCGTGGCGTACGCGCGGGAACGCCATCCGCTCGTCGAAACCGGGGCGTTCGGCGCCGACATGCAGGTGCACCTGGTGAACGACGGTCCGGTCACCGTCCCGCTCGTGATCGCCAATGAAGAGGTCAGGCCATGACGACGACCAACCCTGTGCTGGTGGAAGTGATGCGCGGCGGCGCGGTCGAGTCGGCCCACCGCGGCGCACTGGCGGTGCTCGATGCGGACGGCACCATTGCCTGCTCGCTCGGCGACACCACGCGGCCGATCTTCCCGCGTTCCGCCGTCAAGGCGCTGCAGGCGCTGGCGCTGGTGGAAAGCGGTGCGGCCGATCGCCTGCGGCTCGGCGACGAGGCGCTCGCGCTGGCCTGCGCCTCGCACAACGGCGAGCCGGATCACACGCGGGTTGCGGCCGACATGCTCGCCAGCGTGGGGCAGGGCGCCGGCGTGCTCGAATGCGGCGTTCACTGGCCGGCGCTCGAGAGCGCCCAGCGGGATCTGGCGGCGCGCGGCGAGCGGCCGAATGCGCTGCACAACAACTGCTCCGGCAAGCATGCCGGCTTTGTGTGCCTGGCCTGCGTGATGGCCTCCGATGCGGGGCACGAGCCGCGTAGCTGGCTCGGCGGCTACGTTTCGCCGGAGCATCCGCTGATGCGCGAGATCACCGCTACCCTGGCGGGCATCACCGGCGCCGACCTCGACCGCGCACCCCGCGGGACCGACGGCTGCTCGATCCCCACCTACGGCATCGCACTGCGCGCGCTCGCCCTCGGCTTCGCCCGCCTGGGCACCGGCACCGGGCTGGCGCCGGAGCGGGCCTGGGCTGCGCAAAGACTGCGAGCGGCGGTCGCGGCGCACCCCTTCATGGTCGCCGGCACCGGTCGCTTCGACACGCTGGTCATGCAGCGGCTGGGCGCGCGCGCCTTCGTCAAGGTGGGTGCCGAGGGCGTGTATTGCGCCGCACTGCCGGAGCGCGGCCTGGGCGTGGCGCTGAAGATCGACGACGGCAGCACCGTCCGCGCTGCCGAGGTGGTGATGGCCGCAGCCATCGAGGTGCTGGTACCGCTGAACGACGACGAACGGACGTTCATGCGCGCGTTCAGCGAAACCACGATGCTCAACTGGAGCGGCCTCGAGGTCGGCGGCTTGCGCGCCAGCGCTGCATTGCGCAGTGCGCTGGCCGCCGGTGCGCCGCCGTGAGCGGCCCGCCGTGCCGCACGAGTCGTCCCCGCTCGATTCCCTTGGCGTCAGGCGCGCGCGGCTAGCGCCTGACGAAAGCTCCGGACATAAAAAGAGCCACTCGAAGAGCGGCTCGAAGGAACGAGGAGCGACGAAAACTTTGCGGCAGCCGAAGCTGCGCGGCTTGTCAGCCGGTCCCGCTGGCGGTCAGCCGGGCGGGATCGGCCGGCAGGCGGTATCAGTCAGCGTACTGGCCAGCGGCCTTGATGACCGGGACCCACTTGGCGGTCTCGGACTCGACCCACTTGCGGTGCTCAGCCGGGCTGGTGCGCTCATCGGCCACGATGACGGCGCCAAGCGCCTCTTCTCGCTTGATGAACTCCGGATCCTTGAGCGCGACCTTCAACGCGGCATTGAGCTTGTCGACCACCGCCTTGGGCGTTCCCTGGGGAGCGTACAGACCGTGCCAGATGCTGACGTTGAAGCCCTTCATGCCCGATTCGTCGAGCGTGGGCAGCTTGGCAAGCACCTCGGTGGTCAGACGCTTGGGGGTGGTCACTGCGAAGGCCTTGACCTTGCCGCCGGCAATCTGCGGCGTGGTGTTGGTGGTCTGGTCGCACATGATGTCGACCTGGCCGCCGATGAGGTCGGTCAGCGCCGGGGCGGTCCCCTTGTAGGGCACGGTCTGCATGTCGATCCCGAGCGTCTTTTGGAACATCAGACCGCACAAGTGCGATGCCGCACCCAGGCCGGCGTTGGCAAGGTTGATCTTGCCCTCGTTGGCCTTGAGCCACTTGGTCAGTTCAGCGTAGTTGTTGGCGGGCAGGGTGGGCCGACCGATCAGGGTCATCGGCACTTCGTTGATGAGGCCCAGGTGCTCGAAATCGGGAACCTTGTACTGGATGTTGCGGTACAGGCCGGGCGCGGTCGCCATGCCGATGTGATGCAGCAGGAGCGTGTAGCCGTCCGGCGTGGCCTTGGCGGTGCGGGTGGCGCCGAGCGTGCCGCCGGCACCAGCGACGTTTTCGATGACGATGGTGGCGCCGCCCAGGGGCGTGCGCATGGCCTCGGCGAAATCGCGCGCGACCTTGTCGGTCGGGCCGCCGGCCGAGAACGGCACGATGATGGTGATGGGCTTTTCCGGGTATTCGGCAAGTGCGCCGGTGGCGGCGAGGGCCAGGGCAGAGGCAATCAGCAAGCGGTTCATGGAGGGTGCTCCTTCAGCAAGTCGTTGAGTGACGGGGCCATGCTAAGACCCTCGCTCGTGCGAACCATGCCGGGAACTACGTAAGCAACGGCCCGGGGTTGGGCGCATTCAAGTGGACGCCTGCGAGGGCTCCAGCAGATGATCCGCAAGCACGCGTGCGACGTGCAGCGCACTGCGCTGTGCGCCGTCTTGAATCTGGTGGCGGCAGCTGGTTCCATCGGCGACGATCAGTGCTTCGGGCGCGGCGCGCACCGCAGGCAGCAGGGAAAGTTCTGCCATCTGCATCGACACGGCATGGTGCTCGGCCTCGTAGCCGAAGCTGCCGGCCATGCCGCAACAGGAGCTTTCGATCAGTTGCGGCTCGGCGCCCGGAATCAGCTGCAGCACTTCGAGCACCGGCGGCATGGCGCCGAACGCCTTCTGGTGGCAGTGGCCATGCACGAGCATGGCCTGGGTGGCGGGCCGCAGGCTCACCTTGAAGCGGCCGGCACGCACTTCGCGTGCGATGAACTCTTCGAGCAGCAGCGCCTGGCCGGCCACCACGGCGGCCGCTTCGCCCAGGCCCATGACCAGGAACTCGTCGCGCAGCGTGAGCAGGCAGGAGGGCTCCAGGCCGACGATGGCGATGCCGCGCTGCGCGAAGGGCAGCAGGGCATCGAGCAGTTCGCGCGCCTTGACTTTCGCCTCATCGACCATGCCCGCGGCGAGGTAGGTGCGTCCGCAGCAGTGATGGCCGCCCGACTTGTGCGTGACGTGCACCGCGTAACCGGCGGCACGCAGCACCTGCAATGCCGCCAGCGCGTTCTCGGTTTCGAAACTGCCGTTGAAGGTATCGACGAACAGCACCACGGCCTTCTCGGCGGCAAGCGCTTCCTCGCGAGTGGCGATCGGCAGCGAGGGCGCGCGCCGCCAGAAGCTGTCGCGGCGGAATTGCGGCAGGCGGCGCTTGGCCGCAAGGCCGAGCCAGCGCTCGCTCAGGCGCGCCCCGCCGGGCAGGCGGTCGCGCAGGTTGGCGAGCCAGGGTGCGCGGTCGGCCCAGTGTGCCAGCTCTGGCAGTGCGGCGACGAGCCGGTCTTTCAGGCGCGAGCCGTGCCGCGCGCGGTACTGCGCGGCGAACTCGAGCTTCATCTTCGCCATGTCCACGCCGGTCGGACAGTCGCGCTTGCAACCCTTGCAGCCCACGCAAAGGTCGAGGGCTTGTTTCACCGCTTCGCTGGTGAAACCGCCCTCGACCTGGGGGTCGAGGCGGACAGGGCTGCTCCCTCCCCCAGCCCCTCCCTCCGAGAGGGAGGGGAGCAATGGCCCGGCGGAGGGGAGAAGCTGGCCGGACAGGGCCAGGCGCAGGGTGTTGGCTCGGCCGCGGGTGCTGTGGACTTCGTCGCGCGTGACGCGAAAGCTGGGGCACATGGTGCCGGCGTCGAACTTGCGGCAGTGGCCGTTGTTGTTGCACATCTCGACGGCCTTGGCGAGGCCGCCCGTGTTGTCGCCGCCGGTGCCTGGCGCGGTGGTCTTCTCGGTGACGGGATCGTTCTGCACGTTCCAGACCGACCAGTCGAACACCGGCTTAAGCGGGATCGTCCGATAGCCGGGCGGGTAGCGGAACAGGCTGGAGTCGTCCATCTTCGGCGGATCGACGATCTTGCCGGGGTTCATCAGCTTGCCGGGATCGAGATGCTGCTTGATGGCGCGGAAGGCCTCGTCGATCTTGGGGCCGAACTGCCAGCGGATCCACTCGCCGCGGCACAGGCCGTCGCCGTGCTCGCCGCTGTAGGCGCCCTTGTACTTGCGCACCAGCGCGGCGGCTTCCTCGGCGATGGAGCGCATCTTGGCGGCGCCGCCCGTCGCTCCGCCCCGGCGCATGTCGAGGATGGGCCGCACGTGCAGCGTGCCGACCGAGGCGTGGGCATACCAGGTGCCGCGCGAGCCGTGGCGGGCGAACACTTCGGTGAGCGCGTCGGTGTACTCGGCCAGATGCTCGAGCGGCACTGCGCAGTCCTCGATGAAGCTGACCGGCTTGCCGTCGCCCTTGAGGCTCATCATGATGTTGAGGCCCGCCTTGCGCACCTCCCACAGCGCCTTTTGCGCCGCGTCCTCGCGCAGCTCGACCACGCTGCCGGGCAGGCCCAGGTCGCCCATCAGCTCACCCAATTGCGCAAGCTTGGGCAGCAGCGCGGCCTTGTCTTCACCGCTGAACTCGACCAGCAGGATCGCGTCGGGCGCGCCGATGAGCGCGGCATCGATGGTCGGCCGGAAAGCCGGGTTCTCCCGCGAGAGCTCGATCATCGTGCGATCGACCAGCTCCACCGCGGTCGGCTGCAGCTTGACGATGTGCTGCGCCGAATCCATCGCCGCGTGAAAGCTGGGGAAGTTGACGACGCCCAGCAGCTTGGCTCGGGGGAGCGGACTGAGCTTGAGCTTGAGCGAGCGGGTGAAGGCCAGCGTGCCCTCGGCCCCGACCAGCAGATGCGCCAGGTTGACGCTGCCGTCGCCGGTGTAGGGCCGTTCGCTTTGCGGCCGGAAGATGTCGAGGTTGTAGCCGCCCACGCGGCGCATCACCTTGGGCCACAGCGCGTCGATTTCGGCGGCGTGCTGCTCGGCCAGGCCGCGCAGGAAGCCGGCGATCCGGCGCTCCGTGGGGCCGAGCGTGGCGAGCGGACCGAACGAGACCTCCCTGCCGTCGGCGAGCCACGCATCGATGCCCAGCACGTTGTGCACCATGTTGCCGTAGGCGATGGAGCGCGAGCCGCAGGAGTTGTTGCCGGCCATGCCGCCGAGCGTGGCCTGTGCGCTGGTCGAGACATCGACCGGGAACCACAGGCCGTGGCGCTTGAGTTCGGCATTGAGGTGGTCGAGCACCAGGCCGGGCTCGACCTGCGCTGTCATCGCCTCGCGATCGACGGCGAGCAGCCGGCGCAGGTACTTGCTGGTGTCGATGACCAGCGCCGTGCCGGTTGTCTGGCCGCATTGCGACGTGCCGCCGCCGCGCGGCAGCAGGGGCGCGTTCAGGGAGCGGGCGATGACGATCGCGATGGCGACGTCCTGCGGCGTCTTCGGCACGAACACGCCCACAGGCAGGGCCTGATAGATCGATGCGTCGGTCGCGTAACGGCCGCGCGAGGCCGCATCGAAGAGCACCTCGCCCTGCGTCTCCACGGCCAGGCGGCGGGCCAGCTCGGCGGCTTCGGCCGTGCCGGGGCTCGTGCGTTGGGCGGCGGGGGAGGCAGGAGCCGGCCCGCTCTGAGCCTGCGTCGGCAACGGCGCGTTCATGCGCGCGCCTTGCGCGGTGCCCGCGCGCTTGCTGCCTTGGCAGTGGGCTCGGCGCCGGTGCGCATCAATTCGAGCACCGCATCGCGCTTGTGCATCAGGTGCTGAACCATCAGTGAGCGCAGCCCGGCGGCGTCGCGCGTGCTCAGCATCTCGACCATCCGCTCATGCTCTTGCACCGCGTGCAGCCACTTGCGCTCGTCGAAGTTGGAGCGAAAGCGCAGGGCCTGCAGGCGCGCGTTGACGGTGCGGTAGGTGTGCGTGAGCACGGCATTGCCGGCGGCCGCGTTCATGGCGTTGTGGATCAGCGCATTGAGCCGGTAGTAGGTGGACAGGTCGCGCCGCGTGTGTGCTGCGAGCATTTCGTAGTGCAGCGCCCGTATTTCGGCCAGCTGGATGGCATCGATGCGCTGTGCGGCGAGTTCGCCCGACTGCGCCTCCAGGCCGGCGATGACCTCGAAGGTGTCGGCCACGTCCTGCTCCGAAAGCTGGGTGGCCACGGCGCCGCGGTTGGGCAGCAGCTCGACAAGGCCTTCGGCGGCCAGCATGCGGACCGCTTCGCGCAACGGCGTGCGCGAGACCTGCAGCTGCTCGCACAGCTCGCGTTCGTTGAGCTTTGCGCCTGGCGCGATCTCGCCTTCGACGATGCGTTGGCGCAGCCGCACCGCCACCTGCTGGTGCAGCACCTGACCCGGGATCGCCACGATGTCGGCCATTGACTTCCTTTGTGCCGGCATATTTTGTATTCAAAAAAGCACCCGGTCAAACCCGAACACTACAGGTCCGCCCTCTTGACAGCAATGCTTTGTATGCAAAACTGGCCGCCTTCACGGAGACGTTCATGATCGCGCTCGACCACCATCCCAGCGGCCGCCATTTTCTGCAGATTCCCGGCCCCAGCCCGGTGCCCGATCGCATCCTGCGGGCGATGAGTCTGCCCACCATCGACCACCGCGGGCCCGAATTCGCGCAGCTCGGCCTGAAGGTACTCGCCGGAATCGGTCAGGTGTTTCAGACGCGCGGGCCGGTGGCGATCTATCCCGCCTCGGGCACGGGCGCTTGGGAAGCGGCGCTGGTCAACACGCTGAGCCCGGGCGATGCGGTGCTCATGTACGACGGCGGGCAGTTCGCCGCGCTGTGGCAAAAGCTGGCGTTGCGTCTCGGTTTGAAGCCGGAGTTCATCGCACTACCGGGCCTTGATGCGGAGACCGGTCTGCCCAACAGTTGGCGGCGCGGCGTGCAGGCCGAGCTGATCGAGCAGCGCCTGCGCGCCGACTCCGCGCATGCCATCAAGGCCGTGTGCGTGGTGCACAACGAGACCTCCACCGGCGTCACCTCCGACGTCCCTGCCGTGCGCCGCGCTCTCGATGCCGCCGCGCACCCGGCACTGCTGCTGGTCGACACCATCTCAGGCCTGGCGAGCGCCGACTACCGCCATGACGAATGGGGCATCGATGTGTCCATCAGCGGCTCGCAGAAGGGCCTCATGCTGCCGCCGGGCATCAGCTTCAACGCCGTCTCGGCCAAGGCGCTGGCGGCCAGCAAGACGGCGGCACTGCCCAAGGCCTTCTGGGCCTGGGACGAAATCTTCGAGATGAACCGGACCGGCTACTGGCCGACCACGCCCAACACCAACCTGCTCTACGGTCTTTCCGAAGCGCTCGACCTGCTGCTCGATCCGGCCACCGGCGGGTTGGAGGCAGTGTTCGCGCGCCACCGGCGCTGGGGCGAGGGTGTGCGTGCAGCGGTTCGTGCCTGGGGCCTGCCGATCCAGTGTGCCGATCCGGCCGTGTATTCGCCGGTGCTCACCGGCGTGGTCACGCCCGTGGGCGTCGATGCCGACGCGCTGCGCAAGCTCATTCACCAGCGCTTCGATCTTTCGCTGGGCACTGGCCTGGGCAAGCTCAAGGGCCGCATGTTCCGCATCGGCCATCTCGGCGACTGCAACGACCTCACCTTGATGGCGGCGCTGGCCGGCTGCGAGATGGGGCTCAAGCTCGCCGGCGTCAAGCTCGCCGCAAGCGGCGTGCAGGCCGCGATGGACCACTTCGCCGCGCATCCGCAGCAGCAGCCGCTGCTCGCGGCGGCCTGAGTCGAGAGCGCCGCGGCGCGACCGGACGACAGCATGCAAGAACGCATCCTCTTCGAGCGTCAACGCCCGACCGAGGCCCCTCTTCACGACGAACCGGCTGCACCCCGAGCCGGCCCCAGCCCCTCGACCAGGAGACAAACCATGAGAAAGACCCTTGCAGCGTGCGCGATGCTGATCGCCGGCAGTTTCACCCTACCCGCCCAGGCGCAGACGGAATTGAAACTCGGTCACGTGGGCGGCCCCGGCTCGCTGTTCGAGCTGTCGGCCAACGAGTTCGCGCGCCGCGCCAACGCGGCGCTGGGCGACAAGGCCAAGGTGGTGGTGTTCGGCTCCAGCCAGCTCGGCGGCGACCGCGAGATGATGCAAAAGCTCCGCCTGGGCACGCTGGAGTTCTCGCTGCCTTCCACCGTGATGTCTTCTGAGGTCGATGCCTTCGGCATGTTCGAGATGCCTTACCTCGTGAAGAACCGCGAGCACATGCAGAAGATCGAGAAGGACGTCGTGTGGCCAACGCTGGCGCCGATGGCCGAGGACAAGGGCTACAAGCTGCTGGCGGTGTGGGAGAACGGCTTTCGGCACATCACCACCAGCGGCAAGCCCATCGTCAAGCCGGCCGACCTGGGCGGCATGAAACTGCGCGTGCCGCAGGGCAAATGGCGCGTGAAGATGTTCCAGGCCTACGGTGCGAACCCGTCGCCGATGGCTTTGTCGGAAGTGTTCGTGGCGCTGCAGACGGGCGTGATGGACGGCCAGGAGAACCCGCTCACGCAGATCTATTCGTCGAAGTTCCAGGAAGTGCAGAAGCACCTGTCGCTGACCGGCCACGTCTACACCCCCGCCTATCTGGCCATCGGCGCGAACAAGTGGAAGTCGCTGCCGGCCGACGTTCGCGCCATCCTCGAGAAGACCGCCAAGGAAACGCAGGCCTACGTGTACGAGCAGGCCGCCAAGCTCGACGACGACCTGCTGGCCAAGCTCAAGGCCGGTGGCATGCAGGTCAACGAGGCCGACAAGGACGCCTTCATCGAAGCCAGCAAGTCGGTCTATGAGGACTTCGGCAAGGAAGTGCCGGCCGGCGGCAAGCTGGTCGACAAGGCCATCGCACTCGGCAAGGGCATGTAATCCTTCCCCGGCCCCCGCACTGCGTGTCGGGGGCCGGTGAGCAAAGCCCTCTGTCTGCCTTCACGGAAAACGCCGCATCGTGTTCGACTCCCTCCGCAATTCCTTCGACAAGGCGCTGACCGCCTTCGTCATCTTCCTGCTCGGCAGCCTGGCCGTGATGATCCTGGTCGGCGTGGTCTGCCGCAAGCTGGGCATCGCGATCGTCTGGTACGACGAGGGGGCCTCGATCATGCTGGCCTGGCTCACCTACTACGGCGCCGCGCTGGCCGCGCTCAAGCGCGCGCACATCGGATTCCCCGGCATGGTCAACGCCATGCCGCCGCAGTGGCGGGTGCCGGCGGTGCTGTTCGGCGAGGTCTGCGTGATCGGCTTCTTCGGCCTGCTCACCTTCTACGGCTTCGAGGTGCTGCGCATCCTGGAGGGCGACACCATGGTCAGCCTGCCGAACGTGCCGACGCAGCTCACGCAGTCGGTCATCCCGATCGGCGGGGCGCTGTTCATCATCGCCCAGTTGCTGAGCCTGCCGGAAGTGCTGCAGCAGGCGCGGGGCGGCGGCATCGTCGATGCCGAGCAGAAGGCCGTCGCCGAGGCGCTGCAATGATCGTCGCCTTCATGTTCCTGGCCCTGGTGGGCCTGATCCTGTTCAACGTGCCGATCGCGGTGGCGCTGGGCGTCGTCGCGATGGGGGCGATGGTGTTCTCGGGCGGCATGGATTCGCTGCTCAACGCCGCCATCGTCATGTTCTCCGGCGCCACGAGCTTTCCGCTGCTGGCCATTCCGCTGTTCATCCTGGCCGGCGCGATCATGAACTCGTCGAGCCTGTCGCGCCGGCTGATCGCCTTCGCCTCGGCGCTGTTCGGCTTCGTCAAGGGCGGGCTGGCGATGGTCAATATCGGCACCTCGATGTTCTTCGCCGAGATCTCGGGTTCGGCGGTGGCGGACGTCGCCGCGATGGGCTCGATCCTGATCCCGGCAATGAAGAAGCGCGGCTATCCGAAGGAGTTCGCCGCGGCCATCACCTCCTCGTCGGCGACGCTGGCGGTGATCATCCCGCCCTCGATCCCGATGATCCTGTACGCGGTGATGGCCGATGCCTCGGTGGTGCAGATCTTCGTGGCCGGCATCATTCCCGGCGTGCTCGGCGGCCTGGGCATGATGGCGCTGGCCTACTGGTACGCGCGGCGCTACAACTACCCCGTGGAAGAGGCGTTCGCCTGGGCCAACGTGCGCAAGACCTTCAAGGACGCGGCCTGGGCCTTCCTGCTGCCGATCATCATCCTCGGCGGCATCTTCGGCGGCGTGGTCACCGCCACCGAAGGCGCGGCGCTGGCCGTGGCGGCGGCACTCTTCATCGGCGGCGTGATCTACCGCGAGCTCGACTTCAAGCACCTCTACGCCTCGATGATCGAAGGCGCGACGCAGACCGCCACCGTGATGCTGCTGGTCGCCGCCTCGGCCCTGCTCGGCGTGTACCTCACCGAGCAGCAGATGCCGCAGCAGCTTGCCGCCTGGATGTCGTCGATCACCGACAACCGCTATGCGGTGCTGGGCCTGCTCAACGTGTTCTTCCTGCTCATCGGCCTGTTCCTGCATTCAGCCGCGGCCATCATTTTGGTGGTGCCGATCGTCATGCCGCTGGTCAACGCGGTGGGCATCGACCCGGTGCACTTCGGCCTGATCGTCACGCTCAACCTGGGCATTGGCCAGCAGACGCCGCCGGTGGCCAGCGTGCTGATGGCCTCGTGCTCGATCGCCAAGGCCGACATCTGGGCGGTGAGTCGGGTGAACCTGCCCTTCATCGGCGTGCTGCTGGCAGTGCTGATGCTGGTGACCTATGCGCCAGGGATCGTCATGGCGCCGGTCGAGTACTTCTACCGCTGATGCGACATGCGGAGTCTGCGATGAACGAACACATCCTGATCGAGCGCGACGGCGCCATCGCCACCGTCGTCCTCAACCGGCCCGAGAAGCTCAACGCGCTGACCAAGCCGATGTGGCAGCGCCTGGGCCAGGCGATGCGCGAGCTTTCCGCGGATGAGGCCGTGCGCTGCGTGGTGCTGCGCGGTGCCGGCGGCAAGTCGTTCGCGCCGGGCAACGACATCTCGGAATTCCAGACGGAGCGCAGCAACTTCGAGCAGGGCAAGGCCTACGGCAAGGTGCTGCACGGCGCGCTGTCCGCGATCGCCGATTGCCGGCACCCGACCGTGGCGCTGATCCAGGGCATCTGCGTCGGCGGCGGGCTGGAGATCGCTGCGCTGTGCGACCTGCGCATCTGCGGCGAGTCGAGCCGCTTCGGCGTGCCGATCAATCAGCTCGGCCTGGTGATGGCGCATGCGGAGATGGGCGCGCTGATCAAGCTGGCGGGTCGCGCGGTCGCGATGGAAATCCTGCTTGAAGGCCGGGTGTTCGACGCGCGGGAGGCATTGGACAAACGCCTGGTCAACCGCGTGGTTGCCGACGAGCAGGTGGCCGCCGAGGCCTACGCCACGGCCAGGCGCATTGCCCAGGGCGCGCCGCTCGTTGCCCGTTGGCACAAGCAGTTCGCGCGCGAGATCGAGTCCGGCGCGCCGCTCACCGAGGCACAGCTCGACGAAGGTTTTCGCTGCTACGACACTGAAGATTTCCGCATTGGTTATCAGGCGTTCCTGAAGAAGACCAAGCCGGCATTCGAAGGCCGCTGAGCTTGCGCCGCCGCGCGAGCGCACCGCGCCCAGTCGGCAAGCCGCGTGCATGATTCGCCGGCTCGCCGCATACCCCGATCTCCCGATCCTTCCGGAACCTCCGTTGCCATGACCGACTCCGTCAACAAAGGCCCGCTCGCCGGCGTAAAAGTGCTCGAGCTTGCGCAGATCATGGCCGGCCCGACCTGCGGCACCTTGCTCGCCGACATGGGTGCGGACGTCATCAAGGTCGAAAAACTTCCCGGCGGTGACGACACGCGCCGCTACGCCGAACCGCAGATCAATGGCGAGTCGGCGGCCTTCATGGTGATGAACCGCAACAAGCGCTCGATCGCCGTCAACCTCAAGACCGACGGCGGCAAGGAAGTCGTCAAGCGCATGGTGGCCGGCGCCGACGTGCTGACCGAGAACTACCGCCGCGGCGCGCTCGACAAGCTGGGCATCGGCTACGAAGCGCTGCGCGCCATTAACCCGGCGCTGATCTACTGCTCGATCTCCGGCTACGGCCGCAGCGGCCCGTATGCCGACAAGGGCGGCTTCGACCTCATCGCCCAGGGCGTCTCGGGACTCATGAGCATCACCGGCGAGCCGGGCGGCCCACCCGTGAAATCGGGCAGCCCGATTGCCGACATCAACGCCGGCATCCTCGCCGCGCTTGGCATCGTCTCCGCCTATGTGCACCGCCTCAAGACCGGCGAAGGCCAGCTCGTCGACACCTCGCTGATGGAGGCCGGCATCCACCAGACGTTCTGGCAGTCGGCGATCTATTTCGCCACCGGCGTGTCGGCCGGCCCCAGCGGCTCGGCGCACATCCTCACCGCGCCCTACCAGGCCTTTCCCACGAAGGACGGCTGGATCAACATCGGCGGCGCCAACCAGTCGAACTGGGAGCGCATCGCACAACTGGTCGGCGCACCGGAGCTGATTGCCGATACGCGTTTCGTCACCAACACCGCGCGCATGGCGAATCTGTCGGCGCTCACCGGCATCCTCGGCGAGCTGCTGAAGCGGCGCGGCACGCGCGAGTGGCTGCACGACTTCGATGCCGCCGGCATCCCGGCCGGGCCGATCAATTCCATCGCCGACATGGTCAATGACCCGCAGACGCTGGCGCGCGAAATGGTGGTCGAGCTCGACCATCCCAAGGCCGGCCACATGCGTGCGCTGGGCTTGCCGATCAAGTTCAGCGAAACGCCGGGCTCGGTGCGCCGGCCCGCACCCATGCTTGGCGAGCACAGCCGCGAGATCCTTCGCGAATACGCCTGGTCGGATGCGGAGATCGAGGCGCTGGCCGGCGAAGGCGCGGTGCTGCTGGGCAAGTAGCAGCCGGCTTGTCCGGCGTCAAGGGCGCGCGCCGCTCCGGCCCGGCCGGAAGGATATTTGCTCTACGAGGTGATGCGCTATCTTGTTGGTATGCGGTGTACTGCCGGAGAAGGCCGGCGAGGCCGACCTGTACGCTCACGCCGGGCCGGGCAGGTCGCGCGTGGCGTCCGGCGTGCTGGTCTCGCTCCGTGCATCGCCCCGCTCCATGCCCGACAACCAGCGGTACAAGGCCCAGCCTGCCGCCAGCAGATACACCATGCCGCCGGGCACCCACATCACCAGCCCGGCCAGTTGCTGATCCCACAGCGCCGTCGATTCGCGCCAGTACAGCGGACGCGGCGCGAAGGTGAGCAGGGCGCCGAGCAGGCCGGTGTGCATCGTGGTGAACAGCAGGGCCAGCGCCGCCTGCAGTGCGCCATAGCGGCCCGGGCGCAGCACCGACCACCAGAACAGCCAGCCGCTGAACAGGAAGCACGCGTGTTCGAGCACATGCAGGCCGGTGTGGTCGAGCGCGGCCATGTAAGGCCCCGGCGCATGCCAGACCCACAGGGCCGCTGCCTGCAGAGTGGCGCAGGCCATCGGTCGCCGGCCCAGGCGCAGGAGGGCGCGCCAGAAGGCATCGGCCCAGCCGCCGAAGGCGGCACGCCACTGCGGCAGCGGGCCAGCCAGTACGGCCAGCGGTGCGACCACCACCAGCAGGAGCATGTGCTGCACCATGTGCAGCGCGGTGCTGGAGGCCGCCCAGTCGTCGAGCGGACCGAACAGCGCCAGGCCGGCGATCAGCATGACGGCATGGAATGCGAACTGCCGCGGCCCGCTTGGGCGGCGCCGCAACGCGCCTGAACCGTAGGCCAGCCAGGCCAGCGCGAACAGGCCTTGCGCCAGCCACAGGGGCGCATCGGCGGCAGAGGGGCTGTGCGCACTCGCCGCGACGGGTGCGAGCAATGCCGTGGCCAGTCCGGCGCCGCGGCCCGCGTGCAGGGCAGCAACCATGAAACGGCTTCGAGCCGGCGTGCTGCCCGCGCAGCAACTTGCGCGCAGGTCTGCGGCGCCCACAGCAGCAGCGCACCGGCCGCCGCGGCCAGGCGCCCTCGACGCCCGGATCACACGCATGGCGGCAGCAGCGCCAGGGGCAGCCCCACGAATGCCGTCGCGATGGCCGCGACGGCATGCAGTGCGGCGCCGGTGGCCGCGACGAAGCGGTGCGGCGC
>NZ_JACDCW010000133.1 GCF_013817345.1 Methylibium sp.
CACCGGCACACGGCTCACCTTGTGGCTCGAGTACCAGGTTTTTGCGGCACCGGTCGCCGCACGCGTCTACGAGCTGCCGGCGCTGCGGCTGCGCTTCGATGGCACGCCGCGGGCGGAGGATCTGTTCATCGAGTCCTGGCCGGTCGCGGTCGCGCCGCTGGTGCCGGAGCAGGCCCCGCAACGGCGCGGCCTGGGCGATCTGCAACCCGACACCGCGCCCGTCCTGCGTGACACCGGGCCGGAACGTCTACTGATTGCCGGGTGTGCGGCCTTGGCGCTGAGTCTCGGCAGCTATCTGGCCTTCGTCTATTTCGGCCTGCCCTGGCTTTCCGCACGGCAGCGGCCTTTCACGCGCGCCTATCGGCGGCTGCGCGCCGGGCGCAAGGCGCCGGCCTCAAAGCTGGGCTGGCAAGACGCTTGCCGCGCGATCCACGCAGCGTTCAACGAAACGGCAGGGCAGGTGGTCTTCGCCGACACGGTGGACGGCTTCATCCGTCGGGTACCTCGCTTCGCGCCGCTGCGCGAGGACATCCGTGACTTCTTCATGCGCTCGCAGGCCACGTTCTTTCAAAACGGTTCGCCGCTCTCCGCCGCGAACGCCGAAGACCGCGCGGACCGAGCAGATCGAGCAGACGGTGCGGACGGTGCGGACTGCGCAGATGGTGCGGGCGGTGCCGGCGCCGCCGGGCGCGACTGGCTGCTCGCCTTCGCGCGAGCCTGCCGCAATGCCGAGCGCGGCACCGCCTGAGAACAAGCCGCCATGCTTTCCAACGAACTGCCTTTCACCTCGCCGTGGCTCTTGCTGGCATTGCCGCTGGCGCTGCTCGCACTGTGGCGGCGTCCGCAGGCGGTGCTGCTGCACTCCTGGTCGGCGCTGCTGCCGCCCGACCGCCTCTCGGGCGCACTCGACGTGTTGCTGCGAGTGCTGGCGGTGCTGGCCATCGCCGCCGTGCTGCTCGGACTCGCCGGCCTGTACCGGCCCGCCTACGAGATCGAGCGCGTGGGGCAGGGCGCCGAGATCGTCCTGCTGGTCGACCGCAGCCGCAGCATGGATCAGGCCTTCATCAGCGGCACGCCCTCGGGCATCGCCACGCAAACGCCCGGTCTGGCCAATTTCAACATCAGCCGGGAGCGCGCCGATCGAGGCCGGCCGTCCAAGCAGCAGACCGCCCGCGTGCTGCTCGGCGAGTTCGCGGCCCAGCGCAGCGCCGACCGCTTCGCAATGCTGGTGTTCAGCACCTTGCCGATCCGCGTGCTCGACTTCACCGAGAAGCCCGCCGCTGTGCAGGCCGCCATCGCCGCCGGCGAGATCGGACGCGGCTTGGCCGAGACCGATATCGGTCTGGCGCTGGAGGCGGGCCTGGGCTCCTTTCACAACCGGCCTTACACCGGCTCTCGCATCATGATGCTGGTCTCAGACGGTGGTGACGACCTGACGGACGAGGCACGCACCGAAATCGCCCGGCGCATGAGCGACTACCGCGTCACGTTGTACTGGTTCTATATCCGCTCATTCCGCAGTCCCGGCCTGAACGCCGAGCCCGGTGACGAAGCGGTGGCGCCCGAGGTCCACCTGCACCGCTTCTTCGGCAGCATGGGCACCCCCTACCGCGCCTACGAAGCCGAGAACCCCGAAGCGCTGCAGCGCGCGATCAACGACGTGAACCGGCTCGAGAACCTGCCGATCACCTACCTCGATACCGTGCCGCGGCGCGACCTTTCGCAGTGGTGCTATGGCGCGGCCCTGGGCTGCGTGCTTCTGCTGCTGACTGCCAAGCTGATGGAGTTGCGCGCATGGCGCTGAACCCGCTCGCAGCATCGCCTGCGCCGAGCCGTCGCCGTCGGGTGCGCGCGGCCTTCGCCGCGCTGGCCCTGACGGGGGCCGCGGCGCTGGCAGCCGGCATCTCCTGGTGGCACAAGGCGCAGGACAACGCGCTGATCGCCGCTGGCCAGGCCTCGCAGCAACTCGACATCAAGGCGCCGCTCGCACCGGCCCTGCGCTTCGCCCAGGCCCACGAGCTCGCGGCGCGCGGTGAAGACGAAGCGGCGTTGACGCGCTACCGCAGCCTGCATGGCGACCGGCAGTTCGGCGTGGCGGCGCGTTTCAACAGCGCTAATCTGCTGATGCGTCAGGCGCTCGGGCTCGCTGCCGATAGCAACGCCACCGAGGGCGCGGGTCAGTCGGTCGCGCTGACCGAGCTGGCCAAGCAAGGCTTTCGCGAGGTGCTGCACGCCGATCCGGGGCACTGGCCGGCGCGCTACAACTTCGAGCGCGCGCAGCGGCTGCATCCCGACCCGGACGACAACGACCCAGCCATCGCCGAGCCCCGCAACGATGCCGAACGGGCCGCGACCAAGATGCGCGGCATCGAGCCGGGTCTGCCATGAGCAGCGGCCTGCGCTGGCGCGAGCGCACGGCCGGTGTGCGTGACACCTTGCGCGGCCGTTGCGACGCGCTGCTGCTCGGCCTGGCCGCCGCGGCGCTGGCTGCGACTTTCCTGCGGCCCTCAGTGCCGATGCAGCGCCCCGAACTCGAGGTGGTGGTCGTGCTCGACGTGACGCAGAGCATGAACGTGCCCGACCAGCAGCTCGGCGGCAAACCCGTCTCCAGACTGACCCACGCCAAGGCGGCGCTGGAAAGCGTGCTGCTGTCTCTACCCTGTGGCACCCGGCTCGGCTGGTCCTTCTTCACCGAATACCGCAGCTTCCTGCTAATGGCGCCGATCGAGGTTTGCGCGCACCACCGCGAACTTCGCGACACACTGCGCCGCATCGACGGGCGCATGGCCTGGGCCGGCAACAGCGAGGTCGCCAAGGGCCTCAACAGCGGGCTGCAGATCGCGCACACGCTGCCGAGCCGGCCGGCGCTCGTGTACGTGACCGATGGCCACGAGGCCCCGCCGGTGAACCCCGGCTACCGGCCCAGCTTCACCGTCGAACGCGGCGAAGTGCGTGGCCTCGTCGTGGGCGTTGGGGGCGACGTGCCGCTGCCGATACCGAAGATCGACCCGGCCGGGCACGTGCTCGGCGAGTGGGCGAGGGGCGACGTGCTGCAGGTCGATCCGCGCAGCCTGGGACGCGGGGGCAGCGTGGTCGGCGAGCAGATGGTCGATCCGAACGAGCGCTACGTTGCGCCCCTGCCGGGCGCCACGCCCGGCAGCGAGCACCTGTCGGCATTGCGCGAAGACTATCTGCGGTTGCTCGCCTCCGAAACCGGGCTGGGCTACGAGCGACTGAGCGACGCCGCAGCGCTCGGCGCGGCGTTGCTCGACGCGGGTCTGTCGCGGTCAGTGCCTTCGCGCCTGGACCTGCGCGGGGTGCTCGCCACCGTGGCCTTGGTTGCGCTGGCGTGGCCCCTGTTGGCGGTCCTGCGCATAAGCAGGCCGTCACGCCGAAAAGCAAAAGCAGCAGCAGCGCTCGACGAGCTGCGGGGGCGGAGCCGTCCTCACGCAAGCCGGTAGGCGGCTGAATCCTTGTCGGCCGAACTACGGTCGCTCTGCCGAGCTGCCCCGAGCCCTTTTGATGATTTCACGATCGAGAGTTGAGGTTCCGCGATGTGAAATTATTGATTGTTGCAGCGCCGCAAAATCTTTCGTTGTGAAAAACGACGTTTCGCATGCAGAAACGTGTTTGCTAAGTATCTGTCAGGCAACCAAATAATTTATGTCTTCTATAAGACATAAGTCTTCACAAGCCCGACGAACAGGACTACGCTTTGGCTCATTGGTTTTCCGTTTTCTTGCAACCCCACCGGAGTTTTCCCATGAGCCGAGCCACCCGAGAACAACAAGCCGCCGCCCTAGAGAAAGACTGGGCCGAAAACCCGCGCTGGAAAGGCATCAAGCGCGGCTACACCGGCGCCGACGTGGTGCGTCTGCGCGGCTCGCTCGCGATCGAGCACACGCTTGCCAAACGCGGCGCCGAAAAGCTGTGGAGCCTGGTCAACACCGAGCCCTTCGTCAACACTCTCGGCGCGCTCACCGGCAACCAGGCTCTGCAACAGGTCAAGGCCGGCCTGAAGGCGATCTACCTGTCGGGCTGGCAGGTGGCGGGCGACGCCAACAGCAACGGCGAGATGTACCCGGACCAGTCGCTCTACGCAGTGGACTCGGTGCCCAAGTGCGTGAAGAAGATCAACTCGACCTTCCAGCGCGCCGACCAGATCCAGTGGAGCGAAGGCAAGGACGACACCGACTTCTTCGCACCCATCGTGGCCGATGCCGAAGCCGGCTTCGGCGGCGTGCTCAACGCCTTCGAGCTGATGAAGGCCATGATCGAAGCGGGTGCCGCCGGCGTTCACTTCGAAGACCAGCTCGCCTCGGTCAAGAAGTGCGGCCACATGGGCGGCAAGGTGCTGGTGCCCACTCGCGACGCCGTCGGCAAGCTGGTGGCGGCTCGTCTCGCGGCTGACGTGATGGGCACGCCGACGGTCCTGCTGGCACGCACGGACGCCGAAGCGGCTGACTTGGTCACAAGCGACATCGACGAGAACGACAAGCCCTTTTGCACCGGCGAGCGCACCGTCGAAGGCTTCTACCGCACCCGCAACGGCCTGGAGCAATCGGTCAGCCGTGGCCTGGCCTATGCCGAGTACGTGGACATGCTGTGGTGCGAGACCGGCAAGCCCGACCTGGCCTTCGCCAAGGCCTTCGCCGACGCCATCCACGCCAAGTTCCCGGGCAAGCTGTTGGCCTATAACTGCTCGCCGTCGTTCAACTGGAAGAAGAACCTGGACGACGCGACCATCGCCAAGTTCCAGCGCGAGCTTGGTGCCATGGGCTACAAGTTCCAGTTCATCACGCTGGCCGGCTTCCACAGCCTGAACTACTCCATGTTCGACCTGGCCTACGGCTACGCGCGCAACAACATGAGCGCCTTCGTCGAACTGCAGGAAAAGGAGTTCGCCGCCGCCGAGAAGGGCTTCACCGCCGTGAAGCACCAGCGCGAGGTCGGCACCGGCTACTTCGACGCCGTCACCACCACCATCGAGAAGGAATCCTCGACCGGCGCGCTCAAGGGCTCTACGGAAGACGAGCAGTTCTTCGACCAGAAGCACGGCTGAGTCCTTGGCGGCGTCGCCGTCGCGGCAGCCGTTGCGAAGCAAGGCACCCGCGGTCCCGAACTCCCCCTTTGCGGTTCCTTCGGGCACCGCAAGCACTGCCCGCTCAGCCCGACCTAGGCTGGCCGGGCAGTTTGCCTTGCGCTGGCTTAAAATTCGCGACTTCATCGGCCGCCCCGGCCGACCGCAGCAAGAGCGAGAAAGGCAGTACCGGTTATGACACCGCGAACTACGACCCTCTCCGACAAGGTTGCCCTGACCGCGGCTTGAACGCTTACGTTCGTCTTGCCTGCCAGCGCGGTCGCTCACCGCGCTTTTCTTTTTTCAGAGGTCCCAGACATGGTTTCGATCCAGCTTCCCGATGGTTCCCGGCGTGAGTTTCCGGGTCCCGTGACGGTGCAAGAAGTCGCGGCATCGATCGGTGCCGGCTTGGCCAAGGCGGCGCTCGGCGGGCGGGTGGGGCAGGGCGATTCGGCCCGGCTGGTCGATGCCGGCTACCGCATCGAAGACGACACGTCCTTGGCCATCGTGACAGAGAAGGATCCGGACGGCCTGGAGCTGATCCGCCACTCGACCGCACACCTTCTGGCCTATGCCGTCAAGGAGCTGTTCCCTGAGGCCCAGGTCACGATCGGCCCGACGATCGACAACGGCTTCTATTACGACTTCTCGTACAAGCGCCCCTTCACGCCCGAGGACCTGGCCGCCATCGAAGCCAAGATGAGCGAGCTGGCGAAGAAGGACGAGAAGGTCGAGCGCCGCGTGCTGCCGCGCGACGAGGCCGTGGCGCATTTCAAGGCCATGGGCGAGCACTACAAGGCCGAGATCATCGCCAGCATCCCCGCCGGCGAAGACGTTTCGCTCTACCGCGAAGGCGGCTTCGAGGACCTGTGTCGCGGCCCGCACGTTCCGAGCACCGGCAAGCTCAAGCACTTCAAGCTCATGAAGGTGGCCGGCGCCTACTGGCGCGGCGACCATCGCAACGAGATGCTGCAGCGCATTTACGGTACTGCCTGGGCCACGAAGGAGGACCTGCAGCAACACTTGCACAGGCTCGAAGAAGCGGAAAAGCGCGACCACCGCAAGCTCGGCCGCGAACTCGACCTCTTTCACCTGGACGAGCACGCGCCCGGCCTCGTGTTCTGGCACCCCAAGGGCTGGGCACTGTGGCAGCAGGTCGAGCAGTACATGCGCGCCGTCTATCGCGACAACGGCTACCTCGAGGTCAAGGGCCCGCAACTGCTCGACCAGGGCCTGTGGGAGAAGACCGGCCACTGGGACAAGTACCGCGAAAACATGTTCGTCACCGAAAGCGAGAAGCGCGACTACGCGCTCAAGCCGATGAACTGCCCCGGCCACATCCTCATCTTCAAGCAGGGCATCAAGAGCTACCGCGATCTGCCGCTGCGTTATGGCGAGTTCGGCCAGTGCCACCGCAACGAGCCGACGGGCGGGCTGCACGGCATCATGCGGGTGCGCGGCTTCACGCAGGACGACGGCCATGTCTTTTGCACCGAAGAGCAGATCCTCGAGGAATGCGTGGCCTACACGGCGCTGCTGCAAAAGGTCTACCGCGACTTCGGCTTCAGCGACATCGTCTACAAGATCGCCACGCGGCCGGCGGCGCGCATCGGCACCGACGCGGTCTGGGACCAGGCCGAAGAGGCGCTCATGGAAAGCCTGCGCCGCTCCGGCTGCAAGTTCGAGATCGCGGCGGGCGACGGCGCCTTCTACGGCCCGAAGATCGAATACACGCTCGAGGACGCGCTCGGCCGGCCCTGGCAGTGCGGCACCATGCAGGTCGATTTCTCCATGGCCGAGCGGCTCGATGCCGAATACGTGACCGAATCCGGCGAGCGTCGCAACCCGGTCATGCTCCACCGCGCCATCGTCGGAAGTTTCGAGCGCTTCATCGGCATCTTGATCGAGCAACACGCTGGCGCTTTACCGGCCTGGCTGGCGCCGGTGCAGGTGGCTGTGCTCACGATTACGGAAGCCCAGGCCGACTACGCTGCAGCACTTGCGAAAACGCTGCAAAAACAAGGAGTTAGGGCTGTCAGTGATTTGCGCAACGAGAAAATCACGTATAAAATCCGCGAGCATTCAATGCAAAAGCTTCCGTATATCCTCGTCGTTGGCGACAAGGAAAAGGCTGCGGGAGCGGTTGCGGTGCGCGCCCGGGGCAATCAGGACCTCGGCGTGATGCCCCTAGATGCCTTCTTCCAGAGGATCGCTAGTGACATCGCCCACAAGGCGTGATGCAGGCTTGTTGTTTGCTGCGTCCGCCCGGTGTGCCAGGCGCGTGTGTGTTCAACGTGGAGCCCGATCTTGCGCCAAGAGCAAGGCTCGAAAAAAGGATCTAAACCATCGCTAACTTCTTTGACCGTCGCACCCGGAACGACGAACGCAAGCACAGGCTCAACCGGGAAATCATGGCGCCGGAAGTGCGCCTGAACGGCCCGGAGAACGAACCGCTGGGCATCGTCAACATCCAGGAGGCCCTGCGCCTGGCCGGCGAGGCCGACGTCGATCTGGTCGAGATCGCTGCCACGGCCGACCCCCCGGTCTGCCGCCTGATGGACTACGGCAAGTTCAAGTACGGCGAGCAAAAGAAGGCCGCCGAAGCCAAGGCCAAGCAGCACGTCATCGACATCAAGGAAGTGAAGTTCAGGCCCGGCACCGACGAGGGCGACTACGCGATCAAGATGCGCAACCTGCGCCGCTTTCTGGAAGAAGGCGACAAGGGCAAGGTCACCTTGCGCTACCGGGGCCGCGAGATCACCCACCAGGATATCGGCATGCGCCTGCTGGAGCGCATTCGCGACGAGTTGACCGATGTGTCGGTGGTCGAGAACATGCCCAAGCTCGAAGGCCGCCAGATGATCATGGTGCTGGGGCCCAAGCGCAAGAAGTGAGTTTTAGAGCGGTACGAGTTGAGTTCGACCGTTGCTGCGGTCTGGTCGCCGCAGCAACGCCACAAGTGCCCGATGGCTCAAAGCCCGCGAGCGGTTCGCGGCGCCTCTCGGGTGCAATTCAAGAAGGAGCAGTCATGCCCAAGATGAAGACCAAGAAAAGCGCGGCCAAGCGGTTTCGCGTTCGCCCGGGTGGCACCGTCAAGCGCGGTCACGCGTTCAAGCGCCACATCCTCACCAAGAAGAGCACCAAGAACAAGCGCCACCTGCGTGGCACGACCTCGGTGCACGAGACCAACATGGGCCACAT
>NZ_JACDCW010000134.1 GCF_013817345.1 Methylibium sp.
TGGCCTGCAGAACGACCGGTCAGCAGCCCGGAGGAGCCGGTCAGTTCGATCTTGTAGCTCCGCACTTTTGCCGGGGTCGGCATTTGCTCTGCCGGCGCATCCGCGAGCTGCTTGAGCGGCGCGACCGGAGTCGTCAGTGTGAGCCGTCGAAAACGCGAGAAAGGCACGGACACCTCGGTGCCCTCGCCGTGCGGCCTCAACACGAGTCTTGCGCCGGCCGCATCGAACCGGACCAGCTGCATCTCGACGCACGCGCCACTGCGGCTTTCAATGCGGCAGGGCTGCAAGACGCCGGCCACGATCGGCGCGCAGTGCAACACGAACGGCGGCGCAGGCCACTCCCACTCATTGAGGGCATCGAACTCGATGACAGGGAAAGGTGCAGAACTGTGCAGTGTCATGGCTTGTACAAAGCGACCACCGGGCGAGCGCTTCTCCGAGTGGCAGGCGTGGCGCTGATCGATCGGGCAACTGGGTCAATTGATGAACTCGCGCCAGGACGTGCGAAGACCCACCGCCGATACGGGTGCCGGCGGAACGTCCAGTGTCATGCACTCACCGTCGCGCGAACACACGATGGTTCTTGAGCGAGCCGTCGGCAAGCTGGATCACCTCCTGCCCCGCGGGCGTCGTGTCGTCCACCAAGGAAGCGGATTGAGGGTCAACATAGGTCGATTTCCAGGAAGAAGACGATCATGACTATGAAGTGCATCTTGCCGATGCAGTGAAGAACTGCCTCTCGATTTATGTTCAAAGTCACGCTCTGCCAAGCTGAGAGTGCTGGCGTCTCATGCCCGTCAGCTTCCTGACCGCCACGCAACGTGAGCGCTACGGCCATTTCCTTGTCGGCCGACGCTCAGGGCGACCACGGTGGACAGTTCCGTGGCCAGAGTTCACCTATGCAGGTGCGATACACTGAATACAGATATCGAAAGGCTCTACGATGGCGACTTCCATCCGACTCGACCCGGAGATTGAACAGCGGCTCGACCACCTGGCGGTCATGACGGGCCGCACCAAGGCGTACTACCTGCGCGAGCTGGTGACAAACGGACTGGAGGACTTGGAGGATTTCTACTTGGCCTCAGCCACGATGGAACGCGTCCGCAAGGGCCAAGAGCCCGTCTACAGCCTCGAGGACGTGGAGCGTCAGCGTGGCTTGGCGGATTGAGCTGACGGGTACGGCGGCCAAGCAGCTCGGAAAGCTGGACCGGAACGATGCCAAACGCATCCTCGCCTTCTTACGCGAGCGCCTGGCGTCCCACGAAGATCCTCCCAGCCTGGGCAAGGCCTTGACCGGCCCGACGCTGGGCACCTTCTGGCGCTACCGAGTCGGCGACTACCGCGTCATTTGCGACATCGAGGACAGCGCCCTTCGCATCCTGGTGATCGAGATGGGTAACCGAAAAGACGTCTACCGTTGAGCGGCGTAGAAGCAGCTGTAGCAGCTCGCTAGAAGCTTCCCCTTTGAGCTCCCTCGATTCGGTCCTGGATCGGCTCGCCTCTTCGGCTCCGGCTTTAGCCGGACGCTAGGCCGTCCTCGGTGATAAGGCCCGCGCGAAAGGGTGTGGTACTCCGCTGCCCCCTCTTGAGCATCGGACAGAAGCACCGGAAGGTCGTCGCTGGTCTGCTCGTTGCAGTGACTGCGCCGCGGTGATGACTCTGCCGGTCGACTCCCATCTCGTGGTCCAGCCGATCAGTGAGGCATGCGGTTTGCTCACCGGCTAGCAGCCGAAAGCGTCCCGCTTTCGCGAAAGGAATCACATGAACGCGATGAAGTTATCCGCTCTGCTGACCGCCGCAGCGGCCACCCTTCTGACGGGCTGCAATTCTATGAATCGGAATTCGGCAATGCCGAGCGGTGCTGCGGCGCCCGATCTCCAACGGACGAGTGCAATGTCGGCGGAGCAGATCATCGCCGCTTGGCCGGAGCGCCCGCGGCTCGGGGCGGCTCAGATGATGGCCAAGTACGGCCGTCCGCACGAGGTGACGTCCGAACGGCTCGTCTGGCACAACGTCGGCGCCTTTAAACGGGTCGCAGTTCTGAAGCTCGAAACACCGCACAACTTCCCTCTGCCGCACGTGGACTTTCTGGAGCACACCATCGCCTACGACGTGCCCCAGGACAAGGTCGGCGACTTGATCGCATTCGATGCCAGCAGCACGATCAACCGCACGGTCGGCGAGCTGTCGGCGCGCTGCGATCTGGAAGGGCACAACATCCTGACCTTGAACCTCGATCACGACATCGTCACCGGCAAGAAGACCGTCGCGCAGGCGCGGCAGGCCTTCGGCGACATCGTCAAGCAGGACGTGGCGGGCAAGCACCCGCCCTATGTCGAGGCGCTTCAGTTCCAGCCACCGAGCGCGAGCGCCACGCCCTTCGCCGACAAGCCGGTCATCGCCGGCTCACCTCTGCCACCAGCCGAAGCACCCGCTGCATCGAGAGGAACGGCCAATGCGGAGATCCTCGCTACCGTCATCGCCGTCGACATGAACGAAGTGCTCGCGGCCGGGCAAGCCAAGATGAAGAAGCTCAGTGCGCCGGTGATGGACTACGCGAAGATGCTGCACGAGCACCACGGCATGAACATGGACCAGACCATGAAACTGGGTCTACAGATCGGCGTCACACCGGTCAACACGCCCAAGGTCGAACGCGTGCAGAAGAAGGGCGCGGCAGAGCTTGCCGCGCTCGTGCCGCTGAACGGCGAGCCGTTCGAGCGTGCCTACATCGCGGCCATGATCAAAGGCCACGAGGAAGCGCTGAACATGATCGACAACGACCTCGTCAAGGCAGCGAGCAACGAGCCCTTGAAGAACCATCTTGCGAAAACGCGGGCCGAGATCGCCGCACACCTCGAAAAGGCGAAGACGCTGCAAGGTCGGATGAAGGGTTAGCAATCTCTCCCCGGCGCGTCGGCGAAACCTCAGCCCGAGCCGCCGCACAGCGTGCTCACCATCGGTCTCATCGATCGCGAAGGCGAGCCAACTCACGAGGCGGTCGAGCGCATCCTGGCTTTTCTTGCGGAACGTCTGCGCTAGTCACGCGACCTACATCCCGAGCAGCGAGCCCAGCACGCGCGCGATTGCGCCGTCAAACGCAACACGCCCTTCGACCGAGGTGCGGCAAATGCATTCGCCGCACGTTGCAACGACTGGCTGGTGATGGACGCTGTCATCGGCTTCGTCGAAATCGCCGGCAGCGAAGCGCTCGTCGCCGTCGTGGAAGGCGCCGTGCAGGACTTGGGTGAGCTCGCCGCCGCGATGGCTGTGCTCCGGCAGAACCTTGCCAGCAGCAACGCGCAGCAGGTACACGTTGGCGGCTGCGTCGGCGAGCGTGACCCGGCTCCAGCGCACGCCGTGCGCGATCCGGCGCCAGGCGCTAGCCGTGGCACCGCGCAGGCTGCGCGGCCACGCCACGCCTGCCGGAAGGCTTGCCCGCAAGCGGCTTGGCGCGCCTGCGTGCCCGCAATAACCGGCAGGAAGTCATTGGGGTCGCCACCGGGCGGCAGGAGAGAACGCAGCTCTCGCAAAGCTCGCAGCATCTCCGTAAGCGCGGTCTCAAGGCCCTATTGCTCGGGCGAGGTCGAATGAGCACGATCAACTGGATCGTGCGTGCCTCGCGGCGGTCTGTTCGGGATCCGTTGCGCGGCCGACCGCATCGCGCATTCGCACAGTGCCATTCATCCGTGCAGCCATCAGCCGCAGCAACTCGTCCCCGGCCGACTGGCCGAGGGTTACATTGATCCGGTTGAAGCGATCACCATTGATAAACAGTACCGCGAACTCGTACTGGGGATCGGTGCGCGCCTTGTGCAGCGCGCCGTCGATGCGCTCGATCACGACGGCTCGATTCGGCATCAAGGTCAAACTGTCGATCCGTGTCGCGTCTCGCAGCTGGCTGACAAGTCGCTGCTGCTCCTGCTGCACGACCAGTGTGACGTCGCTGACGCTGCACATCAGTGTCGTTTCGTCGAGCCTCAAGAGGCTGATTGCCAGCGTCGACGGCAGCTCGGCCGGCTGGCCGACTGAAGTCAGCCGCACACGCAATCCATCGCAGATCACGGCGCCAGGTTCACTTTCCGCGACCGCCAGTTCACGCAGTTGCGGTGCCACCGGATCGAGCACATCGAACAGGTTCAGCAGGTCGCCGTGTGGTGCCAGCGGCATCAGTAATTGCGTCGACATGGGGTTGATCATGGTGATCTCCCCTTCGGACGTGGCCTGCACTAGGGCGTGTTAACACTACTTGATTCGAGCATGCATGATGCGAGAAAATTCATGCATGGAGATCACGCAAGCCCAATTCGAGCAGATCGAACATTGCCTTCCCACGCAGCGTGGCAACGTCAGTCTGTTGAACCTGACCGTGCAGTGCTCTACGTCGCAGAGCATGGCTGCAAGTGGCGCGGACTGCCCAAGCGATTCGGCAACTGGCACACCATCTACACGCGCATGAACCGCTGGTCCAAGGCGGGCGTTCTCGACCGGGTGTTCGAGCAACTGCAACGTGCTCAGGTGGTGCGCATCAAGATCGAAGCCGTGTCGCTCGACAGCACGAGCATCAAGGTGCATCCCGATGGCACCGGAGCGCTAAAGAAACGGCCCGCAAGCCATCGGCAAATCCAGCGGCGGTTGGAACACCAAGATTCATATGGTTGCCGCGGATGCTCGAACGGCCATAACGTTCTCGCTGTCGCCGGGACAGGCGCACGACGCGCCCGAGGGCCGCGCGCTCTTGCGCAAGCTGGGCAGTCCCGACCGTCCGCTGCACCTGCTGATGGATCGTGCCTACGAGGGCAACGAGACGCGGCAACTGGCGCTCGATCTGGGCTTCATCCCAGTCGTGCCGCCGCTCAGTACCAGGATCGAGCCCTGGGAGTAAGACCGCCAGATGTACAAGCGGCGCAACGAAGTCGAGCGACTGTTCCGCCGACTCAAGGGCTATCGTCGCATCTTCTCTCGCTTCGAGAAGCTCGATGTGATGTTCCTCGGCTTCATCAGCTTCGCGTTGATCGCGGATGGACTGCGGTTGTGTTAACAGGCCCTAGGCCGATCGGCGCCCGGTACAGAAACGCGATCAGCGCCTCGTAGGCGGCCGGAGTCGCAGCCGACATGGTTCAGAGTTGACGTGTTATGCCGGCTGTGCAGCGGAGGATGCGCGGCGAAGGTCGGCGTGCCAGCGCTCGACCCGGTTGCGGCCGTTCGATTTTGCTGCGTACATCGCTACGTCGGCCCGCTGGATCAACGTGTTGATTCCCTCCACGCCTTCTTCCATCGCGGCGATGCCCACACTCACCGTGTAGCGGATCGGCGTACCGTCTACCTCGACGGATTGTTCGGCGATGCTGCGACACAGACGCAAGGCCACTGCTTCGGCGCCCTCGATCGTGGTCCCAGGCAGCAGCGCCACGAACTCCTCGCCGCCGATCCGAGCCACGACATCGATCGCGCGGAAGGTGGCGGACAGACCCGCCGCGAGGTGCCGCAGCACCGCATCACCCGCAGCGTGACCGTGCAGATCGTTGATCCGCTTGAAGTGATCGGCGTCGATCATCACCATTGAGAGCGGGCGCGGGGCCCGTTTCCAGCGCTGCAGCTCGAGCTCCGCGCCATCGAAGAAGGCGCGGCGGTTGGCCAGCCCCGTGAGGTGGTCACACGACACGGAATTGCGCAGCGCTTCGGTCGCTTCTCGGCGGTCGGAGACGTCTCGGATGATGAGGCTGTAAGCGCGGGCCTCGGACTGCGCCTCGTCGGGCGCATGCAGTGGCGCGATGAGGCAACTGCCCCAGTAGCGCGTGCCATCGGAGCGCATGCGCCAGCCCTCATCCAGACTCCAGCCGCTTTCATCGGCCTCGCAGAGACGGTCGAGCACCCTGTCGGCAGACATGCCATCGGGCGGGTAGAAGAGCGAGTAATCCTGTCCCACCACTTCATGCTGCTCGAAGCCGGTGACGCGGCCAATGCTCGCGTTCCAGCTTTGAAGGCGGCCGCACTCATCCAGCGCAACGAGCGCGTAATCGATGAGGCCGGTGACGAGCGTATTGATCCAGGCTTGGCTTTGCCGCAGCTCGCGGTCGCGCTTGACCGATTGCGTTACGTCGCTGAGCACAGCCATGAGGCGCTCAGCGTCCAGCTTGAGCAGACTGAGTGAAAGGATCTGGGAGTCCTTGCGACCCTGCGCTCCAGCGTTGATCTGCAAATGCATCGCTTCGCAGATCATGCCGTGCGTGCTCTCGAAGGTTTGCACACGGTGACGCAGGTCAGGTGCCAAGCCCTCGAGCGCGGTGAAGAGATTGGTCAGCTCGCCGTTGCGCGACAGTGGCATGAGCAGCTGGGCGCATATCGGGTTGACCATCAGGATCTCGCCGTCACTGCGCGCCTGCACGAGCCCGATCGGCGCCATGTAGAGGAACTGGAGCAGCGCCTCGTACTCTTCCCCGACGGTGGTGGACGGCATGGGTCTAAGCCCGCTCAGGCGGGCCGATGGACGAGTACGTAACGCGTTGCCTCGGCAGGTGAGGCCAGCAGCCGAAGCTTGACCTTGACCGGTCGCATCCGAAGGGTCAGGACGTAGTCGATCGTCACGTCGAGGCTTACGTGCGCTTCAAGCGCATCCTCGAAGCGCTGTGCCACCATGAAGTTGTTCATGCAGGGTGCGACGACCGTGAAGAGAGCGTGGCCCAGCACCCGCGGGAGCGACAGCCCTGCAGCCTTGGATTCAAAGCTGTTGTAGCGTCGCACGAGGCCTTTGTCGTCGACCCCGATGACGCCGAAATCGAGCGCATCGAGCTCCTCGTCGGTTGACCGATCCAGGTGGGTCTTCAGGCTGACGTCAGCGAAGGTGAAAGCTGTGGCTGTGTTCATGATGTCCATCGTGCTCGCGGTGTGCCCGTCGTGCGCGGGCAAGGTTGATGCGGTTGCTTGCCGAAGATATCGGCGGTATGCGCCACGACTTGAACGAGCGGGTCGACGTGGCGCCTGTGAGATACGAGAACGCTCTTCCTACGGCACACGGGGGTGAATCGTAAGCGGTCTTTTGACCGCTGCCTTGCGCCTACGGCGGTCTGCTGATCAGCGGCCGGTCATTGCGATGCGCCAGGGGAGCAAGGCCTCGTAGTCGTCGACGGTCCTGGCCTTGGGCAATTCGACGAGCAGCGCCTTGAGGTACTGGTAGCCCTCGATCCCGTTAGCCAGGCAGGTCTGCAGCAGCGAGTACAGGTTCGCGCTGGCATGGGCGCCGGCCACCGTGTCGGCGAAGAGCCAGTTGCGGCGCCCGACCACGAACGGACGGATCGCGTTTTCACAGGCGTTGTTGTCGATCGGGAAGCGTCCGTCCTCGACGTAGCGCACGAGCTTGCGCCACTGCGCCGTCACGTAGTGCAGCGCCTTGCCCAGCAGGCTGCCCGGCAGCACGCCGTGCAGGTGCTGCAGCGCCAGCGCTTCGATCTGCTCGAGCACCGGTTTGCTGTGCGTCTGGCGGCGCTGTCGCACAGCTTGCACATCCAGCTCGGCATCGCGCGCCTCGGCCTCGACCTTGTACAGCAGGCCGATCAGTTCGATGAAGCGCGCCGGCAACTGCTCCGGCCCGCGCTTGTCCTTGGGCAGTGCCTGCAACGCCTCGTGGAAGTAGCGTCGGCAGTGGGCCCAGCAACCCAGGTGCACCAGCCGGTGCTGCTCGGCAATAGTGGCGTACGGCTCGTAGCCGTCGCTCATCAGCACGCCGCTTGGGCGCATGCCTTCGTACAGTGTCCTGGCCGCCTGGGTACTGCGGCTCGGCGAGTAGCCGAACAGCCGGATCGGCGGGCCGGTGCCGTCGCGGCCGCTGGCCTGGGTCATCTGCACCCACATGTAGCTCTTGGCCTGGGCCTTTCGACCGGGCTCCTTGAGCACCTGCACCTCGGTCTCGTCGCCGTGGACGATGAACGAGTCCAGCAGAGCGTCGCGCATCAGGTTGATCACTGGCTGCGTCGCTTGACCGACCCGCACGACGCTGGCGGCCAGCGTGTTGCGCGACAGGTCCGTACCGCCGAAGCGGCCCAGCAGCGCGGCCTGCCGGTACAGCGGCAGCCCAACGTGATCACCCAGGCCAGCGCCGCCTCGCTGAGCAAGCCCTTGGGGATCACCTGCGGCGGCTTGACCGCAAGGCGCAGCCCGCCGTCGCAGCACGGGCAGGCGTACTTCACCCGCTCGTGGCGGATCACGCGCACCTGCTGCGGCACGATGTCCAGCTGCTCGCTTGTCTGCACGCCGATCTCGCGC
>NZ_JACDCW010000206.1 GCF_013817345.1 Methylibium sp.
AGCGGCGGTAGTTCTTCCAGCCGCCCTTGATCGTGTCGACCCGAAAGCCGATGGTGCGCAGGTTGTCGGCCCACAGCTTGGAGCGCTTGCCGCCGCGAAAGCAGTACACGAGGATGCGCTCGTCGGGCGACACGTCCTTGATCACGCGCTCGACGTGATCGGCCATGCGCCGCATGGCATACGCCACGCCGATCATGTAGGCCGCATGCGTGTCGCTCTTGTGCAGCGTGCCCACTTCGGCGAACTCTGGCTGATCGACGACCGGCAGGTTGACGGCGCCGGGCACGTGGTCCTCCTGGAATTCCGTCTCGGTCCTCGCGTCGATGATCATCGCGTACGACGAGAACGGCAGCACCTGTAGATCGGGTTCGTCAGCGGTTTCGACCGTTCGGGGGAGCTGGGGCATGGGGTCGGAGTCTTTTGACGGATGGGGCACAGGCCGTGAATTCTGGGCCTTTCGGTTCCTGCCGAATCGAAAGCCCGCGCTCGAAGCGGATGGATGGCGCAGCATCTGGGCGGAGTGACATGGTCGCTCGCTTCGAGCGCTCCCGTACTGTCCTGGCATGGCGCGGCCCCCGGGGTCGCGGGATAGCCGCGGCGGGGGGCAGCGCGACAATCCGCATTGCTGCAGTACCGTATCCGCCCGAGGAGTTTCATGCTCAACGTCTATCTGGTCGAAGATGACCCGCTGGTCTCGCAGCATGTGCGGGATGCCCTCAACGACGCGCCCGGCATGCGCTGCGTCGGCCATGCCAGCCGCCTGGCCGACGCGCGCAACGAGTTGCCGCAGTGCCGCCCCGATGTGCTGCTCTCCGACCTGGGCCTGCCCGATGGCGACGGCACCGAACTGATCGGCGAACTGAGCCATGCCCCGGCATCGGAGGGGGTGTGGCACCCGCACATCCTGGTGTTCTCGGTCTTCGGCGACGAGGCCCGCGTGATCCACGCCATCGAAGCCGGCGCCGATGGCTACTTTCTCAAAGGCTGCACCTCCGACGAGCTGGTGCGCGCCGTCGAGCAGGCGGCACGCGGCGAGTCACCGATTTCGCCCGCCATCGCCCGCCACCTGCTCAAGCGCTTTCGCGACGACGGCTACTCCGACTCGAGCTTTCGCGACTCGGGCTTTTCGCAGGACACGGTGCCGGGTGCCAGCGCCACTGCGACGATGGATCTGGAAGCGCCCAGCCGCTCCGAGCACGAGGTGAGCGCGCGCGAACACCAGGTGCTGAGGCTGGTGGCGCAGGGCTATGTCAGCGAAGAAATCGCCGAGCGGCTGCTGACCACCCCCCGCGCGGTGGCCACCCACGTGCGCGACGTGTACCGCAAGCTGCAGCTCGGCCAGCGCAGCCGCGTTGCGGGGAAGGCGAACACGCGCCCGAGCTGGGCGTGACCGCTCACTGCGCGCCCGGCTCGGGCCCGGGCCGGGCGCGCCGTGCTGTGGCGTTGCGCGCGCTGCTCTCTGCGCTCGCCGCTTCACTGCTGGGGCTCGGCGGCTGCGACGGCGCGCCGAACGCCGGTGACGGCAGCGCCCAGGAGCTGCGCGCCGCCGCGCGGCTGGAGGGGGGCCGCGAACGCGTGGTCGCGCTGCCCGATCCCTGGGAAGACACCGCGCGCGAGCCGGTCGCTGTCGTGCGCTACCGGCTGGCGCTGCCCGACGCCGCACTGCGGGCCCAACAGTCGGCGCTGTTCGTGCCGCACCCCGGCACGGTGTTTCGTGTGCGCCTCAACGGCCGCGCGCTGCTTTCCTTCGGCGCGCCTTCGCCGGCCGATCCCCAGGCCCTGCCGGAAACCATGGCGGAGCCGCTGCTCCTGCCGCTGCCACAGGCGCTGCTGCGGCCGGCCGACAACGAGGTCGAGATCGAGGTGAGTGGCATGTTGCCGCGCGGCGCGGGCCTGTCGACCGTGTGGGTCGGGCCGCTGGCAGAACTCGAGCCGCTGCACCGGGCGCTGGACAGCCACCAGGTGCGCGGCGCCTGGGTGGTGAGCGCGGCGGCCACCGTGATGGGCGCGCTGGCGCTGCTGCTGGCCTGGCGCGCGCAGCGCTTCGTGTATGCCTGCTTCGGTGCGGCCAGCCTGCTGTGGGCCTGGCGCATGTCGGGCGTGCAACTCGG
>NZ_JACDCW010000001.1 GCF_013817345.1 Methylibium sp.
CAGCGGCGCGGCGAGCTGAAGCAGCGCGGGCGCCAGCGGCAGCCGCTCGGCCGCGAGCGCCGCGCCGCCGAGCGCAAGCGCCCCGCCGATCAGCGCGCCGACGAGGCTGGCGCCCAGCGCCAGGATCAGGATCTGCAAGAGCACCAGCGCCGCCAGCCGGCCATCGCGCAAGCCCAGCGCCCGCAGCGTGGCGAGAGTTCCGAGCTTGCCCTGCAGATACGCCTGCACGCTGTTGAAGACACCCAGCCCGCCGATGAACAGCGCGGAGAAGCCGACCAGCAGCAGGCCCGATCCGATCTGCCCCAGCACCTCGGCGATGCGCTCGCTGCGCTGCTCGAAGCTGCGCACCTCGGCATCGGCGCGGGGAAAGGCCGCCATGAAATCGTCGCGCCACGCCGCCGGCTCGAGCTCGGTGCGCACGCGGTAGCGGTAGGCCACGCGGCTGAGCGGCTGTACCAGGCCGGTGGCCTGCAGTGCACCGGCCGCCACCAGCGCGGGCGCGCCGCTCCAGTCGGCGCGCAGACTGCGGTCGGGCTGGCGCAGGACCACGGCGCGAACCTCCAGGCCGATGTCGCCGATCTCGACGCGGTCGCCCGGCGCGAGGCCCAGGCGTTGCGCCAGCACCGCGTCGAGCGCGACGCCCCAGGTGCCGTCGCGCAAGGCCAGCGTCTCAGTCAGCGACCCGGGCGGAGACAGCGTGACGCTGCCGTAGAGGGGGTAGCGCGCGTCGGCGCTCTGCAGCTCGATGAGCTGCGCGCGGCCCCGGGCGGTGCGCAGCATGGTGCGCAGTTCGGTCAGCAGCGACACTTCGCCGCGCGCGCGCATCCAGGCGATCTCCGCGTCTTCGAGCGGGCGGTCGTGGCGCACTTCCACATCGCCGCCGAACAGCGCGCGTGCATCGGCCTGCAGACTGCCGGCGACTTGTCGGTACAGCCCACCGCCGGCGGCGACCAGCGCCACGCCCAAGGCGAGGCAGGCGCAGAAGATCCACAGCGATCGGCCGCTGGCGCGCAGGTCGCGCCAAGCCAGGCTAAGCAGGAAGCGCATGCGGTGCGGCCCCCAGGGGGCGGACTTCGCAAGGGCTGTCGCCTTCGTGCGCGCTGGTCTCGTGAAGCCGCCCGTCGTGCAGGCGCAGCACGCGGTCGCAGCGGGCAGCGAAGGCCAGGTCGTGCGTGACCAGCACCAGGGTCGCGCCGGCGTCGCGGTTGAGCTCGAACAGCAGGTCGCGGATCACCTCGCCGGTGTGGTCGTCGAGGTTGCCGGTGGGCTCGTCGGCCAGCAGCAGGCCGGGGCTGTGCACCAGCGCGCGGGCGATCGCCACGCGCTGCTGTTCGCCGCCCGAGAGCTGGCTCGGGTAGTGATCCATGCGCGGCGCCAGGCCAACGCGGCGCAACTGCTCGCGCGCCTTGGGGTAGGCGTCGCTGCGGCCGGCGATCTGCAGCGGAAGCGCCACGTTGTCGAGCGCGTTCAGGCTGGGCAGCAGGTGGAAGGACTGGAACACGATGCCGATGCGGTCGCGCCGCAGATCGGCCAGGGCGTCGCGGTCGAGCGCGTCGAGGTCCACGCCATCGACCCTCACGCTGCCCGCGCCGGGTCGCTCCAGGCCGGCGAGCAGCAGCAGCAAGGAGGTCTTGCCCGAACCCGAAGGCCCGGCAATGGCCACGCTCTGGCCGGCGGCGATGTGCAGGTCCACGCCGCGCAGCACGTCGATGCGTGCCGCGCCCATCATGTAGTGCATGGAAAGGCCGGTCAGTGCGATCATGGAAAAGCGGTGCCGAGGCGCGGGCGAAAAGCGGCCAGTGTGGCGGGAGCGACACTGCGTCGGCCGCGCAGGGGCATTGCCAGCTTGTGGACGAAAGGCAGGCACTGGCATCGGACTTGCCTGCTTCGAGCGGCCGGCTCCGCCGCCGCCGACGGGGCCCCGGGCACGGCGTGCGCCGGCAGGCGGGTCATGAAACCACTTCGACGAAGGCGCACCCGAGCGATGCCATGAACGAGAGCAAACCCGCGGAGGCGACTCCGAAAGCCACCGCGCACATCGGGCCCTGGGCGCCGCTGAAGCAACCGGTGTTCCGCATGCTGTGGGGCGTGTGGGTGACGGCCAACGCGTGCATGTGGATGAACGACGTTGCGGCGGCCTGGATGATGACCTCGCTGAGTTCATCGCCGCTGATGGTGGCGCTGGTGCAGTCGGCCTCCACCTTGCCGGTGCTCCTGCTGGGGCTGCCCAGCGGCGCGCTGGCCGACATCGTGGATCGCCGGCGGTATTTCATGATCACGCAGATCTGGGTAGCCGCCGTGGCGCTGCTGCTGTGCGCCGTGGTCTTGCTGGGCGCGATGACTGCGCCGCTCCTTCTTGCACTGACCTTCGCCAACGGCATCGGCCTGGCGATGCGCTGGCCGGTGTTTGCCGCAATCGTGCCGGAACTGGTGCCGCGCCCGCAGCTCGCGGCTGCGCTGGCGCTCAACGGCATCGCGATGAACGCGTCGCGCATCATCGGGCCGGTCATCGCGGGGGCGATCATCGCCAGCGCCGGCAGCGCCTACGTGTTCGCGCTCAACGCGCTGCTGTCGGTGGCGGCGGCCTTCGTCATCCGGCGCTGGAAGCGCGAGCAGAAGGTCAGCGCCTTGCCGGGCGAGCGCTTCATCGGCGCGATGCGGGTCGGCATGCAATACGTGTGGCAGTCACGCCCCATGCATTCGATCCTGCTGCAGGTGGCACTGTTCTTCCTGCAGGCGACCGCGCTGCTCGGGCTGCTGCCGCTGGTGGCCAAGGGGCTGCGGGGCGGCGACGCGGGCACGTTCACACTGCTGCTCGCATCGATGGGTGCCGGCGCCATCGTCGCCGCGATGTTCCTGCCGCGCCTGCGCCGCGCGTTTCGCAGCGATGCGCTCGTGATCTACGGGACCATGCTGCAGGCCACGGCGATGCTGGTGGTGAGCGTGGCCCCCAACGCCGCCGTGGCGGCGCCGGCCATGATGGTGGCAGGCGCGGCGTGGCTCACGGTGGCGAACTCTCTGATGGTGTCGGCCCAGATGGCCTTGCCCGACTGGGTGAGGGCGCGCGGCATGTCCATCTTCCAGATGGCACTGATGGGCAGCAGCGCCGCCGGCGCCGCGCTGTGGGGATTGGTCGCGACGTGGACGGATGTGCGCACCAGCCTGATCAGCGCGGCAGTTTTCGGGCTGGCCTGCGCGGTGCTGACGCGGCGCTTCCTGCCGACGCCGGGCGCCGACGAAGACCTCACGCCCACGCAGTTCGCGCGGCCGGCCGGCACCGAGATCGACCTCGATCTGCGCGAAGGCCCGGTGCTGGTGACCATCGACTACCTGATCGACCCGGCGCGCACCGACGAATTCCTGCAGGTGATGCAGGAAAGCCGCCGCAACCGCCTGCTGCATGGCATGTTGTCGTGGGGTCTGTTCCGCGATGCGGCCGACTCACGGCGCTTCATCGAACACTATGTGGACGAGTCGTGGGTGGAGCACCTGCGGCACTTCGAGCGCATGACGGCGTTCGATGTGGCCTTGCGCGAGCGGCGGCTCTCGTTCCATGTCGGCGAATCGCCGCCGCTTGTGTCGCGCTACATCGCGCAGGCGCTTCGGCGGTAGTTGTCCTTACATCGCGAGCAGCAGCACCGCGTATGCGGCGACGCCAAGCAGGAACGCCGAGAACCGGCTCTCCCGCCGCTCGGGAAGCTCTTCCTTCATCACGTTGAGAATCACGCCTCCTGCCACGAGCGCGATCAGCACCACGACCGCCGCGGCTTCGATCTCCGCGTAAAGGCCGAGCAGCCAGCCGCCGAAGACTGCAACGGCCAGCACCCACCGCCCCACACGGTCATAGCGGCTCTTGTGATGCTCGTACAGCCCGAAGTCGGTCACGAGGAAATGCAGCGCCATGGCCAACACGAAGAACACGAGGGAAGGGGTGTCCGAAGTATTGCGGTGCACCAGCAGATAGCCGATCAGCACGTTGTAGGCCGCGAACGACGCGATGTGGAGGGCGAACACGCCGGAGCTGGTCGCGTCTTCGCGTTGCTTTGCTCGCTCGCCGTCGCGCGACGTCAGAGCGAACCGCTCCAAGCCATAGAACGCCACGAGACCGGCCAGCGCGATCAGGTAAACGTGCCGGTCGGCGAAGGCCCCCGCGCTGCTCGTCGTTTCGGACAGCACGTCTTGCCCTTCGCTCAGTTCCGGCAAAAGATGCAGGAACACATAAGCGACCGACACACCGCCGGCGATGGACAGCCAGCGGCTGCGAGGCGTCCCGGACAGCACGCTCAAGCGTCCGACGAGAAGGTGGATTGCCACCATCGCGATGACGGCAACGAGCGAAACCAGGAACTGGGGCATCGGGTCGTGACGGCAGGCACTGCCATCAAAACCGTCGATGGCAACCGATGTTCCTGCGCGGGAAGAACTCGCGGCACACGCGGAACGAGCGGCTTTTCATGGCCGGATCCTACCGAGAGTCGGAGGCGCTCAGGAGCGCTGCTTGCTCCGAATCCGCCAGTGACCCCTCGTGGTCAGCCCCAATGGCGAGGAGTTCTCACAATGAAGCCAAACGATCAACACACCGCGCTGGCGCCACAGAAGCGTCCGTTGCGGGTGCTGCTGGTGGCGGGGAGCGACAGGCGCCAGTACAACTGCCCCGGCGTCGACTCGAAGGCGCGCGCGCTCATGTTGCGGCTGGCCGATCGGCTCCCCCCCGAATGGGAGATCGACGTCGAGGACCTCGGCAACGTCTATGGCCGCGCGCGCATCCAGAGCTGCAACGCGTGCGTTTCGACGTCGATGGCGCTGTGCGTGTGGCCGTGCAATTGCTATGAAGCGGGCGACAAGAACGAGCCCGATCTGATGTGGGACCTCGACCTGTATGCGCGGCTGGATCTCGCCGACGCCTGGGCCTTCGTGGCCCCTGTCAACTGGTACGCACCGACGTCCAACCTCAAGCTCATGTTCGACCGGCTGGTCTGTGCCAACGGCGGCAATCCGCGGGAGGACCTGATCGACCACAAGAACCCGGAGAAGGCCATGGTGCTCGAACGCACCGGCGCATGGCGCGAAGAACTCTCGCTCAACCATCTGGAGGGGCGCACTGCCGCTTTCTTCTGCTACGGTGACGATGCGGCCGAGGAGCGCGACCGGGATGGGCGGCCCCGCTACCTTCGCCATCCTGATTGGTTCGATCCTGCGGCCGAGCCGATGCGCGACGGACTGCGAGACGCCTATGCGCCGCTTGTCTGGCAGTGCCGCTTCAGCGGTATCGAGGTGCCCGATCCGTTGTGGACCTACCAGGACTTCGGCAAGGGACGCATCTACGCGGACAACCAGGCCGAGCAACTGCCCTCCGAGCCGGGATTCTTCGACGCCTTCGACGCCTGGGCGGACCGCCTGGCCGCGCATGTCTCGGTCAAAGGACGGGTGGCGCCAGGCAAGTACCGCGCCTTCGGCTACCAGGCACCCTCGCACCGCTGGGCCGACGCGAAGTTGAAGTGGCGCGAGCTGCGCCTCAACGCCGGGCTGCCGCCCGCCGGCTCATCGCCTGCGGCGCAACAGGCGGCCGGGCTCAACCGAGACGCCACCTTCTCACCGAAACGCAGCGAAGCAAGCCGCCACGGCGATGCTGCCGACCGAGCGCTGTAGCCCCGCGAAACGATCTAGCGTCCTCTACAACCAAGCCAACAAAAGGAGAAGAGTCATGGAACAGCGAATGAATGAGCTCGGGACTGAAACCGGAGTTGCTGCGACCGCACTGATGGGCGCCGCTGCCGGCGCGATTGCGGTCTGGGCCCTGGATCGTGTGGACTGGTTCATGTGGAACCGTCTGGACGCGAGAACCCGCACAAGGACCGTTTCGGTGCGACCTCATGGCGAGCCGCCGTCGCATGCGCTGGTCAGCAAGATCGAAAAGGCCGCTGGCCTGAATCCGACGGACAGGCAACACGATCTCGCGGGTGACATCACCCACTACATGATCGGCATCGGGCCGGCTGCCGGGTATGCCGTCATGAGAGACAAGTTGCCCGGTCGAGGGCCCGCGCGCGGCCTGCTCTATGGCCTTGGTGTTTTCCTGCTGCAGGATGAAGCCTTCAATACGGCAACCGGCCTGGGTGCGAAGCCGCAAGCCTATCCATGGCAGGCGCACGCAAGGGGGCTGATCGCTCATCTGGTCTACGGGGTAACGACCGAGCTCGTTCTCAACGTGATGGAGCGCGCAGTCGAGTCGGCTCGAACAGGCGGGACCGCGGGAGGCACAGACCCAGCGTTGGAGCGATCCCGCGACTTGAATGGAAAGCGGGTCAACGAAGGCACCGAGACGGCAGGGGCCGATGAACCAGAGACCCAAGGCCGGCTGTCACCGGTTTCGTCTCACTGATGCTCCGAAGGCTGTGCCCTACCGCTTCGAATGCAACTGGTCGTAGTTGTCCGACCTACACGACAACACTCAAACGTCGATATTCGCCGCCCTCAGCGCGTTGGCTTCGATGAACTCCCGCCTCGGCTCCACCTCGTCGCCCATCAACATCGTGAACACCCGGTCCGCCTCGATCGCGTCGTCGATCTGCACCTTGAGCAGTCGGCGCACGGCGGGGTCCATGGTGGTTTCCCAGAGCTGCATCGGGTTCATCTCGCCCAGGCCCTTGTAGCGCTGGCGGGCGACGCTGTTCTCGGCCTGCTGCATGAGCCAGGCCATGGCCTCGCGGAAGTCGCCGACCTGGGCTTCCTTCTGCCTCTCGCCTTCGCCCTTCTTGACCACGGCGGTGGCGGCGACCAGGCCGTTGAAGGTGGTGCCAGCGCTGCTCAGCGCCTCGTAGTCGGCGCCGTGCACGAAGTCAGCGGTGATGACGCTGCTCTTGGTGTTGCCGTGGTGGCGGCGGCCGATGCGCAGCAGGTGCTTGTCGGTGCGGGCGTCGAACTCGGCATGCACGTCGGCGTCGTGCAGGGCGGCCTTCAATGCGGCCGCCGAGGCTTCGGCGGACTCGAGGGTGTCGAGATCGAGGACCAGGCCATCGGCGATGGCGCGCAGCGCTTCCACGTCCATCCAGTTGGCCAGCCGCTGCACGACGTTGTTGGCCAGCACGTATTGCCGCGCCAGCGTTTCGAGCGCGTCACCCTCGAGCACCGCGCCGTCCACGCCGGTCTCGAGCCGCGCCTCGCGCAGGGCCACCTTGAGCAGGTAGCCGTCGAGCTCCAGGCCGTCTTTCAGGTATTGCTCCTCCTTGCCGAACTTCACCTTGTAGAGCGGCGGCTGGGCGATGTAGATGTGGCCGCGCTCCACCATCTCGGGCATCTGGCGGTAGAAGAACGTCAGCAGCAAGGTGCGGATGTGCGCGCCATCGACGTCCGCGTCGGTCATGATGATGATGCGGTGGTAGCGCAGCTTGTCGGGGTTGTATTCGTCCTTGCCGATGCTGGTGCCGAGCGCCGTGATCAGCGTGAGGATCTCGTTGCTGGTCAGCAGCTTTTCGAAACGCGCGCGCTCCACGTTCAGGATCTTGCCGCGTAGCGGCAGGATCGCCTGGAACTTGCGGTCGCGGCCCTGCTTGGCGGAGCCGCCGGCGGAGTCACCCTCGACGATGTAGATCTCGCACAGCGCCGGGTCCTTTTCCTGGCAGTCAGCCAGCTTGCCGGGCAGGCCCATGCCGTCGAGCACGCCCTTGCGGCGGGTCATCTCGCGGGCCTTGCGGGCGGCCTCGCGGGCGCGCGCAGCATCGACGATCTTGCCGCAGATGATCTTGGCGTCCGTCGGGTTCTCGAGCAGGTAGTCGTTGAGCAGCTTGCCGACGATCTCCTCGACCGGCCCGCGCACCTCGCTCGACACCAGCTTGTCCTTGGTCTGGCTGGAGAACTTGGGCTCGGGGACCTTGACGCTGATCACGCAGGCCAGGCCTTCGCGCATGTCGTCGCCGGCGATCTCGACCTTGGCCTTCTTGGCGAGATCGTTGTCGTCGATGTACTTGTTTATCACGCGGGTCATCGCCGCGCGCAGGCCGGTCAGGTGGGTGCCGCCGTCGCGTTGCGGAATGTTGTTGGTGAAGCAGAGGACGCTCTCGTTATAGCCGTCGTTCCACTGCATCGCGACTTCGACGCCGATGTTGGTGTTGAACTCGCTGGTCTTGTCGCCGAGCGCGTGGAAGATGTTGGGGTGCAGCACCTTCTTGCCGGTGTTGATGAACTCGACAAAGCCCTTCACGCCGCCGGCATATTCGAAGTTGTCTTCCTTCGCGTTGCGCTCGTCGACCAGGCGGATCTTCACGCCGTTGTTCAGGAAGCTGAGCTCGCGCAGGCGCTTGGCCAGCACGTCGTAGTGGAAGTCGATGTTGGTGAAGATCTCTTCGTCGGGCAGGAAGTGCACTTCGGTGCCGCGCTTCTCGGTTTCGCCCGTGATTCGCATCGGGCTGATCTCGAAACCGTTGCGCTGCTCGATCACGCGTTCCTGCGGCACGCCGCGCTTGAACTCCATCAGGTGCACCTTGCCCTCGCGGCGCACCGTCAGGCGTAGCTGCTTGGACAAGGCGTTGACGCAGCTCACGCCCACGCCGTGCAGGCCGCCCGAAACCTTGTAGCTGTTCTGGTTGAACTTGCCGCCAGCGTGCAGCTCGGTCAGCGCTATCTCGGCGGCGCTGCGCTTGGGTTCGTGCTTGTCGTCCATCTTCACGCCGGTGGGGATGCCGCGGCCGTTGTCGATGACGGAGATGGAGTTGTCGGAATGGATGGTGACGAGGATGTCGTCGCAGTGCCCGGCGAGTGCCTCGTCGATGGAGTTGTCGACCACCTCGAACACCAGGTGGTGCAAGCCGGTGCCATCGGACGTGTCGCCGATGTACATGCCCGGGCGCTTGCGCACCGCCTCCAGGCCTTCGAGGATCTGGATCGAGCCTTCGCCATAGGCGACCGAGGCGTCCGAGCCGATGGAAATGACGTGGCCTTCGGCCGAAGGCACGGGCTGCCGGGTCACGCCGTTGTCGGCGTTGTGCTGCGGGATTTTCGGGTCGCTCATGAGGGCTCTTTTCACTCGCGGGGCCTGGGCTTGTCGAGAAAGCCGGCCCCTTCAAAACGCGGCAGCGGGCTCGCGGCCCGCTGTGCTGGCAAGGCGTGGTGGGCGGCTCAGATGCGCATCGGCATGACCACGTACTTGAAACCGGCCTGCTCGGGCACCGTCACCAGTGCCGAGCTGTTGCCGTCCTGCAGCGACAGGCTGACCATCTCCTGGTCCATGTTGGCCAGCGCGTCCATCAGGTAGGTGACGTTGAAGCCGATCTCGATGGCGTCGCCGCCGTAGTCGATCTCGAGCTCTTCCTTGGCTTCTTCCTGCTCGGCATTGCTGGACGCAATGCGCAGCGTGCCGGGCTCTATGTTGATCCGAACGCCCTTGAACTTCTCGCTGGTCAGGATGGCGGCGCGCTGCAGGCTGGCGAGCAGCGGCGCACGGCCCAGGGTGACGTGGTTCTTGTGGTTCTTCGGAATGACGCGGTTGTAGTCGGGGAACTTGCCTTCGACGAGCTTGGTGACGAACTCCATGCCCGAAAAAGCGAACTTGGCCTGGTTGCCGGCGAAGCGCATCTCGATGGCGCCCTCGCCGCCTTCCTTGTCGTCACGCAGCAGGCGCTGCAACTCGAGCACGGTCTTGCGCGGCAGGATCACCTCCTGCTTGGGCATCTCGACCTCGAGCGTGGCCTGGGCGAGCGCGAGACGGTGGCCGTCGGTGGCAACCAGCGTCAGGCTCTTGCCTTCGGCGACGAACAAAATCCCGTTGAGGTAGTAGCGGATGTCGTGCACCGCCATCGCGAAGTGCACCTGCGCGATCAGCGCCTTGAGCGACTTCTGCGGCACGCTGAAGGCCGGGCCGAAATCGGCCGCCTCCTGCACCAGCGGGAAGTCCTCGGCCGGCAGCGTCTGCAAAGTGAAGCGGCTCTTGCCGCCCGAAAGTGTCAGCTTGCTCTGTGCTGAACTCAGCGTGACGTTCTGATCGGCCGGCAGCGTGCGCAGGATGTCGATCAGCTTGCGCGCCCCCACCGTCGCCTGAAAGTCGCCTGGATCGCCATCGAAGCTGGCCCGGGTGCGCACCTGGATTTCCAGATCGCTGGTCGTGAACTCGATCTCCGGTCCGGTCTTGCGCAGCAGCACGTTGGCCAGCACGGGCAGGGTGTGACGGCGTTCGACGATGCCGGCCACGGCCTGCAGCGCAGCGAGAAACTTTTCCTGCGGGCTCTTCAAGACAATCATTTGAACCTCTTTGAGACTAGTCGTATTAGTAGGGAGAGCGCTGTCCTGTGGACAAGGCTATTTTCGCCTGATACGGCAGGGGTTTAGCACGCCCCGAAGCCTGTGCGCGGATGCGCCGATCGTGCGGGAGCGATCGGCAACAACTTTGCGACTGCGCTCTGACCTGTGGACAGTCTGGCACTTGACGAGAACTTGTCCCCAGGCTTGTCACTTGACGGCACCGGCATGGGCGTGCTCATCCTTTGAGGGTCTGCTCGAGCACGTGCAACTGCTGGTTGAGTTCGGTGTTCTTGCCGCGCTCCGCGCCGATCTTGCGCACCGCGTGCAAGACGGTGGTGTGGTCGCGACCGCCGAACAGTTCGCCGATCTCCGGTAGGCTTTTTTGCGTGAGCTCCTTGGCCAAGTACATGGCGATCTGGCGCGGCCGGGCGATCGAGGCAGGCCGCTTCTTGCTGTACATGTCGGCGACCTTGATCTTGTAGAAGTCGGCGCAGGTCTTCTGAATGTTCTCGACCGAGATCTGCCGGTTCTGTATCGACAGCAGATCCTTCAGCGCCTCGCGCGCCAGCGCGATGTTGATGTCCTTCTGCGAGAAGCGCGCATAGGCCAGTACCTTGCGCAGCGCCCCTTCGAGCTCGCGCACATTGGCGCGCACGTTCTTGGCGATGAAGAAGGCCACGTCCTCGGGCATGGGCGCGCCCTCCACGTCAGACTTCTTCATCAGGATGGCGACGCGCATCTCCAGCTCGGGCGGCTCGATGGCCACCGTGAGCCCGGCGTCGAAGCGCGAGGTGAGGCGCTCGTCGATGTCGGCCAGCCCCTTGGGGTAGGTGTCGCTGGTCATGATGATGTGCGCGCGCTTGGCAAGCAGCGCCTCGAACGCGTTGAAGAACTCCTCCTGCGTGCGCTCCTTGCCGGCGAAGAACTGCACGTCGTCGATCAGCAGCAGGTCGAGCGAGTGGTACTTGGCCTTGAGCTCGTCGAAGGTCTTGCGCTGGTAGTTTTTCACCACGTCGGTGATGAACTGTTCGGCATGCAAGTACAGGATGCGCGCGTCCGGCCGGTCGCCCAGCAGTGCGTTGCCCACCGCATGGATCAGGTGGGTCTTGCCCAGACCGACGCCACCGTAGATGAAGAGCGGGTTGTACATGGCGCCCGGAGCGCCGGCCACGTGCAATGCGGCCGTGCGGGCCATCTGGTTGGCTCGACCGGGGACCAGGGTGTCGAAGGTGAGGTTGGCATTCAGCCGATGCTGTGGCTGCGCAGCGGCGCCGGCCGGGGAAGCCGTAGTGCTCCTCACCGGCCGCGGGGTGGCCCCCAGCCAGGCCCCGAGGGCTTGGGGCTGGCCGTTGGCGATTGCAGGTTCGCCGCGTGGCGGCGTTTCGCGCGCAGCGAGCAGCAATTCGAGCCGGACCGGCTTGCCGACGAGCTCGCTGAGCACGTTCTCGATGCGAGAGCCGTACTGATTGCGGATCCAGTCGAGCTTGAAGCGGTTGGGCACGCGCAAGGTGGCTACGGCGCCGTCGCCCTGGTCGATCAGGTCGGCGGCCGGCAGCGGTCGTATCCAGGTGTTGAACTGCTGCTCGGGCAGCTCGGTCGCCAGGCGTTCGCAGCCGCGCGACCAGACATCGGCGCTCATCGGTGTTGTGGACAATCAAGGTCGGAGCGATAGGATTCTAGCGGGGCATCGGCCGCAAAAACCGTGTTATCCACAGTTTGTGGAGCCCGCCCGCGCGCGCTTCTGACGAGCGCGCGCAGAGGCCCCAAACCGGCAAGTCGTTGACCGGAAAAGACTTTCTTGCTCTAATCACAGGTTTTCCGCGAGGCGATCGATGGACTTTGTTCCAGCGTCGCTTCTTACTGTGCGTCACTGGGCGCACGGTCAAAAGCGCTCGATCGAAGGCGCGGAGTCAGGCAAGGCGAGGATCTTCCAAAGGGATTTTTCCAAAAGGATTCGGGCCAGCAACGCCGCATTCAACCCGAGTCAGCGCCGGTTCCCCGGCGATCCGGTCAGCACCATCTCCGGGGCATCTGTTTGCTCCACGAAGGCTCATCATGAAACGCACCTACCAACCTTCTAAGATCCGTCGCGCCCGCACCCATGGCTTCCTGCTGCGCATGAAGACGCGCGCCGGCCGTCAGATCCTCAACGCTCGCCGCGCCAAGGGCCGCAAGCGCCTCGCGGTCTGATCCGGCCGACCTCGCCGGCCCGGCCGTGAGCCCTACCAGCGGCGGCCCCGATCTGCGCGCCGCCGACTTCCAACGCGCTTTGTCGACCCGGCCCTGTGCGCGAAGCGAGCACTTCTTTTTGCACCACGTGGCCTGCGCTTCTGGACCAGCGAAGCCGAAGTTGTCAACAGATGAAAACGCTGAGGTATGGGCGCCTGTGGATGACCGCCACCGTTTTGGCCTCGTGGTGCCCAAGCGCCATGCTCGCCGGTCAGTGACGCGCAGCCTCATCAAACGTCAGGGGCGCACTGCGTTCGCGTCCTCCGCGGCACAACTCCTTGCCGGCGACTGGCTGTTGCGCCTGCGCAGCCCCTACCCGACCGCACAGTTTCCCAGCGCCGCATCCGCTGCGCTGCAAGAGCGGGTGCGCGAAGAACTGCAGGCCCTGTTTGTCGGCGCCAGCCGGGCCAACGCGCGGGCCGGCGAGCCGAAGAGCACGCGCGCATGAAGCGCGTGCCGCAACGCTTGCTGATTTTTTTGGTGAGAGGCTATCGCCTGCTGCTCAGCCCTTGGCTGGGTAGCGGTTGCCGGTTCGAGCCCACCTGCTCGGCCTACGCGCAGGACGCGCTCGAGCGCCATGGCGCGCTGGCGGGCAGCCTGCTCGCTACCGGGCGGGTGTTTCGTTGCCATCCGGGCTGCGCCGGCGGCCATGACCCCGTGCCGGCCGATTTGCCCGGCTGGCTTTCACGCCTGGGAGGCTCTCGGGGCCGCCGGGCCGCCGAGCCAGCTCCCCGATCCCCTTTCGAGATTTCGCCATGACCGATATGCGCCGCACCCTGCTCTGGGTGGTTTTCACGATGTCTCTTGTTCTGCTGTGGGACGGCTGGAACAAGCACACCGGCCAGCCTTCGCTGTTCGGTCCCACGTCGCGCCCGGCGGCTGGTGCGGCCGCGCCGGCGCAGCCGTCCGGCACGGTGCCGGGTTCGGTCCCTGCGGCGGCGACGATCGCGGCCGCGGCCGCGTCGAGCCCGGCGGTCAGCGCGCCGCCGGTGGCCGGTGCACCGGTGGCGGCTCCGTCGCGAACCGTGACCGTCACGACCGACGTGCTGCAGGTCAGCCTCGACACACGCGGCGGCGATGTGGTGCGCGCAGAGCTGCTCAACCACGTGGACCAGAACGACCCGAGCCGCAACGTTCTGGTCTTCGACCGCTCGCCCGAGCGTGTCTATCTGGCCCAGACCGGCCTCATCGGCGCCCCCGGCCTGCCCAACCACCTGACGCCGCTCGAGTTGCAGCCTGGAGAAACCACGCTGGCGCCGGGCAGCGATTCGGTCAGCGTCGTGTTCGAGTCGGCCGAGCAGGGCGGCGTCAAGCTGAGAAAGACCTTGAGCTTCGGTCGCGGCGACTACGCGTTGAAGGTGCGTCACGAGGTGATCAACACCTCGGGCGAGCCGGTGTCGCCGCAGCTCTACACGCAACTGGTGCGCGACGGCAATCCGCCGCCCGGCGAGTCGAGCTTCTACTTCACCTTCACCGGGCCGGTGGCCTACACCGACGCGGCCAAGTTCCAGAAGATCGATTTCGGCGACATCGAGGACGGCGACGCCCGCTTCGACAAGTCGGCCGACAACGGCTGGGTCGCCATGGTCCAGCACTACTTCTTCTCTGCCTGGCTGCACACCGATCCGGCGCCGCGCGAGTTCTATACGCGCAAGGTGGACAACAACCTCTACGCGGTGGGGACGATCTACCCGCTGGGCAGCATCGCACCTGGCCAGAGCAAGACCTTCGACAACCTGCTGTATGTCGGCCCGCAGGAAGAGAAGAAGCTCGAGGCGCTGGCCCCGGGGCTGGACCTGGTCAAGGACTACGGCTGGTTCACCATCCTGTCCAAGCCGCTGTTCTGGCTGCTCGACCAGCTGCACAAGATCCTGGGCAACTGGGGCTGGGCCATCGTGGCGCTGGTGGTGCTGCTGAAGGCGGCCTTCTACACGCTCAACGCCCACGCCTACAAGTCGATGGCCAAGATGAAGGCGGTCAACCCCAAGGTGACGGAGATGCGTGAGCGGCTCAAGGACAAGCCGCAGCAGATGCAGCAGGAAATGATGCGCATCTACCGCGAGGAGAAGGTCAACCCGCTGGGCGGGTGCCTGCCGATCCTTGTGCAGATGCCGGTGTTCATCGCGCTCTATTGGGTGTTGCTGTCGAGCGTGGAGATGCGCAACGCGCCGTGGATCGGCTGGATCACCGACTTGTCCGTGCGCGACCCCTGGTACATCCTGCCGATGGTGATGACTGCGACCACCTTGCTGCAGACCTGGCTCAACCCCACGCCGCCGGACCCGATGCAGGCACGCCTGATGTGGATCATGCCGATGGTGTTCTCGGTGATGTTCTTCCTCTTCCCGGCCGGTTTGGTGCTGTACTGGATCACCAACAACATCCTGTCGATCGCGCAGCAGTACCTGATCAACCGGCGGCTCGGCGTGAGCTGAGACAGTCGCGCCCGAAGCCCACAACGCCCCGCCCCGCGGGGCAGCGTGAACCGAACGCCCCGCCCCGCGGGGCGTTGTGCATTGAAGACTCGACAATCACGCCATGCTCGCGCGTCTTCACGACCCTGTTGCCGCCATCGCCACTGCGCCCGGCCGTGGGGCGGTCGGCATCGTGCGCGTGTCGGGGCGCGACCTGGGCGGCTTGATTCGAGCGGTATGCGGGCAGGCCCTCGTGCCACGGCATGCCCATTACCTGAGCTTTATCGACGGCCAGGGCGGCGTCATCGACCAAGGCCTGGCGCTGCACTTTCCGGCGCCGCACAGCTACACCGGCGAAGAAGTGCTCGAGTTGCAGGCGCACGGCGGGCCGGTGCTGCTGCAACTGCTGCTGGCGCGCTGCCTGCAGGCGCTGCCGGGCTCGCGCGTGGCCGAACCGGGGGAGTTCACGCAACGCGCCTTTCTCAACGACAAGCTCGACCTGGCCCAGGCCGAAGCGGTGGCCGACCTGATAGACGCCAGCACCGAGGCTGCGGCCCGTTCGGCCTCGCGCGCGCTGGCGGGCGCCTTCTCGCACGAGATCGACGGGCTGCGTGATCGCCTGATCGAGCTGCGCATGCTGGTCGAGGCGACGCTCGACTTCCCCGAGGAGGAGATCGATTTCCTCCAGCAGGCCGACGCCCGCGGGCGGCTCGCACGCATTGCCGCGGCGCTCGATGCCGTGCTGATGCGAGCGCGCCAGGGCGCGCTGCTGCGCGAGGGGCTGAGCGTGGTGCTGGCCGGCCAGCCCAACGTGGGCAAGAGCTCGCTGCTCAATGCGCTGGCGGGGGCCGAGCTGGCCATCGTCACGCCCATTCCGGGCACCACGCGCGACAAGGTCAGCGAAACCATCCAGATCGAGGGCGTGCCGCTGCACGTGATCGACACCGCCGGTCTGCGCACCGACGGCGAGGCGAGCGACGAGGTCGAGCGCCTGGGCATCGAGCGTAGCTGGGGCGCGATCGGCTCGGCCGACGTGGTGATCTTCCTGCACGACCTCACGCGCGGCGACGACGCGGCTTATCGAGCCGGTGAGCAGGAGATCGCGGGGCGCCTCCCGGCTGGCGTGAGCGTGCTCGACGTCTATAACAAGATCGATGCGGTGGATGCGCAAGTGCTGCCGGCCAACGCGCTGGCGCTTTCCGCGCGTACCGGCGATGGACTCGAGGCGCTACGACAGCGTCTGCTGCAACTCGCCGGCTGGCAGGCCGGCGCCGAAGGCGTGTTCATCGCCCGGGCGCGGCATCTGGAGGCACTTCACGCCACGCGCGCGCATGTCGAGCAAGCGCAAGCGCTGGCCGCCCGCGACGATGCGGCGCTCGACTTGCTGGCCGAAGAACTGCGCTGCGCGCACGACGCGCTCGGTGCGATCACGGGCCGCTTCACGGCCGATGATCTGCTGGGTGAAATCTTCGGACGGTTCTGCATCGGAAAGTGATGCAGTTCACGCCGGCTGCGGCACGGTGCCCGCGCTGGCAGCACCGCGCTTTAGCGCCCCAGAACGGTGCCGATAATCCGGCACCCGCCTTTCCCCACTTTCCGATGAGCCACGAACAACTGCTGCATGCCATTCAGTCGCTGAACGCTGCCGACGCGTTCAGGCCGCGGCTGGACGCGGCGCAGTGGCGCAACTTTCTGCAGTACCTGACGGCGCACCACATTCGCAGCGGCGAACTGCTCGTCAAGCAAGGTGAGCTGGACCGGACCGTCTATTTCCTTGGCGAAGGCAGCCTGCAGGTCTATGCAACGGGGGGTACGGCGGGCGCGAGTCGAAGTGCCATCCTGCGACCCGGGGCGATGTGCGGCGAGCCGGGGCTGTTCGCCGACGGCATGCGCACGGCCAACGTCGCGGCCATGACGACCAGCACGGTGTGGGCGATGCGGCTGCCTCGCTTCGAGGAGTTGTGCGCGCGCACGCCGGCGATCGCGCTGGAAATCCTGCGAGCAGCCGGCTCGGTGATGGCTTTGCGGATGCGGGCGAACATCGCGCAGATCGCCTGACCGCTTCGCGCGGGTAGCAAAGAAAAGCGCCGCACAGCGGCCCCCGGTCTTCGGCGGTGGCGAACGGGCGCCCGTCCTACCCGTTCGCTCGTTGTCAATGGCCCTCGAAGCTCACCAGCGTGAACAGCTGCAAACCAGAGGCGCGCAGCTTGGCCGCGCCGCCGAGCTCCGGCAGATCGACGATGGCCGCGCCTTCGATCACCACGGCACCCAGCCGCTCAAGCAGGCGCTTGCCCGCCATCATGGTGCCGCCAGTGGCGATCAAATCGTCGATCAGCAGCACGCGGTCCCCGGGCTGCACCGCGTCGGTGTGCATCTCCACGGTGGCCGAGCCGTACTCCAGCTCGTAGCTTTCCGCCACGGTGGCGTAGGGCAGCTTGCCCTTTTTGCGGATCGGGATGAAGCCGATGTTCAGCTCGTAGGCCAGTACCGAGCCGATGATGAAACCGCGCGCATCCAGGCCGGCCACCGCGCCCGGCCGCTGGTCGAAATAGCGGTGCACGAACTGGTCGATCAGCACGCGAAAGACCTTCGGGTTCTGCAGCAGCGGCGTGATGTCGCGGAACTGCACGCCGGGCGTCGGCCAGTCTGGCACGGTGCGGATCGTCTGGCGGATGAGGGCGCGATCGTCCATGGCGGCGAGGGGCGCGGCGCGCCGGTCAAGCGAGGGCCGCATTATCTCGGCAGCTGTCGCGGCGCGGGGCTCAGGCGGGCGCGAACGGGCCGATGGTTTGCGGCGCGCCGTCGCGGCCCGCCCGCAGCACCAGGCCTTCGCCCGAGGCGGCGCTGCCGCCCGCCAGCGCACCGAGGGTGAACTGGTGACTGATCCAGACTTCGAAGCCGTGCCGGGGCAGATCGACCAAGGCGCGGCGCAGTTGCGCCACCTGCGCTTCGCGGTCTTCGGTCATGCGCGGCGAGCCGAGCGCGGGCCAGGCCTGGACCGTCTCGCCGAAGGCCAGCCGGGCGGTGTCGAGACAGCGGCACCAGGGACTGGAGCGCACCGCCGCCGGCTGCAGCCGGCGTTCGCGGAACCACGCACCGATGCGGCGCGCCTGGGCGCGTCCGGCGTCGTCGAGGTTGCGCTGCGTGCCGCATTCGCCGAGCCGGAACTCCGGCGGATCGAAGGTGCCCGGCGCCAAAGCATGGCGCAGCATGACCACCACGCCGCCGCCGCGCAGTGCTTTCATCACCTCAGGTGCCGGCTCGGCCGCTCTCAGCGTGGTCGGCATGGCGAGGGTGCAGCCCAGCGCCGCGGTCGCGCGCAGCAGCGCACGTCGATCGATCGGCGCAAAGCACTCGGCCCTCACAGCCTCGTTCCGGCTTGCGGCAGCCTCGACGGCCGCCATGTCGGCCGCGTCGGACCGCGCGGGCGAGGCCTCAGACCTGCGGCTTGAACGCATAGCCGCTACCCGCCGCCTCGATGTGGCCGAACGCGGGGAAGGGGAAGTGAAAGCCGCCGACCATCGCGCGGCTGCTCACCAGCCGCGCGAAGATTTCGCGCCGCACCCGGCTCGCCGCCGCGGGGTCCATGTCGAAGCCGACCGCCCAGTCGGGCTGGCGTGCGAACAGCGCCGGCACGTTCGTCAGGTCGGCCAGATAGTGGAAGCGGTGCGGGCCGCGGCCCGCTTCGAACACCGTATGGCCGGGCGTGTGGCCGTAGGCCGGCATGGAGCGCAAACCGGGCAGCAGTTCGGCGCCGGGCTCGAAACGCTGCAGCATCGCTTCGGGCATGTCGCCGAACACGCGCCGCGCATTGGCGAACAGGCCCTTGGAGCGCTCGTCGGTGGCGGCGCGGGCCTTGCCGTCGTCCATCCAGAACGCGTACTCGGGCGCCGGCACCAGGACCCGCGCCTTGGGAAAAGCCAGGTCGCCGGCCTTGTTGCGCAGGCCGTGGATGTGGTCGCCGTGGAAGTGCGAGATCACCACCGTGTCGATGTCGCCGGCCTGCAGGCCGGCCGCCCGCAGATGAGTCAGCAGCTTGCCGGCGGTCGGGCCGCCGTACTCGCCGAGGCCGGCGTCGAACAGCAGCTTGCGGCCGCCGAAGACGAGCACGAAAGGCGTGTAGGGCACGTCGATGTAGTCGGTCGGCAGGCCCTGCACGGCCAGCAGGGCGCGCACCTCGGCCAGGGGCGCGTTGGTGACGAACTGCTCCGTGAGGGGCCGGCGCGAAACGCCGTCGCTCAGCGCGATGACCTCGATGTCGCCCAGTTTCTTGCGCCGATAGCCCGTCGAGGGGATTGGCGGGACGCCGAAGCCCGGGCCGTCCTGGGCCCAGGCGGGAAGGCTAGGAACCGCGGCGCCCAGGCCGGCCTTGAGCAGCGTGCGGCGGTTGAGCATGCGGACCTCCGTGAGTGGCGTAGGCGCGGATCATCGATCCGCGCCGCAAGTCCACGCGACGCCGCTTCGCAAAGCGCAGCGCTGCGGCGGGTCTTTGTCGGGGTCGCGCGGCGGGCGGCGATCTACGGCAATCCCGCGCGCGGACCCTCCCGTGGCGTCAACGGGCTTAACCCTCGAGCAAGCGCGCCTCGGCCAGCGCCAGCGCCTCGGGCCGGCCGGCCAGCACCAGCGTGTCGCCGACGGCGAGCCGGAGATCGTCGGTCGGCCGCACCACCGCGCCGCCGGCCCGGCGCACCGACACCACCTGCGCGGCCAGTGCGCCGAGCGCCTGCTGACCGAGCGTGGCGCCCAAACTGGCGGCGCTTTCCGACAGGGTGACGCTCTGCAGCCGAGCCTGCTGCAGCTCCTCGGCGGTGTCGTCGTCGGCGCCGTGGAAGTAGCCGCGCAGCAGGCCGTAGCGCGCGTCGCGCTGCTCCTGCACGACGCGGATCACGCGGCGCATCGGCACGCCGACCAGGGCCAGCACATGCGTGGCCATCATCAGCGAGCCCTCGATCGCCTCGGGCACCACCTCGGTGGCGCCGGCGGCCTGCAGGGCCTCGAGGTCGCTGTCGTCGAGTGTGCGCACGATGACCGGCACGGTGGGCGCGTGTTCGCGAACGAGCCGCAGGATCTTCAGCGCCGAGAGCGTGTCGTGGTAGCTGACCACGACCGCATTCGCGCGCGCCAGGCCGGCGGCCATCAGGCTTTGCAGCCGCGCGGCGTCGCCGTACACGACGCTCTGGCCGGCGGCCGCGGTCTGGCGCACGCGGTCGGGGTCGAGATCGAGCGCCATGTAGGGGATGTGCTCGGCGTCGAGCAGCCGCGCCAGGTTCTGGCCGCTGCGCCCGTAGCCGCAGATGATGACGTGTGCCTCGGCATTGATGGCGCGCTTGGCGATGGTCGTCATGGCCACCGACTGCAGCAGCCAGTCGCTCGCCGCCAGGCGCATGACGATGCGGTTGCTGTACAGGATCATGAAGGGCGTGGCCATCATCGACAGCACCATCGAGGCCAGCACCGGGCTCTCGAGCTGCGCCGGCAGCAGCCCGTTCTGCGAAGCCAGCACGAGCAGCACGAAGCCGAACTCGCCCGCCTGCGCCAGATAGAGGCCGGTGCGCACAGCCACGCCCGGCTGTGCGCCGAAGAGGCGGGCCAGCAGGGTGACGAGGCCGAACTTGAACAGCACCGGCAGCGTGGTCAGCAACAGCACCAGCGGCCACGCGCCGGCCACCGCGCGCCAATCCAGCTTCATGCCGATGGTGATGAAGAAGAGGCCCAGCAGCACGTCGTGGAAGGGCCGGATGTCGGTTTCGACCTGATGCTTGTATTCCGTCTCCGCGATCAGCATGCCGGCCACGAAGGCGCCGAGCGCGAGCGAGAGCCCGGCATGCTCGGTGAGCCAGGCCAGACCCAGGGTGACCAGCAGCAGGTTGAGCATGAACAGCTCGTCGCTGCGCCGGCGCGCGACCAACGTGAGCCACCAGCGCATCACCCGCTGGCCGCCGACCAGCAGCACGGTGAGCAATGCGCCGGCCTTCAGCGCGGCGAACAGCAGTGCGCGTGTCATGTCGTCGCCATCGGCGTTCTGGCCTAGCGCCGGGATCAGCACCAGGAACGGCACGACGGCCAGATCCTGGAACAGCAGCACGCCCATCACGCGCTTGCCGTGCGGTGTCTCTAGTTCCAGCCGCTCGGCCATCAGTTTGACGAGGATGGCGGTGCTGCTCATCGCCAGCGCGGCGCCGAGGGCCACGGCGCTTTGCCAGGGCAGCCCGCCGGAGCGGCCGGCGAGCGCCAGGCCCCAGACCAGCAGCGCATTGCCGCCGATCGCCGCCGCCATGGTCAGCGCCACCTGCGACAGACCCAGGCCGAACACCAGCGTGCGCATGCTGCGCAGCTTGGGCAGGTTGAACTCCAGGCCGATCACGAACATGAGGAACACCACGCCGAACTCGGCCAGGTACTCGACGTTGGCTGAGTCCTCGGCGAGCGCCAGCGCGTTGGGGCCGATCAGCACGCCGACCGTCAGATAGCCCAGCATGGGCGGCAGCTTCAACGAGCGGCACAGCACCACGCCGAGTACCGCGGCGATCAGGTACAGCAGAACGACTTCGAGCGTGGTGGCCATGGGCGAGAGGCAAAGGGTGAGCAGGTCATGCCCGTGCAGGCCCCGCCTAGAATCGTTCGATGCTACTCAAGGCTTCGTGGCGCCAGCCCCGGGGCGCACCCTGTGAGCAACACCCCCCTTGTTTCATCCGCCGAGCGCAGCGTCGCGATGGGCGCGCAGGCGTTGGCCATCGAAGCACAAGCCTTGGTCGCGCTCGAGCAGCGCATTAAGGGTCCGATGGCACCGGCTTTCGCGCGAGTCGTCACGCTGGTGCTGGGCTGCCAGGGCCGCGTCGTCGTGATGGGCATGGGCAAGAGCGGCCATGTCGGGCGCAAGATCGCCGCCACGCTCGCCTCCACCGGCACGCCGGCGATGTTCGTCCACCCGGCCGAGGCCAGCCACGGGGACCTCGGCATGGTCACGCCGCAGGACGTGGTGCTGGCAATATCGAACTCGGGAGAAAGCGAGGAGCTGAGCGCCATCCTGCCGGTGCTCAAGCGCCTGGGCGTGACCGTGGTGGCGATCACCGGCCGCGCCGAGTCGGGCCTGGCGCTTCATGCCGAGGCGGTGCTCGACAGTTCGGTCGCGCTGGAGGCCTGCCCACTGAACCTTGCGCCGACGGCCAGCACCACCGCGCAGATGGCGCTCGGCGATGCGCTCGCGGTGGCGCTGCTCGACGCGCGCGGCTTCAAGGAGGCCGATTTCGCGCGCTCGCACCCGGGCGGATCGCTCGGCCGCAAGCTGCTCACGCATGTGCGCGACGTCATGCGCTCCGGCCGCGCGGTGCCTCGCGTGGCGCCGGACACCGCCTTCACTGACCTGATGCGCGAAATGAGCGGCAAGGGCTTGGGCGCGACCGCGGTGGCCGACGATGCCGGCCGGGTGCTCGGCATCTTCACCGACGGCGATCTTCGCCGCCTGGTCGAAAACGGCAGCGACCTGCGTGCGCTGCGGGCCGCCGACGTGATGCATGCCAATCCGCGCACCGTGCGCGACGATGCGCTGGCGGTCGATGCAGCCGACATGATGGAGGCGTTTCGCATCACCAGCGTGCTGGTCGTCGACGGCGAAGATGCTCTGGTCGGCGCGCTCAACATCAACGATCTGCTGCGCGCGAAGGTGATCTGATGAACGCAGCGAACCCGGCGGCGAGCGATCCGCAAGGCGACGTGTTGCGGCCGGTGCGCGCGACGCTCGCGTTCGCGCCGCAACTGCTGCTCCGTGCGCAGGGCATCCGCGCGGCGATCTTCGACGTCGACGGCGTGCTGACCGACGGGCGCGTTTATATCGGCGAGCACGGCGAGACGGTCAAGGCCTTCAGCACGCTCGACGGGCAGGGGCTCAAGCTGCTGGCGCTGGCGGGCATTGCGCCGTTGGTCATCACCGGGCGCGACTCACCGGCGGTGCGCCGGCGCGTCGCCGACCTGGGGCTGGCTCACGCCGTCTACGGCGTGCACGACAAGCTCGCGGCAGCCTGCACGCTGCTTGCCACGCTCGGCCTGGCCTGGCCGCAGGTCGCGGTGATCGGCGACGACTGGCCCGACCTGCCGCTGCTCGCGCGCGCCGGCTTCGCGGGCGCACCGGCCAATGCCCATGCCGAGGTGAGCGCCATCGCCGACCATGTCACCGCCGCGCGGGGCGGCCACGGCGCGGCGCGCGAGTTCTGCGATCTGCTGCTGGTGGCCAGCGGCTGCTACGCCGCATTGCTGCACAGCCACCTCGAAACACTCGACCACAGCGGCGCGCCATGAGTCCGACCTTCGAGCGCGAGCCTTCCGCCCGGCGGAGCCGCACGAAGCGCAAGGGCGCCGCATGACCGAGCGCGGCGACATGGCCGAGGCGCCGTTCAGCGAGTTGGCGCCGCTGGCGCCGCTCGCCGGTCCACGCGTGCACCGCGGCGGGCCGCTCGGAGCGCGCTTGTGGGAGCGGCTGATGAGCTATCTGCCGGTGCTGCTGATGGGGCTGCTGGCGGCGCTGACCTGGTGGCTGGTGAAGAACACGCCGCAGCCCGGCGACGCCGGCAACGCGCAGCCGCCGAGCAAGGCGCCCGACTACACGATGCGCGACTTCGCCGTGAGCAGCTACAACGCGGACGGAACGCTTCTCACTCGCCTGGAGGGCGATGTGCTGCAGCACTACCCGTACAGCGACACGGTCGAGGTCCAGGGCGTGCGCCTGCGTGCGCTCGACGAGTCGGGGCGCGTGACCCTCGGCAGCGCCGATCGCGGCTTCAGCAATGGCGCTGCCACCCAGGTGCGCCTGGTCGGCGACGCACGCGTCGTGCGCGAGCCGGGCCCGAGCGAGGCGGCTGGCGAGCGCATCGAATTCCGGGGCGAGGTGCTCGAAGTCGATACCGAAAGCGAGCGGGTGCACTCCGACCGACCGGTCACATTGATCACCGAGCGGGGGCAGTTGCAGGCGAACAGCCTCGACTACGACCACACCGACCGCGTCGCGCGGCTCGACGGGCGGGTCACGGGCGTCCTGCAGCCGGCGCCGCTGCCGAAGCCGTGAGGCGCGCCGCAGCCGGGCCGTGCCTGGGTGCGCCCGAGCGGCGGTGGCGCAGTGCACCGATCGGCCGCAGGAGCTTCTCTTGCCTGCAGCGTTCGGCGCTCGGGACGACATGACCGCGCCGCTGGTCTTCATCACCGGCGCTTCCAGTGGCATCGGCCAGGCACTCGCTGCGCGCTTCGCCGCTGAAGGCTACCGGCTCGCGCTGGTGGCGCGGCGCGCCGGCGACATCGAACGCTGGTGCCGCGAACAAGGCTGGCCGACCGAGCGCTGGGCAGTCTATGGCGCCGATGTGCGCGATGTGCCCGCGATCACGGCCGCCGGGCGGGCCTGCCTCGCTGCTCAGGGCCTGCCCGATGTGGTGATCGCCAACGCCGGCATCAGCATCGGCGTGGACACCGCGGAGTACGAAGACTTGGACGTGATCCGCGCCACCTTCGAGACCAACAACCTCGGCATGGCGGCGACGTTTCAGCCCTTTCTCGGGCCAATGCGAGAGCGCAGGCCGCAGAAGTGTGGCGTGGGGCGCCCCGGCACGCTGGTCGGCATCGCCAGCATGGCCGCCATCCGTGGCCTGCCTGGCCACGGCGCTTACTGCGCGAGCAAGGCCGGGGTGGTGGCGTATTGCGAAAGCCTGCGCGGCGAATGCCGCGCCTTCGGCATCAAGGTGGTGACCTTGCTGCCCGGCTACGTGGCCACGCCGCTGACTGCGCGCAACCGATACGGCATGCCCTTCCTGATGAAGCCCGACGATTTCGCCGAGCGCGCCTTTCGCGCGATCCAGGGAGGAGCCAGCTACCGGGTGATCCCATGGCAGATGGGGGTGGCGGCCAAGCTCTTGCGCTTGCTGCCCAATGCCCTGCTCGATCGCCTGCTCGTCGGGCGCGGGCGCAAGAACCGGCAGGGGCAGTAGGCGGGTCGCGCCGGCGCAACGCTCAGGCAAAACAAAAAGGCGGTGGGCCTGAGCGCCACCGCCTTTTCTTTGTTCGAGCGACGCGCCGGCATGGACCGGCCGGCACGAGTCACCAGCGTGATTCAGTAGCCGCTGCGTCCACCGCCGCTGCCGCCATATCCGCCGCCACCGCCGCTGCGTCCACCGCCGCCGCCGCCGTAACCACCGGTGCCGCCGCCGCCACCGCTGCGGCCACCACCACCGCCGCCGCCATAGCCGCCTCCACCACCGCCACCGCCACCATAGCCGCCGCCTCCAGCCCCACCGCCGCTGCGTCCACCGCCACCGCCGCCGTAGCCACCACCGCCGCCGCCGGTACCGCCGCCGCCACCGTAGGGGCCGCGGAAACCACCCGGGCGCTCTTCGCGCGGACGGGCCTCGTTGACGACGATGGCACGACCGGACAAGGACTGCCCGTTCATGCCTTCGATGGCGGCCTGCGCCTCGGCATCGCTGCCCATCTCGACGAAGCCGAAGCCTTTCGAGCGGCCGGTATCGCGGTCCATCATGACCTTGGCCGATGTGACCGTGCCAAACTGACCAAAGGACTGCTGGAGTTCTTCGTCACGTACACCGTAGGCCAGATTGCCTACATAGAGCTTGTTTCCCATGGGGGAGCGCCTTTCTTCCTCTTTAAACGGTACCTCGGTACCCGAAACACCATGTGGAGCCTCAACCCGCCGGAACCGATCCAGAGAAGGCGCCGCACCGAAAAAACGAAACCATTATGTGTGAAGCTTTGCGTTTGAGTACGGTGCCATCCCACGAGTGTTGTAACGGCGCCGTCCCCGTTGGCACCGGCCTGTGCGCCGGCTGAGATGCGCAGTGACGCGGTGCGCATCGCCAGCCTGGTGCCCAGCCTCACCGAGCTGGTGATCGCCCTCGGACTGGGCCCTCGGCTGGTGGCGCGCACCGGCTTTTGCATTCATCCGGCGCATGCCGTGGCCGAGGTGTCCAAGGTCGGCGGCACCAAGGACGTGAACCTCGCCAAGCTGCGCCGGCTGGCGCCGACGCATGTGCTGGTCAACATCGACGAGAACCGGCGCGAGACGGTCGAGTCCTTGCGCGAGTTCATCCCGGAGGTGATCGTCACGCACCCCTGTTCGCCGCGCGACAACCTGGCGTTGTTCGAGCAACTGCGGGCGGCCTTCGCCGCCGAGCCCGGCATCGCCGAGCGTGCTGCCGCGCTCGGCGAAGAGTTGGCCGACGAGCTGGCCCGCAGCGAAGCGCAGGCCTGGCCGGCGCAGCGGGTGCTGTACCTGATCTGGCGCGCACCCTGGATGACCGTGGCGCGCGATACGTACATCGCCTGCATGCTTGCCACCGTGAACTGGCGCAGCCTGCCCGCGCAGGACGGCGGCCCGAGCGGCGCTGCGCGCTACCCGGTGCTGCAGGGCGATGAGCCGTGGCTCGCCGGCGTGGACCGCGTGCTGCTCAGCAGCGAGCCCTACCGCTTCGACGCCAGCCACTTGGCCGAAGCAAAGGCGCTGTGCCCGGGCGCGCGGGCCCAGCTTGTCGATGGCGAACAGCTCAGCTGGTACGGGCCGCGTGCGGCGGCCGGCTTGCGCTACCTGCGCGCCCTGGCCGAGTCGGGCTGATTGCAGACCGCCGCGCTGGCCCGAGAATCGCGTCATGGACCTCAAGCCGCTGATTGCGTTGCTGGCGATCGTCAACCCGATCGGCGCTATCCCCTTCTTTCTCAGCTTCACCAGCGGCTTCAGCCGTGCGCAGCGCCAGCGCACGATCCGCGTCAGCGCCTTCAGTGCCTTCGTGGTGATCGCCGTGAGCGCTCTCGCCGGGCTGCGCATCATCGAGTTCTTCGGCATCAGCATCGCCTCCTTCCAGGTCGGCGGCGGCACCTTGCTCCTGATCAGCTCGCTGCAGATGCTGCATGCCCAGCCAGCCGAGACAAGCAAGGAAGACGTCAGCGAAGGCGCCGAGCGTGCCGATGCCGGCGACAGCATCGCCGTGGTGCCACTGACCATTCCGCTGCTCACCGGCCCGGCCACCATCTCGACGATGGTGATCTATGCCCAGCAGAGTCCGCACTGGTGGCAGCTTGGCACGCTGGTGCTCTACGGCGTGGTGATCGGCGTGGCGGTGTACGTCGCCTTCATGGCCTCGGGGCGCATCGCGCGCGTGCTGGGCCAGACGGGCATCAACGTGATGACGCGGCTGATGGGCCTGATCCTCGCCGCCATGGCGGTCGAGATCATGGCCGCGGGGCTGATGCAGCTGTTCCCGGTGCTGGCGACGGCGCTGCCGCGCTGAGCCATTTCGCGATGAGTTGTCCGTTGCGGACCGAGGATCGGGCCGCGCCCCAGCCGGCCTCGGCCAGCCGCGAGACGCGGCTGGCGCTCGTGCCGTCCAAGTCCGCGCAGGCGGTTTTGGAGCCGCGGCGCTTGCTCCCCTTAGGGGATCGGCCGATGTACCCGTCGCACGAGGGGCTCCAATGAGCGACGCGCTGCGCTTCGACCACGTGATCATCGGCGCCGGCACCGCCGGCTGCCTGCTCGCCAACCGGCTCAGCGCCGACCCGGGCAAACGCGTGCTGCTCATCGAGGCGGGCGGGCGCGACAACTACCACTGGATCCACATCCCGGTCGGCTACCTGCATTGCATCGGCAACGCGCGCACCGACTGGCTCTACCGCACCGAGCCCGATCCCGGGCTGAACGGCCGCGTGCTGCGCTACCCGCGCGGCAAGGTGCTCGGCGGCTGCTCCAGCATCAACGGCATGATCTACATGCGCGGGCAATCGCGCGATTACGAACACTGGGCCGACGTGACCGGCGACGACGCCTGGCGCTGGGAGGCGGTGCTGGCGCGCTTCCGGCAGCACGAGGACCACCATGGCAGCGACGCCGTCGACCCCGGGTTCGCCGCCTTCCACGGGCGCGGCGGCGAATGGCGGGTCGAGAAGCAGCGCTTGCGCTGGGATCTGCTCGACGCCTTCGCGCTGGCCGCGCAGCAGGCCGGCATCCCGGCGAGCAGCGATTTCAATCGGGGCAACAACGAGGGCGTCGGGTACTTCGAGGTCAACCAGCGCGCCGGCTGGCGCTGGAACACGGCGCGGGCTTTTCTGCGGCCGGCCTGTCATGGCCGGCCGAACTTCACGATGTGGACCGGCGCGCAAGTCTCCCGCTTGCTGCTCGAACGCGGCGGCGACGGTGCGCTGCGTTGCACGGGCTGCGAAGTGCTCACGCCGCAGGGGCTGCAGACGGTCAAGGTCGACGGCGAAGTGCTGCTTTGCGCGGGCGCGATCGGCTCGCCGCAGTTGCTGCAGCTCTCCGGCATCGGACCGGCCGAGCTGCTTGCGCAGCGCGGCGTGCCCGTGCAGCGCGCACTCCAGGGCGTTGGCGAAAACCTGCAGGACCACCTGCAGATCCGGGCCGTGTTCAAGGTAACGGGCGCCCGAGCCGGCCGGCTCACGCTGAACACCCGAGCCGCCTCGTGGTGGGGCAAGGCGCTCATTGGACTGGAGTACGCCGCCCGGCGCAGTGGGCCCATGAGCATGGCGCCTTCGCAACTCGGCGCCTTCACGCGCTCCTCCCCCGAGCACGCGTGGCCGAACCTCGAATACCACGTGCAGCCGCTGAGCCTGGAGGCCTTCGGCGAACCGTTGCACGGCTTCGATGCCTTCACCGCGAGCGTGTGCAACCTGAATCCGACCAGCCGCGGCAACGTGCGCATCAAGAGCCCGCGTTTCGAGGACGCGCCCGCCATTGCGCCGCACTACCTCTCCACCGCCGAGGACCGCCAGGTCGCCGCCGACAGCCTGCGCGTCACGCGGCGCATCGCCGCCCAGCCGGCGCTCGCCGGCTACCGGCCCGAGGAATTTCGCCCCGGCCTGCGGTACCAGAGCGACGAGGAACTGGCCCAGCTTGCCGGCGACATCGGCACCACCATCTTTCACCCCGTGGGCACCTGCAGCATGGGCCGCGTCGACGATCCCGATGCGGTGGTCGATGCCCGGCTGCGCGTGCGGGGCGTAAGCGGACTGCGCGTGGTGGACGCCAGCGTGATGCCGACCATCACGAGCGGCAACACCAACAGCCCCACCTTGATGATCGCGGAGCAGGCAGCAGCCTGGATCGCCGCCGATGGCGGCCACCGGCGCTGAGCCGCAGGGCCGCAGAGCCGCAGCGACGGTGTTGCCGCCATCGGCGTGGCCGGACGATTCGGTGCGCTAGCGAACGCGCGCCGCCGCACATCGGCCGAAGGTAAACCCCGATGCACCGCCCGACCGCGACTGCCTAAAGTGCGCAGACTCGCGACGGGCCTGCCCGTCTGACGGGGGACCGAGGAGACAAAGCAAAAAATGGCGGACGATGTTCCGCCGCGACCGACAAAGGTCACACAAACACGGCGCGGGCCCATCCGTCTGCGCTTGAAGAGCGTCGGTACCCCCGGCGCTCTTTGTTTTGTGGCATCGCGTTCGTTGCCTGCCACCGCAGTTCGGGCCCGGCGCTTGGGCTACCCTCGCCGCCCGTCCTCCTGCCGCTGCGGCGCCCGCCATGCTCGACCTCGCCATCGTCACGCTGGCCTCGCTCTTCGCCGGTTTCGTCGACGCCATCGTCGGCGGCGGCGGGCTGATCCTGGTGCCGGCGCTGTTCAGCGTGTTTCCCAACGCCGCGCCGGCCACCCTGTTCGGCACCAACAAGGGCGCCGCCGTGTGGGGCACGGCCTGGGCGACCGCGCAGTTCGCGCGCCGCGTCCGGCTGCCCTGGTCCGCCTTGCTGCCGGCCGCTGCCGCGGCACTGATCGGCGCCTTCGCCGGGGCCTGGACGGTCACGCAGATCAGCGCCGACGGCCTGCGCCGCGCTTTGCCTTTCGTATTGCTGGCGGTGCTGGTCTACACGCTCGCCCGCAAGGACCTCGGCCGCAGTCATGCGCCGCTCCATCACGGGCGCGCTGAGGCCGGCTGGGCCTCGCTGATCGGCGCGATCGTCGGCTTCTACGACGGGTTCTTCGGCCCCGGCGCCGGCAGCTTCTTCGTCTTCCTGTTCGTGCGCGCGCTCGGCTACGACTTCCTGCACGCCAGCGCCAGCGCCAAGCTGCTCAACACCGCCACCAACCTCGCTGCACTCGGCGCCTTTGCCTGGACCGGGCACGTGTGGTGGCACATCGCCGTGGTGATGGCCGTGGCCAACGTGGCGGGCAGCCTCGTCGGCACTCGCTTGGCGCTGCGTCACGGTGCCGGCTTCGTGCGGGTCGTGTTCATCGTGGTGGTGTCGATGCTGATCCTCAAGACGGCGTTCGACGGCTTCATGCGTTGAAGCGGGCCGACCGGAGCCACCGCCCGGGCTGCATTGCACACAAGGCCACGCGGCGTCTCGGCCTGGTCCGCGCCGGGGACCGCAGAATCGCGGTCGAATGACGACGCTCCCCGCCAGACCTGCTTCTCGCCTCTCGCGACGACTTGCCGCGGCAATGTGTACGGCCTCGACCGCCGCGGCGATGGTGCTGCCGGCAGCGAGCCTCGCGCAAGACGCCGATCCTTCACACGCACCCGCACCGTGCCGCGTCGACGGTCTGCGCCACGAGGTACTGTGCGGCCGGGTATCGCGCCCGCTAGACCCGGCTCAGCCGGCCGGCCGGCGAATCGACGTGCACTACGTCGTGGTGCCGGCCACAGCCCTCGCCAAGCGACCCGACCCGGTGTTCTTCTTCGCCGGCGGCCCCGGGCAAAGCGCCATCGCGTTGGCCGGCCGGGTCATGCCCTTGTTCCAGCGCCTCAACAACCGGCGTGACATCGTCTTCATCGACCAGCGCGGTACCGGCCGCTCGGCGCCGTTGACGTGCGCGAGCGACGATGCGCTGCCGCTGGCCGAGCGACTCGATCCGGACCGGGCGATCGCCCGGCTGCACGCCTGCCGCGAAACACTGCAGGCGCTGCCGCACGGCGACCTGCGCCGCTACACCACCGTCATCGCGACGACGGACGCCGAGGCGGTGCGTGCCGCGCTCGGCGCTCCGCAAGTGAACCTGGTCGGCGGCTCCTACGGCAGCCGTGCCGCGCTCGACTATCTGCGCCAGTTTCCCGCACGCGTGCGACGCGTCGTGCTCGACGGCGTGGCGCCGCCCGACATGGCGTTGCCGCGCAGCCTGTCGCTCGATACCGCCGCGGCGCTCGAAGCCTTGTTCGCCGATTGCGCACGGGACGCTGCCTGCACCGCCCGCCACCCGAAACTGCGCGAGCGCTGGCAGACGCTGCTGGCCAGTCTGCCGGCACGGATGAGCGCCGTGGATCCCGCTACCGGAATCACGAGCACCGTGACGCTGCGCCGGGAGACCGTTGCCGCCGCTGTGCGAGGGCCGCTCTACGCGCCGGCGCTGGCTGCGGCGCTGCCGTTCGCGATCAACGAGGCGCTGGCCGGGCGTGCTGCGCCGCTGATCGGCTTGGCCGGCAGCCTGGGCGGCGGCACGCGTGCGCTCGAAACAGCCGAAGGCATGCATTTTTCGGTGGTCTGCGCGGAAGACATGCCGCGGCTCGATGCGCCGCCTGCGACCGGTACGAGGTCAGGCGCAACGGCGGACGCCGCAGCAGACGAAACGGTGTGGAACAGGACCGATGCAGCCGCGCCGGCGCAGGCTGCCAATGCGTTCTCGCAGGCCTTCCTGCGGCCCTACCGCGAGGTGTGCGCTGACTGGCCGCGCAGCGAGGTGCCGCCGGCTTTCTACACACTGCCTCGCAGCACGGTGCCTTTGCTCGCCTTCAGCGGAACGCTGGACCCGGTGACGCCGCCGCGTCATGGCGAGCGGGTGGTGCGGGCACTGGGCGCGGTGGAATCCGGCGGCAAGGCGCGCCATGTGGTCGTCGCCAACGTCGGGCATGGAGTGTTCGCGGTCGACTGCACGCGCGAAGTGCTGCAGCGCTTCATCGATGTCGAAAGCGAAGCGGACGCGATGTCGGCCGACGCTTCGTGCCTGGCCGGGCTGCCGCGGCCACCGGCTTTCGAGCCGCCCCGGCCGGAGTTGGCCGGGTGATCCGCGCCGAGGCGCTGCACAAGCGCTTTGCGGTTGCGGCCAAGGGCCTCTTCGGCCGCCGCCGGCCGCCGCCGCTGGTCGCTGTCGCGGACGTCGGCTTCACGGCGACCAATGGCCTCATCACCGGCCTGCTCGGTCCGAACGGCGCCGGCAAGACCACGACCCTGCGCATGGTGGCCGGGCTGGTCCTGCCGGACGGCGGCCGCATCGATGTCGACGGCATCGACGTGACCCGTGACCCGCAAGCCGCCCTGCGCTGCATGGGCGTGCTCGGCGACGGCCGGGGCCTTTACCCGCGGCTCAGCGCCCGCGAGAACATCGTGTACTACGCGCGGCTGCACGGGCTCGACCGCGACACCGCTCAGGCCCGCGCCGAGACGCTGGCCGAGACGCTGGACATGAAGCCGCTGCTCGAGCGCCGCACGGAGGGCTTCAGCCAAGGCGAACGCATGAAGACGGCGCTGGCCCGCGCGCTGGTCCACGACCCCGCCAACATCCTGCTGGACGAGCCGACCAACGGGCTCGATGTGCTCTCCACACGCGCCTTGCGCGAGGCGCTGCGCCATCTGTGCAGCCCGGCGGGGGGCTCGAAGTGCATCGTGTTGTCGAGCCACGTGATGCAGGAGGTCGAGCGGCTGTGCGACCACGTGATCGTGATCGCCGGCGGGCGCACCGTGGCCGAGGGCACGGTGGCGCAGTTGTGCGAGCAGAGCGGCGAAAGCGATCTGGAGGAAGCGTTCGTGACGCTGGCATTCGGCACTCAGCAGGGCGCCCGCGCATGACGCGCGCGCTACACAAGGGCGACGTGTGGGCCGGCGCCGGCGCCGTCTTCGTCAAGGAGATCGTCGACGCGCTGCGCGACCGCCGCACGCTCGCCATGGTGCTGGTCAGCTCGGTGTTGCTGGGGCCGCTGGTGCTGGCCTTGCTGTCGAGCCTGGTCGCGGGACTGGAGGAGCGTGCGGAGCGGCGCGTCGTGGTGGCGGCCGGCATGGAGCACGCGCCGACCCTGCGCAACTTCATCGAGCGCCAGACCTACCGCATCGAGGCCGCCCCGCCCGATTACGAGGCCCGGCTGAAAGCCTCGACGCTCGGCGAGCCGGTGCTGCTGATCGAGCCCGGTTTCGAGGCGGGGCTGGCCCGCGGTGAGGCGCCTTCGGTGGCCATCGTCAGTGACAGCAGCAACCGTCAGGCCGAAACCGGTGCCCGCCGGCTGCAGCGTCTGCTCGATGGCTTCAACCGCGAGCGCGGCTCCCTGCTGCTGGCGCTGCGCAGCGTGCCGGCGCAGTTGCTGCAGGCGATCGACGTGCAGGATCACGACCTCGCCAACACACGCAGCCGCGCCACGCAGCTCACCGGCATGCTGCCCTTCTTCGTCATCATGGCGGTGCTCTACGGCGCGCTGAACGCGGCGCTCGACACGACGGCCGGCGAGCGCGAGCGCGGCTCGCTGGAGCCGCTGCTCACCAACCCGGCCTCGCCGATGGCGCTGGTGCTCGGCAAATGGGCGGCCGTGGTCACGGTGGCCATGCTGATCGCGCTGCTCAGCGTGCTGAGCTTCCTGCCTGCGCGCCTGCTGATCCAGAGCGAGACCTTGCGTTCTCTGTTCGTGTTCGGCTCGGCCGAGGCGGCGCGCTTCCTGTTGGTGCTGGTGCCGCTGGCGGCCGGGCTGTCGGCGCTGATGATGGCGGTGGCGATCCGCTGCAAGAGCTTTAAGGAGGCGCAGGCCAACAACACGGCGGTGATCCTCGGCGTGTCGCTGATGCCCCTGGTGGCCTTGTTCAATCAGGGTGGAGATGAGCCCTGGTTCGCGTGGGTGCCGGCCTTGGCGCAGTACACCTTGATGAACCGGGTGTTGCGCGGCGAGGCGCTGGGCACCGCCGATGTGCTGGTCTCGCTGGTCGTGGGCCTCGTGCTCACCGCGTTGTGCCTGGCCTTCGTGGCGCGGCATCTGCGTTCGGTGGCGGTGCGCTGAAGGGGGTACGCCGGCAGCGCGCTTCACGGCCGCTGCCGCGCGTATCGGCTCGAACGCATTAGATCTTCAGTGGATTTGTCGGCGCCCGCGAACGCCGCTGGTTGCTCCGCAGCGTCGCGTACACCGCGCGGTTCATGCCAGCGGTATGAAGCCCGAGTCGCGCGAGCCAGCGCCGCGGCTGCCGAGGCGGCGGGCCGGCGGGGCGTCGCCTGTCGCCCGGTGTCGCTCTTCGCGTTGCGACTCCTCGAGCGCACGTTGCACCTCCGCCTGCCACGGCAGACCATGAACGATGCCGTTGAGATGCGGCGCGGCTTCGTGCGCGGTGAGCACCTCGCCTTCGTTGCCGATCAGGCGCAGGTTGGTGATCATCATCATGGGGTCGGCGATGGCAATCACGCCCTGCGCCACTTCGATCCAGTCCCATGACACGCCGGCCGCGCTGTCGGCGGCGCGGCCGCCCCACACCGTCTGCCCGGTGTACGGCCAATCGGCGTTCAGAGGCAGCGCGACATGCGTGCCAAGATGCACGAAGTGCGGTCTCGATTCGAGAGCCGGCTGCCACAATACAGGCGGCCACGCGCCCACGGTCCATGCAGGAGTCATGATTGAGTCGGGCTTGCGCCCGAAGTCGGTTTTGGTGCTTGCCAGTGTGAAGCGGCGAGCCGGGCTTGAAAGCTGTAAACCTTGTCAGGGCTGCATCGAACGGTGTGCGATGCCGCACACCGGCACACATTGAACTTGAAGGACGCGATGCTGCAAGGCAGCTACCAATCGGTTCTCGAAGCGCGCAACCGCGAGGAGTTTCGCAACGAGGTCGTGCGCTTCACGAAGCAGCTGGGCTTCGAGACGGTTGCGGCAGTGACGATCATTGATCATCACATCGGCGACTCGGAGTTCATCGAAGTCGACAACGCGCCGGACGCCTGGCGCGACGCCATGCAGGATCCGCAAGGCGGTCAACTCGATCCGGTGATGCAGCATTGCAAACGTCACAGCGTGCCGATCATTTGGGATCAAGGCACCTATGTGTCAGCGGGCCAAGGGGCGCTTTGGGAAATTCAGGCGCGCTATGGATACCGTGCCGGCATTTGCCTCGCGCTGCATATGCCGGACGGCAGGCACTTCATGCTGGGTGTCGACCGCGATCAGGCCTTGCCGAACGATCGCGCCGAAGTCACGCGCATCGTTGCCGACTTGCAGCTCTTCGCCGTTCATGCGCAGGACACCGCCATGCGCGTGTTGGTCCCCGAGCGATTGCAGCCTGAACGGCCGAAGCTCACTCCTCGAGAGCTCGACAGTTTGCGCTGGACCATGGAAGGCAAAACTGCTTGGGAGGTCGGCGCCGTACTCGGCATCACAGAACGAACCGCCGTCTTGCATGTGAGCAACGCGATGCACAAACTCGGCTGCAACAACAAGCACCAAGCGGTGCTCAAAGCGCTGCGGCTCGGTTTGATCCGTTGAGTTGACGTAACTCAGGGTTTACCCGCCCCTGTAAGAGTTGTCAGTACCCTCTGCCATCTGGCGCTGCTTCAATCTGGGCATTGCATTCATTGCGGATGCATGTCAACACAGACTGGAGCCACCGTGCAAAAAAACCGCCAAGTTCCCGACACCGTTGCTGCAAATCGCCGTGTTGATCGCCCCCTCCCTGCAGGACAGACGGCACCGCTTCCGCTGGATCCCGGCCTTCTCACGCATGTCGGCGGTGCCGGTCCGCGGGCCCCGCGAACCACTTGGTGATCGCGCGCAAAGCGGACTAGCCGCACCGAGACCGCAAGCCGCGACCGGTGCGGGGCCGCTCGGGCGCTGACCGCGCCCACCGATGCCCTCCCTCTTTCGCCCCGAAGTTGTCGAAGCCCGCCAGCAAGCCTGGCTGGGCGGCATCCAGCTCATCCGGCCGCTGTCGCTGTCCTTCCTGACCGCCTGCGCCGTTATCGCGGCGCTTTTGGTCATGGGCTATCTGTTCTTCGGCGAGTACACGCGCAAGGCCCGGATCGGCGGGGTGCTGGTGCCCGATCTGGGAGTGATCCGGCTGATGCCGCCGGAGCCGGCCAACGTGCTGGAGCGCCTTGCGCACGAAGGGCAGTCGGTTAAGCGCGGGGCATTGCTGTTTGTGCTGTCGGCCGATCGCGCCACCGCCGGCGGCGATGCCCAAGCCTCCGTGCAGCGCAGTCTCGCGCTCACGGAGCGCAGCCTGCAGGACGCGCTGCAGCGCCAAAGCGCTCTGCTCGACACCCGGCGCACCGCGCTCGACCGCCAGATCGCCGATCGACGCGGCGAACTGGCACAGATCGAAACCGAATCGACGCTGCACCGCGAACGGCTCGACCTGGCGCAGCAGGCGCTCGCTCAGTACGACTCATTGCACCGCGACAACTTCATCTCCTTCGCGCAATTGCGCGCCAAGGGAGAGGAAGTGCTGGCGGTGCGCGCCCAGCTCCAGGCGCTGCAACGGCAGCGGGCCGCGCAGCAGCGCGAGATCGGCGTGCTCGAAGGCGAACGCCGCGAGCTTCCGCTGCAGGCGCAGGCCGCCCGGGGCGAACTCGAGCGCGATCTCGCCATGGTGGCGCGCGAGGCGACCCAGACGGAGGCCCGCCGCCGCATCCTCGTGCATGCGCCCAGCGACGGCGTGCTCGGCGCGGTGCTGGCCGAGCCCGGCCAGCCGGTGACGCCGGCCGCCGCACTCGCCAGCCTGGTGCCGGCCGATGCGCGCCTGCAGGCACATCTGTATGCACCGTCCAGCGCCTTGGGTTTCGTGCGCCCCGAGCAGGCGGTGCTGCTGCGCTACCAGGCCTATCCGTACCAGAAGTTCGGTCACCAGACCGGGCAGGTGCTGCAGGTCTCGCGCACGCCGCTGCAGGCCACCGAGATGGCCGGCGTGCCGTTGGCCGGCGTGGCCGCGTTCTCCGACGTGAGCGGCGAGCCGCTGTACCGCATCACCGTGGCGCTCGACCGCCAGACCGTCTCCGCTTACGGCCAGCCGCAAGCGCTGGTGGCGGGCATGCAGCTCGAGGCCGATGTGCAACTCGACCGCCGCCGGCTGATCGAGTGGTTGTTCGAACCGCTGCTCGGCCTGACCGGGCGCGTCGCTGCCGAGCCGACATGAGCAGCGCCAAAGCATGAGCACGCCGGGCCGCCCCAAGGGCTCATGCTCCCGCTCGGCGGGACCGCGCGCAGCGCGTAGGGGCAAGGCGGGTCTTTCGAGCCGCATGCGGCGAGCCCGCCGAGCGGCAGCGGCCTGCAGGCCGCTGCGCGCACCGCAGGTGCCCCAGTGAGCGACGGTCTGCGCTGGGGCTGGAGCGCCTCTGCCGTACCGATGGTCCTGCAGACCGAGGGCGCCGAATGCGGACTGGCCTGTCTGGCGATGGTGGCCGCGCATCATGGCCACCGCACCGACCTGGCCACGCTGCGTCAACGCTTCTCGCTGTCGCTCAAGGGCGCGACCCTGGCCGACCTCGTGCGCTTCGCCGGAGCGCTGCAGCTCAACGCCCGGCCCCTGCGCGCCGAGCTGGAGCACCTCTCGCAATTGCAGTTGCCCTGCATCCTGCATTGGGATCTGAACCACTTCGTGGTGCTGAGCGACGTCAAGCGCGCGCGAGGCGGCTGGGTGGCAACCATTCACGACCCGGCGCGCGGCATCAGGCGGCTGCCGCTGGCCGAGCTGTCCCGGCATTTCACCGGCGTGGTGCTCGAACTGCTGCCCGGCGCCGGCTTCGAGGCCAAGACGGAACGCCAGCATGTCGGCCTGCGCCAGCTGCTCGGTCCGGTACGCGGCCTGAAGCGCTCGCTGGTGCAGATCTTCGTGCTCGCCCTGGCGCTGGAGCTGTTCATGCTGCTCGCGCCCTTCCTGCTGCAGTGGGTGGTCGATGGCGCCCTGCTCAGCGGCGACCGCGACTTGCTGATCACGCTGGTGATCGGCTTCGGCCTCCTGATGGGCCTGCAGGTGGCGACGGGTGCGTTGCGCTCCTGGGCGGTGCTCTATCTGTCGAGCACGCTCAACCTGCAGTGGCTGGGCAATGTGTTTGCGCACCTCATGCGCCTGCCGGTGGCGTGGTTCGAGAAGCGCCATGCCGGCGACGTGATGTCGCGCTTCGGCGCAATCCAGAAAATTCAGGAAACGCTCACCACCAGCTTCATCGAGGCAGTGCTCGACGGCCTGCTGGTCGTGGTGACGCTCGCCGTGATGTGGGTCTACAGCGCCCTCTTGACCAGCATTGCGCTGGGCGCGGTCGCGATCTACGCGGTGTTGCGCTGGGCCTTCTTCCGCCCGCTGCGCGACGCCACCGAGGAGGCGATCGTGCACGAGGCCACGCGCTCGACGCACTTCCTCGAATCGCTGCGCGGCGTGCAGGCCATCAAGTTGTTCAACCGGCAGGACGAGCGCCGTGCCCGCTTCATGAACTTGGTGGTCGATGCGATGAATGCCGACATCGCCACCAAGAAGCTTGATCTCGCCTTCGGCGTCGCCAACAAGCTCGTGTTCGGCCTGGAGCGCATCGCCGTCATCGGCGTCGGGGCGCTGCTCGTGATGGACGAGCTGTTCACGGTCGGCATGCTGTTCGCCTTCCTCGCATTTAAGGAACAGTTCGCGCAACGCGTGGCCGGCCTGATCGACAAGGTGGTCGAGCTGAAGATGCTGCGGCTGCAGGGCGAGCGCCTGGCCGACATTGTGCTCACCGCACCCGAGGTGCAGGTCGAGGACAAAGACGCCCGGCAGGAACCGGCAGCGCGGCTCGAGGTGCGCGACGTCGATTTCCGCTACGCCGACACCGAGCCGAAGGTGCTCGAAGGCGCCAGCCTGGTCATCGAGCCGGGCGAATCGGTGGCCATCGTGGGACCGTCGGGCTGCGGCAAGACCACCTTGCTCAAGCTGATGCTCGGCATTCACGCTCCGCAAAGCGGCGAGATCCGCGTCGGCGGCGTGCCGCTCGCGCAACTCGGCCTGGCACGCTGGCGCGACATGATCGGCACGGTGATGCAGGACGACCAGCTGTTCGGCGGCTCCATCGCCGACAACATCGGCTTTTTCGACGTGCAGATGGATGCAGCTCGGGTCGAGGAATGCGCACGCCTGGCCTGCGTGCACGACGAGATCGAGGCCCTGCCGATGGGCTATCACACGCTGATCGGCGACATGGGCGCGAGCCTGTCGGGCGGGCAGAAGCAGCGCGTCCTGCTCGCCCGCGCGCTCTACAAACGCCCGCGCATCCTCTTTCTCGACGAAGCCACCAGTGCGCTCGACGTCGACCGCGAGCGGATGGTCAACCAGGCGATCCGCGGGCTCGACATCACGCGCGTGATCGTGGCCCACCGGCCGGAAACCATTGCAGCGGCGGCACGGGTCATCGTGCTGCAGGGTGGCCGCGTGACGCAGGATCTGCGCAGCGTGCCTAATCACGCGCAATCCGAAACCGGCCCCTGAAGCACAGACCGAACGCGAGCTCGGGCCGGTGCGCTGCGGCACACAAAGGCGCTGGCGAGGTGTGACATTTCGCTCGCGCCGTGCCGGCCCCACCGAGGGTTTGCTATGGTGCGCGTTGTGAATGACGACGCACCGCCACTGCCGCAACTGCATCCGCGTTGCGCGCTCTTTCTCGATTTCGATGGCACGCTCACCCCGATCATGCTGCGGCCGCAGGATGTCGAGGTCGGCGCCTGGCTGGTGCCCACCTTGCGCAGCCTGCAGTCCCGTTTGAATGGGGCGCTTGCGATCATCAGCGGGCGGCCGCTGAGCGAGCTCGATGCCTTCCTCGCGCCGCTGCGCCTGCCGGCCGCCGGCGTGCACGGCGTGGAGCGGCGCGATGCCCAGGGCCGCACGCGCGTGCAGGCCGGTGCTCCGCCGGCCGATGTGCTCTACACAGTGGAGCGTGTCGTGGCTCGCTACCCGGAGCTGCGGCTCGAGCGCAAACCTTCGGCGCTCGCTTTGCACTACCGCGAAGCGCCGCATCTCGGCGACGTGTGCCAGCAGACCCTGCTGGCGGCGGTGCGACCGCACCAGGAAGACTGGACCGTGCTGCTCGGCAAGTGCGTGGTGGAGTTCAAGCCCAAGCGGGCCACCAAAGCGCATGCGGTGATCGAGTTCATGGAAAGCGAGGAGTTCGCCGGTCGCGTGCCGCTGTTCATCGGCGACGACGCGACCGACGAAGACGGCTTCACTGCGGTGCAGGCCGCGGGCGGTGCCGGCGTCAAGGTCGGGCCCGGGCCGAGCGGTGCGCTGCACCGCCTGGCCGACCCCGATGCGGTGCGCGTCTGGTTGCAGGCGGCCCTCGCGCAGTGGCCGCAGTCGGCCCAGCCGCAGAGCGCGCCATGAGCCGGCAGGGCCGCCGGGGTAAGCAAGGCCCCCTTCCCTGTACGCGGCGCGCCCCTGCGCTCGGCTGGGCGGGGCGAAGAGCTTGGGTGCGTCCATGAGGCCGCATGGCAGCTCGCTCGACCTCGGCCTCATTGGCAACTGTTCCATCAGCGCGCTGATCGACGCGCAGGCGCGCATCGTCTGGTATTGCCTGCCGCGCTTCGACGGCGACCCGGTGTTCCATGCCTTGCTGGCCGATCCGCCCTCGTGGCCGGCCAACGGTAGCTGGACGATCGAGATCGAGGACTTCGAGCGCAGTGAGCAGTCCTACGACGAAGGCACCGCCATCCTGCGCACGCGGCTGATCGGCCGCAACGGCGATGCGATCGAGGTGGTCGATTTCGCGCCGCGATTCTTTTCGCGCAATCGGCCGTTTCGCCCGGCGGTGCTGATTCGGCGTGTCCATCCCGTGCGCGGCCACCCGCGTATCCGCATCAGCATGCGGCCGATGGCCGACTGGGGCCGCGTGGTGCCGCAGATCACGCGAGGCGGCCATCACCTGCGTTATTGCGGCCCCGCCGGCACCTTGCGCCTCACCACCGACGCGCCCATCACCTACATCGAGGCCGAGATCTGGTTCTCGCTGGGCGGGCCGCTCAACATGTTGCTCGGCCCGGACGAGACGGTCGAGCGCGGCGTGGCCGAGGTCGCACGGGAGTTCGAGGAGCAGACCGCGCATTACTGGCGCAGCTGGACGCGCGCGCTGGCCCTGCCGCTGGAATGGCAGGCCGCAGTGATCCGGGCCGCCATCACGCTCAAGATGTGCCTGTTCGAGGAGACCGGCGCCATCGTTGCGGCAATGACGACGAGCATTCCCGAGGCGCCCGACAGCCAGCGCAACTGGGACTACCGCTACTGCTGGCTGCGCGACGCCTTCTTCGTGGTACGCGCGCTCAACAGCCTGTCGGAAGTCGGCACGATGGAGGACTACCTGCGCTGGCTGCACAACGTGGTGCGCGAGGCGGCGGGCGGGCACATCCAGCCGCTCTACGGCATCGGGCTGGAGAAGACCCTGCCGGAGGTTCAGCTCGATCACCTGCGCGGCTACCGCGGCATGGGCCCGGTCCGCGTGGGCAATCAGGCGCAGGAACACTTCCAGCACGACGTGTACGGCAATGTCATTCTCGGCGCCGCGCAGTCCTTCCACGACCGGCGGCTCTTCCGGCGCGCCGACGCCGGCGACTTCGCCCTGCTCGAAGCGGTGGGCGAGCGCGCCTGGGCCACGCACGATCAGCCCGACGCCGGCATGTGGGAGCTGCGCACCCGCGCACGCGTGCACACGTCGTCGGCGCTGATGAGTTGGGCCGCCTGTGACCGCCTCGCCAAGATCGCCGTGGCGCTGGCGCTTCCGGAACGCGCGCTCCTTTGGCGCGCGCGGGCCGACACCATCCGTGAGCGGGTATTGAGGGAGGCCTGGAGCGAACGCCGCCAGGCCTTCGCCGAGAGTCTGGGCGGCAACGACCTTGACGCCAGCGTGCTGCTGATGGCGGAGGTCGGCTTCATCGATCCCCGCGATCCGCGTTTCATTGCCACGGTCGACGCGCTCGAAGCGAGCCTGTGCGATGGGCCCTACATGCGCCGCTACGAAGCGGCCGACGATTTCGGCAAGCCCGAAACCGCCTTCAACATCTGCGCCTTCTGGCGCATCGATGCGCTGGTACGCATCGGCAGGCGCGAGCAGGCGCGGGCGATCTTCGAGGCCATGCTGGCGGTGCGCAACCCGTTAGGCCTGCTCTCGGAAGACACCGATCCCCGGAGCGGCGAGCTCTGGGGCAACTTTCCCCAAACGTATTCCATGGTCGGCGTGATCAACGCCGCTGTGCGCCTGTCGGCGCCGTGGGATTCGGTGATCTGAACACTGAAGGACACGGCAATGGCAGGCAGGCTGGTGGTGGTGTCCAACCGGGTCGGCGACCCTCGCAAGCCGGCGGCCGGCGGCTTGGCGGTGGCGGTAGGCGAGGCACTGGCTGCCAGTGGCGGCCTGTGGTTCGGCTGGAGCGGCAAGGTGGTCGAGCAAGGCGACAGCGGGGCGATGCATTCGCAGCAGTCGGGCAAGGTGACCCTGGCGACGTTGGACCTCAACGCGGCCGACCACGAGGCCTATTACGAGGGCTATTCCAACCGCGTGCTGTGGCCGGTGTTTCACTACCGGCTCGATCTCGCCGACTTCGAGGCCGGCTTTTTCGAGGGTTACCAGAGAGTCAACCGCCTCTTCGCGCGCAAGCTGATGACGCTGCTGCGGCCCAACGACGTGATCTGGGTTCACGACTATCACCTCATCCCGCTGGCCGCCGAACTGCGGGCGGCCGGCTGCACGCAGCGCATCGGCTTTTTCCTGCACATCCCGCTGCCGCCGCCGCTGATCCTTGCCGCGATTCCGGCGCACGAGTGGCTGATGCGCTCGTTGTTTGCCTACGACCTGGTGGGCCTGCAGAGCGAGGCCGACGTGGAGCACTTTTCGCGCTATGTGAAGTCGGAGGCCGGTGCCGAGCCCCTGGGCGACGACCACTACCGCGCCTTCGATCGGCAGGTGCGCGCGCGCGCCTTCCCCATCGGCATCGACGTGAACGAGTTCGCCGCGCTCGGCGAGACGGCCGAGTCGATGGAGATTCGCAAGACGCTGCACGAGCAGTACGCCAAGCGGCAACTGCTGATCGGCGTGGACCGGCTCGACTACTCCAAGGGCCTCCCGCAGCGGCTGCGCGCCTTTCGGCGGCTGCTCGCCAACTACCCCGAGAACCTGAAGAGCGCCACGCTGATCCAGGTGGCAACGCCCACGCGCGAGGGTCTGAATGCCTACGCCGACATCCGTCGCGAGCTGGAAGGCTTGTCGGGCGAGATCAACGGCGAGTTCGGCGAACTCGACTGGATGCCGGTGCGCTACATCCACCGCACACTGGCGCGCCGCCGTCTGCCGGGGCTCTACCGTGCGGGGCGGGTGGCGCTGGTGACGCCGTTGCGCGACGGCATGAACTTGGTGGCGAAGGAGTTCATCGCCGCTCAGGATCCGGAAGATCCGGGCGTGCTGGTGCTGTCGCGCTTCGCCGGCTCAGCCGAACAGCTGCGTGAGGCCTTGCTGGTGAATCCCTACGACACCGGTGCCACCGCCGAAGCGGTGCAGCGCGCCTTGCGCATGCCGCTGGGCGAGCGCCGCGAGCGCCATCAGGCGCTATTGACGCGCATTCGCGAGCAGGACGTGCACTGGTGGCGGATCAGCTTCCTGCGCGCGCTGGAAGAGGCCGAGCGAGCGCCGGGTTGAGTCGGTTCGGCGGCTTGCGCTTTTGCCGTGGCCACCATGTCCGGTTCGCCTTTGCAGCTCAGAAGTGCGCCAGGTAGCCGCCGTCGACCGCGAGCGTGTGGCCGGTGACGTAGCTGGCGGCCGGCGAGGCCAGGAACACCACCGCGCCGGCGATCTCGGCCGGCTGCCCGACACGGCCGAGCGAACTGCGCTGCCGGAGCCAGTCGAGCGTGCGAGGGTCGGTGGCGAGCGAGGCGTTGGTCTCGGTCGCAAAGAATCCCGGAGCGACGGCGTTGACGGTGATGCCGCGCGACCCCAACTCGGCGGCCAATGCCCTCGTCAAAGCATCGAGGGCGCCTTTGGTGGCCGTGTAGACCGCGTCGCCGTCGCGCGCAATCGGGCCGGCAATCGACGTGAGGTTGACGATGCGCCCGCCGCCGCTCAGTGGGCCGCGGCCCATCAGCCGTGCCGCGCGACGCGCCAGTTCGAATGGTGCGACGAGGTTCACCTCCAGCAAGCGGCGCACTTCATCGAGGGTGAATGCGTCGAGCGCACGCCGGTCGCGCTGGCCGACGTTGTTGACCAGAATGTCGAGGCGGCCGGGGCTGCGCTCGATCTGCTCGAAGGCAGCCTCCACCGACTGGGCGTCGGCGACGTCGAATGCCAGAAGGTCGATCGCCGCGGCCGGCAACTCGGCCTGCAGCGCCGCCCGGGCCGCTGCCAGTGCCGCCGGGTCGCGGCCGTTGAGCAGAACGTGCGCGCCAGCGGCGGCCAGGCCGCGGGCAATCTCGAAGCCGAGGCCACGCGCCGCTCCGGTGATGAGGGCGATCTTTCCGTCGAGTGCGAAAGCCGCGTTCATGCGCAGGGACCGGCCGTTGCCTGCTCCAGCCAGCCGAGCCCGCGCAAAGCCTGCTGCCGCGACGACCCGCACCTCTCGGTCGAGGGCCGGAGGCTGCCGCACACGGCGGGACGACGCGGATCGCCAAAGAGCTTGCAGCGGTTGGCGACGTCGAGCTGAACGCATCGCACCGAGGCAGGCTTGCCGGCCGGCATTCCCGGGATAGGGCTGGAGATCGAGGGCGCAATGCAGCATGCGCCGCAACCAGAGCGGCAGTTCACGTTCCCCTCGCCTTCAGTCGGCAAGCGCCTTACCGGACGCAGGCGCGGCGCAGTGCCGAGATCGCCATCGCGATGCGGCGGGCAGAGGCGGCGCAGGGATGACGCAATTTCATGCACGGCATTGTCCGACGGGAGTCGAGGGCGCGTCCGCAGACATCGGTCTCGGAGATGGGCGGAGCGTCTGAGGGGCGTGAGGTCTGCGCCTCTCAATGCCGTGCTGCTTAAAATTTAGGCTTCGCCCGCTCCAGGGCGGAGTGTGCCTAGCCGTTGGCCGGGCGAAAAAGGCTTGCCATGTTTTATCCCCAGGAATTCGATGTCATTGTGGTCGGCGGCGGCCATGCCGGCACCGAAGCGGCGCTGGCGGCTGCCCGCATGGGCTGCGCCACGTTGTTGTTGACGCACAACATCGAGACGCTCGGTCAGATGAGCTGCAACCCGTCGATCGGCGGGATAGGAAAGGGGCACCTCGTCAAGGAGATCGATGCCCTTGGGGGCGCTATGGCACTGGCGACGGACGAAGCGGGTATTCACTTTCGAATTCTGAACGGCTCCAAGGGCCCAGCGGTGCGAGCCACGCGTGCGCAGGCCGATCGCATTCTGTACAAGGCGGCGATCCGGCGGCGGCTCGAAAACCAACCAAACCTGTGGTTGTTCCAACAGGCCGTGGATGATCTGATGACCGAAGGAGACAGAGTGACAGGGGCCGTCACGCAAGTGGGTATTCGCTTCCGTGGAAAGACGGTGGTGCTCACCGCAGGCACTTTTCTCGACGGGAAGGTCCACGTCGGCCTTCAGAATTACAGCGCGGGGCGTGCCGGCGATCCGTCGGCGATGAGCTTGTCGGCTCGACTCAAGGAACTCGCGCTGCCGCAAGGCCGCCTCAAGACCGGCACGCCGCCGCGCCTCGATGGACGTACGATCGATTTCGACCGCCTCACCGAGCAACCGGGCGACGGCGTAACACGAGCGGATGAAGCTGCGGGCGAAGGCGTGCCGGTGTTCAGCTTCATGGGCCGTACGGATCTTCACCCGCGCCAGATTTCATGCTGGATAACGCACACGAACGAGCGCACCCACGAGATCATCCGCGGCGGCTTTACGCGCAGTCCGATGTTCACTGGTGGGATTGCCGGTGTCGGACCTCGGTACTGCCCCAGCATCGAGGACAAGGTGAACCGCTTTGCCGACAAGGGCAGTCACCAGATTTTCCTGGAGCCGGAGGGGCTCACGACGAACGAGTTCTATCCGAACGGGATTTCCACTTCTCTACCCTTCGACGTTCAGCTCAAGGCGGTTCACTCGATGCCCGGTTTGGAACGGGTGCACATCCTGCGGCCGGGGTATGCGATCGAATACGACTACTTCGATCCTCGCGCGCTGCGTGCGAGCTTTGAAACGAAGGCCATCCGGGGCCTGTTCTTTGCGGGGCAGATCAACGGAACGACCGGGTACGAAGAAGCTGCAGCGCAAGGCTTGCATGCGGGCATCAACGCAGCACTTCATTCCCACGATCAACCCGCTTGGGTGCCGACCCGAAGTCAGGCCTATCTGGGAGTCCTTGTCGATGACTTGATCACCAAGGGGGTAACCGAGCCTTACCGCATGTTTACCAGCCGAGCCGAGTTTCGACTGCAGCTTCGCGAAGACAACGCCGACGTCCGCTTGACCGACTCGGGACGGGCTCTCGGACTGATTGATGATCTTCGGTGGGAAGCCTTCAACCGCAAGCGTGACGCTGTTTCACGTGAAACAGAACGACTTCGATCGATTTGGGTGAATCCAAAGCTGTTGATTGCTTCTGAGGCAGTGCGGCTATTGGGTAAGGCGCTGGAACATGAACACTCGTTGTTTGACCTGCTGCGTCGGCCTGACTGTGACTTTGACCTGGTGACGGAGGTGAGCCGAATAGCACGGCCTGACCTCGCGACTCGCGGCCGTAGTGAGTTGCGCACAGAGCTCGGGGAGCGGCTTGCCGACGCTGTCATCGGGCAGATGGAAATCACAACCAAGTATGCGGGCTACATCGACAAGCAGAATGACGAGATCGACCGTGCAGTACACCACGAGGAGCTGCGATTGCCAGTAGGGATGGATTACCGCGAGATCAAAGCCCTGAGCTACGAGGTTCGGCACATCCTGCAGACCCACCGGCCAGAAACACTGGGGCAAGCGGCGCGAATGGCAGGAGTGACACCGGCGGCGATATCGCTCTTGCTGGTTCATCTGAAAAAAGGGCGCTTCGACGATTCTCAGACGATCCAGCCAGTGGGTGTGGACGCTCCAGCATGACGTTTGAAAGCCAAGACCGGCTGGCCGCAACGTTAAGGGAAGGACTTGTTGGTCTGAAACTCGATTTGGACGGCGTGCAGCAAGGCCTTTTACTGCGGCACCTCGCGCTGATCGAGCAGTGGAATCGCGTCTACAACCTCACTGCCGTACGAGAACCGGCGCACATGCTCACGCAGCACTTGCTCGACAGCTTGGCGGCAGTCCGGCCGCTTCGGCAGGTGGTTGCTAGCAACGGGTGGCGGGGTGAAGTTTCTCTGCTCGACGTCGGCAGTGGCGCCGGCCTGCCGGGCATTTCTATTGCGGTTACCTGCCCAGAATGGTCAATGACTTGCGTGGATGCCGTTGGCAAGAAGGCCGGGTTCATTCGTCAAGTGGGAGTGGAACTGGGATTGCGCAACCTTGCGGCAGTGCATTCGCGTGTGGAGGCGCTGGTACCTAAGCCTTGGCAAGTGATCGTGTCACGCGCCTTCGCTTCGCTTGCCAGTTTTACCGCGTCGACAGCGCCGTTACTTGCAGAGGGAGGCGTGTGGCTTGCTATGAAGGGCAAGGTCCCGAATCAAGAGATTGCGCAGTTGCCTCAAGACATAGAAGTGTTTCACGTGGAACCACTGGAGGTGCCGGGGTTGAATGCAGAGCGCTGTATCGTATGGATGCGCCGGACGATGGCCGCCCAGCGCGTATAGGGCTCTCGATAGCAACGTCGATAGCAAGGCAGGTCAAGCGCGGCTGAGGCGAGGGCGGGCTGCGTCAAGCTTGGCTTGACGCAGCACTCGCACAAACCAGAAAATACGACCAGCCAAAACTTCTGGTTTGACTCGACCTAATGAATGCCTTCGTCGGCGCGTTCGAAGCCAAGACGCATCTGTCGGCACTGCTGGAGCGCGTCGAGCGTGGCGAAGAGATCGTCATCACGCGCCATGGCCGCCCGGTGGCACGGCTGGTTCCGCCAGCGCCGGCAGGGCAAGACGCTGAAGGCTTGACAGAGCAGCTAAGGCTGTTCAGGCGCAATCACCCAATGGGCGCGCTGACCTGGCGCCGATTGCGCGACGAAGGCCGCAGCAGGTGAGCTCCTTCGTATTGGATACCTCCGCTGCCCTGAGCTGGTGTTTTGCGGACGAGCACGAGTCCTTCAGCGAGCGGCTGCTGGATCAAGCAACCCAAAGCGGCGTGCTGGTGCCCATGCTCTGGCACACCGAAATGGCCGCTGCGCTGCTCGCCGCGCAACGACACGGCCTTCTGGAATCCACCGAATTGCGCCTCCTGGGCGCCTTGTTCGACCGCCTGCAAATTCAGACAGACGCCGCTGCTCCCGAGCGAGCGCGCCATGACGTGCTGCTCCTCGCGCAGGAGACGGGCCTGTCGGTCCAGGACGCGACATATCTCGATCTGGCGATGCGCCGGCAGTTACCCTTGGCCACTTTCGATCCGTCCTTGCAGCGCGCCGCAGCGGCCTTGCGCATACCCACTCTCGCTCCCTGATGCCCATGGCCAAGATTTTCTGCATTGCGAACCAGAAGGGCGGCGTCGGCAAGACGACGACCAGCGTCAACTTGGCGGCCGGGCTCGCGCAGATCGGCCAAAGAGTACTGATCGTGGACCTCGACCCGCAGGGCAATGCGACGATGGGCTCGGGCATCGACAAGCGCCGGCTCGAGCTGACCGTCTACGACGTGCTCCTCGAATCGGCCTCCATCGCCGAAGCCCGCCAGCGCAGCGAAAAGGCCGGCTACGACGTCATCGGCGCCAACCGCGAACTGGCCGGCGCGGAGGTAGAGCTCGTGCAGCTCGAGCGGCGCGACCAACGGCTGAAAGCCGCGCTGGCCCCCGCTGCGGACGACTACGACTTCGTGCTCATCGACTGCCCACCCTCGCTCAGTCTGCTCACCCTCAACGGCCTGTGTGCGGCACACGGCGTGGTGGTGCCGATGCAGTGCGAATACTTCGCGCTGGAAGGCCTGTCGGACCTGGTCAACACCATCAAGCAGGTGCATGCCAACCTCAATCCGGAGCTCCAGATCATCGGCCTGCTGCGCGTCATGTTCGATGCGCGCATCACGCTGCAGCAGCAGGTCAGCGAGCAGCTCAAGGCGCACTTCGGCGAAAAGGTGTTCAACACCGTGATCCCCCGCAACGTGCGGTTGGCGGAAGCGCCGAGCTACGGTTTGCCCGGGGTGGTGTTCGATCCGCAAAGCAAGGGCGCCCAGGCATTCGTCGAATTCGCCCGAGAGATGGTCGTGCGCATCGAGAGCCTGCGCTGAGGCGGTGACGATGATCGTCCATGCGCCGCCGGCCGTCGCCCGCCTCCCAGCGGCCGGCCTGTCGCCGGCCTTCGACGCGCGACTGCTGGCGCGCATCGAAGACGCCGGGCTGAACGCGTCCGCGCCTCCGCAACAGCGGGTGCTGGGCGGCTGGATCCTGCGGCTGTCGCCGGGCAAGGCCAAGCGTGCGCGGTGCGTCAACGCGCTGGCCGTCGGCCGTCTGCCGCTGCCCGAACTGCTGGCGCGTGCCGAAGCCGTGTTCGAGCTGGCGAGTCTGCCCTTCATCGTGCGCATCACCCCCTTCACGCAGCCGGCCACGCTCGATGCGCTGCTTCAGGCGCGTGGCTTCAAGGCCTTCGACGACACGCGGGTGATGGTCCGCGTCGGCCTGGACGGTTTGGGCCCCGCAACGCTGCCCGCCGGTTGCGAGCTGGAGGCGCCCGGCCACGGCGCATTCGCCGAGGCGGTCGGGGCCTTGCGCGGCACGCCACTAGCGCAGCGTCAGGCGCATGCGCAGCGCCTTCGCGAGTCGCCGAGTGCCTACAGCGGGCTGCTACTCAAGCGCGGCGGCAGCCTGCTCGCCTGTGGCCAGCTCGCGATGGAGGACGATCTCGTCGGGCTTTACGACGTGTTCACCGTCCCCGAGCAGCGCCAAAACGGTTTGGCCACCGCGCTATGCCTGCAGTTGCTTCGGCTGGCGCACGAGCGCGGGGCGCGCTGCGCCTACCTGCAGCTAGACGCCGACAACCACGCGGCGCGCTCGGTCTATGCGCGCCTGGGTTTTGTCGATGCCTACGCCTATCACTACCGCAGCCAGGACACTGATGAACTCGGATAAACCAACGGCCCATGACAGCCGCCGGGAACTGGCGCCTGTGGCCATGGCGCCCCACGCCCCGCAATCACCCGTCCGAGCCGCGCGACACGACATGCGAATCCTGACGCTGCCCGGCTGGCAGGGCTCGCCCGCCACGCACTGGCAATCGCGCTGGGAGCGTCTTTGCGGCCACCGCCGTGTCGAGCAGCACGATTGGCTGCAACCCCGCCGGGGCGACTGGATGGCGCGGCTCGAAGAAGTGCTGCTGGCGCAGCCGTCCCCGGCGCTGCTGGTCGCCCACAGTCTGGGTTGTCAGTTGGTGGCAGCCTGGGCGGCGCACTCGCGCCACACGGCGAGAGTGCATGCAGCGCTCCTGGTTGCCCCGCCCGACACGGAGCGGCCCGACATGCCGCCCCAGCTCCACACCTGGCGACCGATCGTCCGCACGCGCCTGCCGTTCCGGGCGACGGTGGTGGCGAGCAGCGACGACCCTTACTGCACGACCGAACGGGCCGCCGAAATGGCCCAGGCCTGGGGCGCCTTGCTCGTGCCTGCCGGTCCGCTCGGCCACCTCAATGCCGACTCCGGCCTCGGCGACTGGCCGCAAGGGCTGGCGCTGCTTCATGACCTTCAACACGACTGACACCATGGCGACGAAGAAACCCAAGGGCCTCGGGCTCGGCCTCGAAGCGCTGCTCGGCCCCAAGGTGCAGGACCGCCCCGAGCCGGCGGCCGGCGACGCAAAGCCGACCACGCTCAGGCTCGAGCAACTGCAGCCTGGCAAGTACCAGCCGCGCACGCGCATGGACGAGGGATCGCTCTACGAACTTGCCGAAAGCATCAAGTCGCAAGGGATCATGCAGCCCATTCTCGTCCGGCCGGTGACGGGGTCTGGATCGATGGACGGCACAAATGCACCAATGTTTCCAAGCGATAAGAGCGGAGTTGGCGCTCGCTTTGATCGCTATGAAATCATTGCCGGCGAGCGCCGTGTGCGGGCCGCCAAACTGGCCGGTTTGTCCGAAGTGCCGGTTCTCGTGCGCGAGGTGCCGGACGAGTCGGCGGCCGTCATGGCCCTGATCGAGAACATGCAGCGCGAGGACCTGAACCCGCTGGAAGAAGCGCAGGGTCTGCGGCGCCTGACCGACGAGTTCGGGCTGACGCATGAGCTCGCCGCCCAGGCGGTCGGCCGTTCGCGCAGTGCGGCCAGCAACCTGCTGCGCCTGCTCAACCTCGCCGAACCCGTCCAGCAGATGCTGATGGCCGGCGACCTGGACATGGGCCATGCGCGTGCACTTCTGGCGCTGGAGAAGGCGCAACAGATCATCGCCGCAACAGAAGTCGTTGCCCGCAAGCTCAACGTGCGCGAAGCCGAGCGATTGGTCGCACGCGCGGCCTCTTCAATTGGACAGCAGCCGCCACGGCAAGCGCTGCCTTCGAAGTCGCGCGATGTTGCGCGGCTCGAGGAAGAGCTTGCCGACCTGCTGACCGCCGCCGTGGAGATCCGCATCAAGAAGCGCTCCGGTCGCGGCGAGCAGGGCGAGGTGGCCATCGCGTTCGGCTCGCTCGATGAACTCGGCGGCCTGCTCGACAAGCTTCGGCGTGCGACGCCCTCGGGCGGCTGACCGTCGGGTTTCGGCGCGCGCTACTGCCCACCGCGCCGGAATGCTTGACGAGTTCGCGCGCCTTGCACGCGGTGCAATCTCGGCGAACCGAGCCGCGTTCGCACGTTAACGAGGACGATGCACGCTGTGCCCGCGGAACCACACTGCTGCACACGGGCTCCTACTTCGGCGTGGCGCTCGCGGCACGAAAGGGGCATGCTAATTGCACAGCGTGGCAAAGCCGTTGCATCTGGTTCATCGTGAAGATGCGGTCAAAAGACCGGGTTCTCCGGGCATCACACCGATGTGAAACGCACGCATGATCGTTGGACCGATAGAGTGAGAAACCGAAGGCAGCGCTGCACGGCGAGCCGAATGCCGGCCAGCCCGTGGCGACGCCGCCTCCCGATACCGAATTGGAGGAAGCGATGGATGTGATCACGAGCTTTGCAGCGCGCTACGAGCGCAGCCGCGAAGAGGAATTCACGCTCGAGGAATACCTCGATATCTGCAAGCGCGAAGCAACGGCCTACGCCACCGCCTCCGAACGCATGCTCAAGGCGATCGGCGAGCCGGAGCTGCTCGATACGCGCAACGAGCCGCGCATGTCGCGCCTCTTCGCCAACAAGGTGATCAAGCGCTACCCGGCGTTTGCCGAGTTTTACGGCATGGAAGACGCGATCGAGCAGGTCGTTTCCTACTTCCGCCACGCCGCGCAGGGCCTGGAGGAGCGCAAGCAGATCCTTTACCTGCTCGGCCCGGTGGGCGGCGGCAAGAGCTCGATCGCCGAGCGGCTCAAGCAGCTCATGCAGGAAGTGCCCTTCTACGCGATCAAGGGTTCTCCCGTGAACGAGTCGCCGCTGGGGCTTTTCGACGCGATCGAAGACGCTGCCACGCTGGAAAAGGAATACGGCATCCCGCGCCGCTACCTCAATCGCATTCTCTCGCCCTGGGCGGTGAAAAGGCTCGACGAGTACGGCGGCGACATCCGCAAGTTCAAGGTGGTCAAGCGCCGGCCGAGCATCCTCAAGCAGGTCGGCATCTCCAAGACGGAGCCGGGCGACGAGAACAACCAGGACATCAGCTCGCTGGTCGGCAAGGTCGACATCCGCAAGCTCGAAACTTACGCCCAGGACGACCCCGACGCCTACAGCTACTCGGGCGGCCTGTGCCTGGCCAACCAGGGCCTGCTGGAATTCGTCGAGATGTTCAAGGCACCGATCAAGGTGCTGCACCCGCTGCTGACCGCTACCCAAGAAGGCAACTACAAAGGGACCGAGGGCTTCGGCGCGATTCCCTTCGACGGCATTGTCTTGGCGCACAGCAACGAGAGCGAGTGGAAGGCCTTCCGCAACAACAAGAACAACGAAGCCTTCCTCGACCGCATCTACATCGTCAAGGTGCCGTACTGCCTGCGCGTAAGCGAAGAGGTCAAGATCTACGAGAAGCTGATCCGCACCTCGTCGCTCAGTGAGGCCAAGTGCGCGCCGGGCACCTTGAAGATGATGGCGCAGTTCTCGGTGCTCACCCGCCTGAAGGAGCCGGAGAACTCGTCGCTGTTCAGCAAGGCGCTGGTCTACGACGGCGAGAGCCTCAAGGACACCGACCCCAAGGCCAAGAGCTACCAGGAATACCGGGACTACGCGGGGGTCGACGAAGGCATGAGCGGCGTCTCGACCCGCTTCGCCTTCAAGATCCTGTCCAAGGTCTTCAACTTCGACAGCATGGAGGTCGCAGCCAACCCGGTGCACCTGATGTACGTGCTGGAGCAGCAGATCGAGCGCGAGCAGTTCGCCAGCGAAACCGAGCAGAAGTACCTGGGCTACATCAAGGAGTTCCTGTCGACGCGCTATGCGGAATTCATCGGCAAGGAGATCCAGACTGCTTATCTGGAAAGCTACAGCGAATACGGTCAGAACATTTTCGACCGCTACGTGACCTACGCCGACTACTGGATCCAGGACCAGGAGTACCGCGACACCGACACCGGCGAGGTGTTCGACCGCGGCTCGCTGAACGGCGAGCTCGAGAAGATCGAAAAGCCGGCCGGCATCTCCAACCCGAAGGACTTCCGCAACGAGATCGTCAACTTCGTGCTGCGTGCGCGGGCCGGTAACGCCGGCAAGAACCCGCTGTGGACCAGCTACGAGAAGCTGCGCGCGGTGATCGAGAAGAAGATGTTCTCGAACACCGAGGAACTGCTGCCGGTCATCAGCTTCAACGCCAAGGCCAGCGCCGACGAGGCCAAGAAGCACGAGGACTTCGTCAACCGCATGGTCGACAAGGGCTACACGCCCAAGCAGGTGCGCCTGCTGTGCGAGTGGTACCTGCGCGTGCGCAAGAGCTCCTGAACCAGCGGGGCGACCGGGCACTCCATGGCGCTGCAGCAGATCATCGACCGGCGGCTCGCGGGCAAGAACAAGTCCATTGGCAATCGCGAGCGCTTCCTGCGCCGCCACAAGGACCAGATCCGCGAGGCGGTGCGCCGGGCGGTCAGCGGCCGCGGCATCCGCGACATCGAGCAGGGCGAGGACATCTCGCTGCCCAAGCGCGACGTCTCCGAGCCGGTGTTCCACCACGGCCAGGGCGGCTCGCGCGAGATGGTGCACCCGGGCAACCGCGAGTACGTCCGCGGTGACCGCATCAAGCGGCCCGAAGGCGGCGCCGGCCGCGGCGGTAGCCAGGCCAGCGACTCGGGCGAAGGCGAGGACGATTTCGTCTTTCACCTCAGCCGCGAGGAGTTCATGCAGGTCTTCTTCGACGATCTGGCGCTGCCCAACCTGATCAAAACCACCCTGGCGGACACGCCGGAGTTTAAGACGCAGCGCGCGGGTTACAGCACCGACGGCACGCAGAACAACCTGCACGTCGTGCGTTCGATGCGCGGCGCGATCGGCCGGCGCATCGCGCTGGGCGCGGATGCCAGGCGCGAGTTGCGCCAGCTCGAGGCGCACCTGCTGCACCTCCAGCAGCACATGCGGGCCGACAGCGATTGGCTCGATCTCGACCCGGGCCGCGAAATGCGCTTGCGCGAAATCCGCGACACGGAGGCCTTGATCGAGTTGCTGCGTCAGAAGGTCGCGCGCATTCCCTACCTCGATCCGATAGACCTGCGCTACCGCAGCCGTATCCGCGTGCCGGTGCCGACCACCAAGGCGGTCATGTTCTGCGTCATGGACGTGTCGGGGTCGATGGACGAGGCGCGCAAGGATCTTTCCAAGCGCTTCTTCATCCTGCTCTACCTCTTTCTCACGCGCCACTACGAGCGCATCGAGCTGGTCTTCATCCGACACCACACGCAGGCGCAGGAGGTGGATGAAGAAGGCTTCTTCCACTCCACCGAGACCGGCGGCACCGTGGTGTCCAGTGCGCTGGTGCTGATGGAAGAGATCATTCGCAACCGCTTCCCCACCAGTGAGTGGAACATCTACGGCGCGCAGGCCAGCGACGGCGACAACTGGCATCACGACAGCGGCCGCTGCCGCCAGATCGTCTCCGAGCAGCTCCTGCCGCTGGTGCGCTACTTCGCTTACGTGCAGGTGGCCGAGCCGGAGCAGAACCTCTGGGAGGAGTACGCCCAGATCGCCGCGCAGCACCCGCACTTCGCCATGCGCAAGGTGCTCGAGGCTGCCCAGATCTACCCCGTGTTCCGGGAGTTGTTCAAGAAGGAAGGGAGCGCGGCATGAACAAACGCTTCGAGGCGGCGCCCGACCCGACGCCGGATCTCTTCGACGTCCCGGGCGCGAGTGGGAAAGCGCGCGTTCGTTTCGCCCGCGACATCGTCCGGCGAGAGCGCGCGGCGCAGCCGCTGCCCAGCCACAGTGACTGGAGCTTCGAGCTGATCGAGCAGTACCACGACGCGATCCGCGCCACCGCCGAAAGCTACGGGCTGGACACCTACGCCAACCAGCTCGAGGTCATCACGGCCGAGCAGATGATGGATGCGTATTCGTCGGTCGGCATGCCGGTGAACTACCGGCACTGGAGCTTCGGCAAGGAGTTCATCTCCAACGAGAAGAACTACCGGCGCGGTCACATGGGCCTGGCCTACGAGATCGTCATCAATTCCGACCCCTGCATCAGCTACCTGATGGAGGAGAACCCGATGGCGATGCAGGCGCTGGTCATTGCCCACGCCGCCTACGGCCACAACAGCTTCTTCAAGGGCAACTACCTGTTCCGCATGTGGACCGATGCGTCGTCGATCATCGACTACCTGGTTTATGCCAAGAATTACATCGCCGAATGCGAGGAGCGCCACGGCCTGAACGCCGTCGAGGAAACGCTCGACTCCTGCCATGCCCTGATGAACCACGGCGTCGATCGTTATCGCCGGCCGAGCAAGCTCAGCCTGGCTCAGGAACGTGCCCGCCGCGAGGATCGCGAGGCGTACGCACAGCAGCAGATCAACGACCTGTGGCGCACACTGCCGAAGAAGGCGGACAAGTCGGTCGAAGATGCGGAGGCGCAGCGTTTTCCGGCCGAGCCGCAGGAGAACCTGCTCTACTTCATCGAGAAGAACGCCCCGCTGTTAGAGCCCTGGCAGCGCGAGATCGTGCGCATCGTTCGCAAGGTGGCGCAGTACTTCTATCCGCAGCGTCAGACCCAGGTCATGAACGAAGGCTGGGCCACCTTCTGGCACCACACCCTGCTCAACACGCTGTACGACGACGGCCTGCTGAGCGACGGCATGATGATCGAGTGGCTCAAGTCGCACACCAACGTGGTGTTCCAGCCGCCGGTGGATCACCCGGGCTACAGCGGCATCAATCCGTATGCGCTCGGCTTCGCGATGTACACGGACATCAAGCGCATCTGTGAGAAGCCCGACGAGGAGGACCGCCATTGGTTTCCCGATCTTGCGGGCAGCGACTGGCTGGCGACGCTCGACCATGCGATGCGCAACTTCAAGGATGAGAGCTTCATCGGCCAGTACCTGTCACCGCGGCTCATGCGGGAATTCCGCCTGTTCGCGATCAGGGACGATTCTGACGAGCCGGAACTCGAAGTCAGCGCCATCCACGACGAAGCGGGCTACCGCAAGTTGCGTGAAGCGCTATCTCGGCAATATGATCTGGGCTCGCGCGAGCCCAACATCCAGGTCTGGAGCGTGAACCTGCGCGGCGACCGCTCGCTCACCCTGCGGCACACGCAGCACAACGCCCGCCCCATGGGCGACGCGACGCAGGAGGTGCTCAAGCACGTGGCGCGGCTCTGGGGTTTCGATGCGCACCTGGAGAGCGTGGACAGCGAGGGCGAAGTCGAGAAGCGCTGGACGGTGACGGGTCCGCGGCACTGATCCGTCTCATTGCAGGCCAAGTGCCCGCCCCCTGCTGCGCCTGCGGCCGTCATGCCACAAGCCGGGGCCGGTCAGAGCGCCCGGCGAATACCGGAGCTTGTGGTCGCTCAGCGGCTCATCAGGCGGCGCCGGCGTTTTTCAGCACCCACACGCCGGCGGGCGGCAAATTGCCCCACACCACCTCGCGCAGCGTCCATTGCAGCCGGCTCGCGCGCGGCAGTGCGAACGGTGCGCGGGGTTGGTAGGTGTACTGCACCAGGCGGCGTCCGGGGTGCGCCTCGACGAACACCAGCAGCGACTGCAAGGTGGTCGTGCGCAAGGGCTCGGGCAGGCTGCGAAAGGGCAGCGACGACACGAGCACCGTGTCGCCGGGTGCCAGGGCGCGCTCCTCCAGCACCTCATGTGCGGCCGCGCAACTGACCTCGACGTCGGGAAAGCGACGCTTCAGGCCGGCGGCGAGATGGCGCTGCAGCTCCACGGCAAGCAGCGGCGAATGCGGCGCCACGGCGCGCAACGCGGCGGTCACGGCGCCGGTCCCGGCGCCGAGCTCGATGACCGTGCTTGCCGATCCCACCTGCTCAGCCATCGCGCGCGCCAGCCGGCGTGACGAAGGCGCCAGTGCTCCGACCAGCGTGGGACGCGTGAGCGCCAGGGCGAGAAAAGCCATGTTGATCATGTCGAGGGTGTATCGCAGCGAGGGCCGCGCAGGCGTGAGCCGACGCAAGCAGGTGTTGCCGCGGGACACGTCCGGGTCCGCGGCTCACAGCACAAAAATCTTGCCCGGATTGAGGATGTTGTTCGGATCGAACGCGCGCTTGATGCCCTGCATCAGCGCCACGCCGCCCGCACCGGCTTCGTCGATCAGAAAGCCCATCTTGTGCAGGCCGATGCCGTGCTCGCCGCTGCACGTGCCCTCGAGCCGCAGCGCGCGGGCGACGAGCTGCGCGTTGAGCCGTTCGGCCGTCTCGCGCTCCTGCGGCTGCAGGGGATCGATCAGATAGCCGACGTGGAAATTGCCGTCGCCGACGTGGCCGACGATGAAGTAGGGCAGGCCGCTGGCATCGACTTCCTTCACCGTCTCGTCGATGCACTCGGCCAGTCGCGAGATCGGCACGCAGGTGTCGGTCGTCACCGCCCGGCAGCCCGGCCGCGTCTGCAATGCCGACAAGTAGGCGTGATGGCGTGCGGTCCACAACCGCGTGCGCGCCTCGGGCGTCGTCGCCCAATCGAAGTCCTCGCCGCCGAACTCTGCCGCGACGGCCTGCACCGTCTCGGCCTGCTCCTTCACGCCGCCCGGGCTGCCGTGGAACTCCATCAGCAGCAGCGGGGCCTCGCGCAGGCCGAGGCGGTCGTGCGCGTTGACGGCGCGCACGGCATGCACGTCGAGCAGCTCGCAGCGTGCGATCGGCACGCCGGTCTGGATGATGCGGATCGTCGTGCGCACCGCCGCGTCGATGCTCGGAAAGCTGCACACCGCCGCGCTGATCGCCTCGGGCAGCGGATGGAGCTCAAGCGTGATCTCGGTCATCACGCCCAGGGTGCCTTCGCTGCCGACGAAGAGGCGGGTCAGGTCGTAGCCGGCGCTGCTCTTGCGCGCGCGGGTGCCGGTGCGAACGACCTCGCCGCTGGCCGTGACCACCGTCAGGCCCAGCACGTTCTCGCGCATCGTCCCGTAGCGCACGGCGTTCGTGCCGCTGGCGCGGGTGGCGGCCATGCCGCCGATCGAGGCGTCGGCACCGGGGTCGATGGGGAAGAACAGGCCATCGTGGCGAATGTGCTCGTTGAGCTGCTTGCGGGTCACGCCGGCCTGCACGGTGATCGTCAGATCCTCGGCATCGACGCGCAGCACGCGGTTCATGCAGCTCAGGTCGAGGCTGACGCCGCCCTGAACCGCCAGCAGGTGCCCTTCGAGCGAAGAGCCGGCGCCGTAAGCGATCACCGGCACCGCATGCGCATTGGCGAGCGCAACGACGAAGCTCACGTCTTCGGTTGATTCGCAATAGACCACGGCATCCGGCGGCGGCACGTCGAAAGGCGATTCGTCGCGGCCGTGCTGCTCGCGCACCGCTCGGGCGGTCGAGCAGCGCGCACCGAAGCGGGCTCCGAGCGCGTCCAGCATCACGGCGGGTATCGGCCGAGGAGCTAGCTGGGGCAGCAGTTCGACCGGAGCGTTCATGGGGGCGGTTCTCCTGAGCGGCCTTGCGTTGCGGCGCAATTGTAGGGAGGTAGGGAGCCGCCTCGGCCGCGTTGAACTCGTGAGCCAGGCAAGGCTTGCGCTCTTGCTTGCGCTCGCATCAGTGACCCGCGGGGCGCTGCTAGCATCGACCGATGGCCCATCGACTATCCCAGATCGCGACGCGCACCGGCGACGACGGCACCACCGGCCTGGGCGACGGCAGCCGCGTCCCCAAGGATCACCTTCGCGTGCAGGCGATGGGCGATGTGGACGAACTCAATTCGACCCTCGGCGTGCTGCTGTGCGAGCCCTTGCCTGATCAGGTGCGAAAGCTCCTGGTCGACATCCAGCATGAGCTGTTCAATCTGGGCGGCGAGCTTTCGATTCCTGGCTACGCGTTGCTCAAGGACGAGGCGGTGTTATCGCTGGATGCCGCGCTCGCTGAACACAACGCTGCGCTGCCTCGGCTGCAGGAGTTCATTCTTCCGGGCGGCACGCGCAGCGCCGCGCTCGCGCATGTTGGCCGTACCGTGGCGCGCCGCGCCGAGCGCACCGTGATCGCGCTGGTCAACACCGAGCCCGACGCCGTGCGCGCCGCGCCGCGGTTGTACCTCAATCGGCTGAGCGACCTGTTGTTTGTGCTGGCTCGTGTGCTCAACCGGGCCAACCTCGACGGCCTGGGCGGCGACGACGTGTACTGGCATAGCACGAGGATGCAGGCCAGCCCGGGCTGACGGGGCCGCAGGCCCCTTGTTGGCTTTGCGCTTCGCAAAACAAGCGCCTGCGTGTCACTGGGCTGGCGCCGCATCGTCTGTCGTGCCCCCAAAGGGCATCCCATTCGGCAAGGCTACGCGGCCCCGTTCCGGCTCGCGGGTGCCTTGCTTCGCAACGGCTGCCGCGTCCGGCGGCGCGGGCAAGGCACTAGCCGCGCCGCGCCTTCACCGCCCCGCTCAACACCTCCAGCACCGCCAACGAATCATCCCAGCCGATGCAGGCATCGGTGATGCTCTGGCCGTAGGCTAGCTGAGTGGGGTCGTCGCGGCCGGCGCTGAACTTCTGGGCACCGGCGTTGAGGTGGCTCTCGACCATCAGGCCGAACACCTGCCGGCTGCCGCCGGCAATCTGCTGACCGATCTCCTTTGCCACCTCGACCTGTCGCTGGTGTTGCTTGGCGCTGTTGGCATGCGAGCAGTCGACCATCAGGCTGGCCGGCAGCTTGGCCGCCGTCAGATCGGCGCACGCCGCCGCCACGCTGGCGGCGTCGTAATTCGGCGCCTTGCCGCCGCGCAGGATGACGTGACAGTCCTTGTTGCCGCGCGTCTCGACGATCGCCACCTGGCCGTTCTTGTGCACCGAAAGGAAGTGGTGCGGACGGCCGGCCGACTGGATCGCATCGGTGGCGATGCGGATGTTGCCGTCGGTCCCGTTCTTGAAGCCGATCGGCGCACTCAGGCCCGAAGCCAGCTCGCGGTGCACCTGGCTCTCGGTGGTGCGCGCGCCAATGGCGCCCCAGGAAATGAGGTCGCCGATGTACTGTGGCGAGATCACGTCGAGAAACTCACTGCCGGCCGGCAGGCCCAGGCGGCCGATTTCCATCAGCAACTGGCGGGCGATGCGCAGGCCCTCGTCGATGCGAAAGCTTTCGTCGAGGTAAGGGTCGTTGATCAGGCCCTTCCAGCCGACCGTGGTGCGCGGCTTCTCGAAGTACACGCGCATCACGATCTCCAGCGTGCCGGCATAGCGGTCGCGCTCGGCCTTGAGCTTGCGGGCGTACTCCACGGCGGCCACCGGGTCGTGGATGGAGCACGGCCCCATCACCACGAGCAGCCGGTCGTCGGTGCCCGCCATGATTTCGCGGATGGCGCGCCGGGTGTTGCCGACCAGCGCCTCGACCGGCGTGCCGCGCACCGGAAAGAAGCGGATCAGGTGTTCCGGGGGCGGCAGCGGCATGACGTTTTCGATCCGTTCGTCATCGGTCTGGCTGGTCTTGTCGGCGGGCGGGGCCCAGCCGTCGGGGGCGTTGGTGGACAGGGCATTCATCGGGATCTCCTGGCGACGAGTCGGGAACGGGGTCAAACGCAAAGACGAAAAAAAACCGCCGAGGGACAGGCCCGGCGGTTGGGGATTCGGCAGCGCTTTCTTGCTTAGGCGCTGGCCTCTCCTCCGCCAGAGCGGTGCGAGAACCAGAAATACGCAAAAAAGAAGGTGCTGCGGAGCATGGGCGCGAATGTAGCACGGGCGCATCCGCTGACCCTGAGGCGCCTCAACAGGCCTTGGCGCCGAAGCCCTCGTGTTCGAGCCGCGCGATCAGCGCCGCCACATGGGCCGCGTTTCGGGTCTGCAGCACCAGTTCGACTTCCACGTTTTGAGCGGCCAGGCTGGTGAAGGCGCGCTGATGATGCACCTCTTCGATGTTGGCGCCCGCTTCGGCCACAAGCGCCGTGATTCTTGCCAGGACTCCCGGCGAATCGCGCGCGTCGACGCGGATGCGGGTCAGCCGCCCCGCCCGCACCATCCCGCGCTCGATGATCGCCGCCAGCAACAGCGGATCGATGTTGCCGCCGCACAGCACCAGCCCGACCCGTCTGCCGGCGTAGCGCTGCGGCTCCTTCAGCAGTGCCGCCAGACCGGCGGCGCCGGCGCCTTCGACGAGCGTCTTCTCGATCTCGAGCAGCATGACGATGGCCTGCTCGATGTCGCCCTCTTCGACCAGCACCAGATCGTCCACCAAGTTGCGCACGAGCTCGCGGGTGATGTGCCCCGGCTCGCCCACCGCAATGCCTTCGGCGATCGAATTCCTGCCCTGCGCGTGAGCAGTGCCCTTGATCAGATTGAACATTGCCGGATAGCGGGCCGTCTGCACGCCGATCACCTCGAGGCGCGGCTTCATTGCGCGGGTGACCGTGGCGATGCCGGAAACCAGCCCGCCGCCGCCGACAGCGACCACCAGCGTGTCCAGGTCGGGCTGCGCACGCAGCATCTCCAGGCCGATGGTGCCCTGGCCGGCGATGACGAGCGGGTCGTCGAAGGGATGCACGAAGGCCAGTCCTTGCGCCTCGCCCAGGCGCAGCGCATGGGCGCGCGCTTCGTCGAAGCCGTCGCCGTGCAGCAGCACCTCCGCGCCGAAGCCGCGTGTGCGCTCGACTTTCACCGCCGGTGTGGCCAGCGGCATCACGATCACCACCCGCAGGCCCAGACGTTGCGCGTGATGGGCGACCCCCTGGGCATGGTTGCCGGCCGAGGCGGTGATCACTCCGGTCAGCGGTGCCCCGCCGGCGCCGCGCTCGGCCACCAGAGCCAGCAGCTTGTTGAGTGCGCCCCGCTCCTTGAAGGAGGCGGTGAACTGCAGGTTCTCGAACTTCAGGAAGACATGCGCGCCGGTGATCTGCGAAAGCGTCTTCGACTCGACGCAAGGCGTTTCCAGCACATGCCCTGCCAACCGCTCCGCAGCGGCCTGCACGTCAGCCAAGCCGACTGAAGCCAGCGCGGCGGCGCTGGCCGGGGCGGGCTCCCCGCCAAGGCTCAGGCGGTGCCCCCGACGGTCAGCCCGTCGATGCGCAACGTGGGCTGGCCCACGCCGACCGGCACGCTCTGGCCTTCCTTGCCGCAGGTGCCGATGCCGGTGTCGAGCGCCAGGTCGTTGCCGATCATCTTCACGCGGGTGAGCGAATCAGGGCCGTTGCCGATGATGGTGGCGCCCTTCACCGGGTACTGAATCTTCCCGTTCTCGACCCAGAACGCCTCGCTCGCCGAGAACACGAACTTGCCGCTGGTGATGTCGACCTGGCCGCCGCCGAAGTTGGTGGCGTACAGGCCCTTTTTCATCGAGGCAACGATCTCTTCCTTCGACTTGTCGCCGCCCAGCATGTAGGTGTTGGTCATGCGCGGCATCGGCACATGGGCATAGCTCTCGCGGCGGCCGTTGCCGGTCGGGGCAACCTTCATCAGCCGGGCGTTCATCGAGTCCTGGATGTAGCCCTTGAGGATGCCGTCCTCGATCAGCACGTTGCGCTGGCTCGGGTTGCCCTCGTCATCGACGTTGAGCGAGCCGCGCCGGTCGGGGATGGTGCCGTCGTCGAGCACCGTCACGCCCTTGGCGGCCACGCGCTGACCGACCCGCCCGGCAAAGGCGCTCGAGCCCTTGCGGTTGAAGTCGCCTTCCAGGCCGTGGCCGATGGCCTCGTGCAGCAGGATGCCGGGCCAGCCGGGGCCGAGCACCACCGTCATCTCGCCGGCCGGCGCCGGGCGGCTCTCCAGGTTGGTGAGCGCCGCGTTGACGGCCTGGTCCACGTAGCCGGCGATCACGTCGTCGTGGAAGTAACCCAGCCCGAAACGCCCGCCGCCGCCGCCGGAACCCATTTCGCGCCGGCCGTCCTGTTCGGCGATGACGGTGACCGACAGGCGCACCAGCGGCCGCACGTCGGCGGCAATCGTGCCGTCGGCGCGCGCGACCAGCACCACGTCGTATTCGCCGGCGAGCCCCGCCATGACCTGCTTGATGCGCGGATCCTTGGCGCGCGCCATCTTCTCCATGCGTTCGAGCAGGGCAACCTTCTGCGTGCTGTCGAGCGTGGCGATCGGGTCCATCGGCGCGTACAGCACGCGGCTGGACGCCAGCCTGCGGGCGGGGCCGACCTTGACTCGCTTGCTGGCGCCGCTGGCGGCGATGCTGCGCACCGTGCGCGCGGCATCGAGCAGTGCGGCCTCGGAGATGTCGTCGCTGTAGGCGAACGCGGTCTTCTCGCCAGCCACGGCGCGCACGCCCACGCCCTGGTCGATGCCGAAACTGCCGCTCTTGACGATGCCTTCTTCCAGGCTCCAGCCCTCGCTGCGCGTGTACTGGAAGTAAAGGTCAGCGTCGTCGATGCGGTGCTCGCCGATCACGCGCAGCGCGCCGGCCAGCTTGGCTTCGTCGAGGCCGAAGGGCTCGAGCAGGAGTTGCCGGGCGATGGCCAAGCGTTCGATGGTGGGTTCGCGTGAAATCATGGTTTCATTCTAGGCAGCGAGCCCGGTCTGCGTTTTGGAGAATCCATGCCGCCGCGATTGCCGCTGTACGCCGAGTCGGTGGTCGTCGCGGGCTAACGCGGCTCCGGCTTGTCTAGCGGCGGTCGGTGCGCAGCGGCGCAGCTTTTTGTGCTGCTCGGCTCGGCCCGCGTTCGCTTACTCGGGTACTTGATCTTCGTTGCGCAATGCCAGCGCGCGCTCATAGAGGGCGTTGCGCGCCGCGCCGCTGGCCTCGGCCGTCAGCGCCACGGCCTGCTTCAGCGGCAGCGCGGCAAGCAAGGTGCGCAGAAGCCGATCGGTGTCGGCGGCCATGCCGGAGTCTTCGTGCTGTGGCTGCGCGTGCAGCACCAGCACGAACTCTCCACGCACGCGGTTGGCGTCTGCAGCCAGCCAGGCGGACAGCTCGGCGGCCGGCATCGTCGCAATGCTCTCGAACTGCTTGGTCAATTCGCGGCACAGCGTCAATCTGCGGGTGGGCATCGCCTCGGCCAACGCCGCTGCCAGGGCGCCGATGCGGTGCGGCGCCTCGAACAGCACGGTGGTCTCGGCACGCTGCGCCAGTTCGCGCAGCTGGCCGGCGCGCTCGGCGGCCTTGGCGGCGAGAAAACCGACGAATCGAAAGCCGTCGCTTCCTGCGTCGCCCGCTGCGCTGAGCGCCGTGGTCACGCTGCTGGCGCCCGGCAGCGGCAGAACGCGGTAGCCAGCCGCGCCTACGGCCGCGACCAGCCTGGCGCCCGGATCGCTGACGGCCGGCGTGCCGGCGTCGCTCATGTAGGCCACTCGCTCGTCGCGCGCCAGCCGTTCGATCACCGCCTGCGCCGCCTGCGCCTCGTTGTGCTCGTGCAGCGCCAGCAGCGGTTTGTCCAGGCCCAGGTGGCGCAGTAGCCCGGCGCTGACCCGCGTGTCCTCGCAGGCCACCGCGTCGGCCAACACGAGGGCATGCACCGCCCGCAGCGTGATGTCGGCCAGATTGCCGATCGGCGTGGCCACGACGTAGAGCGCGCCTTTGGGATACTGCTGCGCGCCCGCCGCGCCGGCGGCAGCTTGCTGGATCAACGAGGCATCGATGCTGACGACCAAGGCAGTGGGAGACGAGGGCGAGGCCCGTGCGCTGGCTCATCTGCAGCGCGCCGGCCTCGAGCTGGTGGAGCGCAATTATCGAGTCGCCCGCGGGCCGAGGGCGCGCGGCGGCGAGATCGACCTGGTCTTGCGTGCGCGCGACGGCACGCTGGTGTTCGTGGAGGTGCGCAAGCGCGCTGCCGCCGCTTACGGCGGGGCTGCGGCCAGCGTGTCATATGGCAAGCAGCGCAGCCTGGTATTGGCCGCGCAGCACTATCTGCGGCGGTACTCGACGCCGCCGCCCTGCCGCTTCGATGTAGTAGCGATCGACGGCGAGCGGCTGGAGTGGTTGGCCGGCGCGTTCAATGCTGCTTGAAGTGCGAAGGCCTGCACTGGCGAACAAGGAGAGTCATGCGAGGCATGCGAATCGGCGAAAAGTTCTCCGGCAAGCGTCTGGCGCGCGGGCGCGTTTCGGTCATCGGCACCCCTGCCCCCGGAACCCGCCGCTTCGAGGCGGTGTCTTATCATCATGAGCATGCTTGAACAACGCATCCAGCGGCATTTCTTCGACAGCGCCGACCTGAAGAACCAGTCCGCCGAGGTGCTGAGCAAGCCCATCGCCGATGCCGTGCAGGCGGTGCTCGGCTGCATCACCGCCGGTGGCAAGGTGCTGGCCTGCGGCAACGGCGGCTCGGCCAGCGACGCGCAGCACTTCGCAGCCGAGTTCATCGGCCGCTTCGAGCGTGAACGGCCCGGCCTGGCGGCCATCGCGCTCACCACCGACAGCTCCATCCTCACCGCTATCGGCAACGACTACGGCTTCAACCTGATCTTCTCCAAGCAGGTGCAGGCACTGGGCAACCCGGGCGACGTGCTGATCGCGCTGTCGACCAGCGGCAATTCGGCTGACGTGCTGGCCGCGGTCGATGCGGCCCACGACAAGGACATGACGGTGATCGCGTTCACCGGTCGTGGCGGCGGCAAACTCGGCGCGCGGCTGCTGGAAACCGACGTGCATATCTGCGTGCCGCACGAACGCACGGCACGCATCCAGGAAGTCCACATCCTCGCGATCCACTGCCTGTGCGACGCGGTCGATGTGCAATTGCTCGGCGATCAGGACCCTACATGACACCCAGTTTCAACTCTGCTGCTCCCCGGTTTTCGAGCCTTCGACACCTGCCGATGCGCTCGTTGTGCCTCGGCCTGCTGGTCGCCTCGTCGCTGACCGGCGCCTTGAGCGGCTGCGCCGCGCTGGCCGTCGGCGGCGCGGTCGGCGGCGCGATGATGTACAGCGACCGCCGCACCTCCGGCATGCAGATCGAAGACCAGACCATCGAGCTCAAGGCCAAGGCGCGCGTGCGCGAGACGGTCGGCGACCGCGCCCATGTCAACGTGACCAGCTACAACCGCACCGTGCTGATCACCGGCGAGGTGCCGAAGGAGGCCGACAAGGCCGCCGTCGGTACCGCCATCGCCGGCGTGGAAAACGTGCGCTCCACGCTCAACGAGCTGGCCGTGACGCCGATCGCCTCGCTGGCGGAGATGTCCAACGACTCGCTCCTGACGAGCAAGGTCAAGGCCAGCTATGTCGACGCGCGCGACATTTCGGCCAACGCCTTCAAGGTCGTCACCGAGCACGGCGTTGTCTACCTGATGGGCCTCGTCACCGAGCGCGAGGCCGACCGCGCCGTCGAACTGGCGCGTGGCGTGAGCGGCGTGAGGAAGGTGGTCAAGGCCTTCGAGATCATCAGCGAGGAAGATCTGGCGCGGCGCGCCCCGCGGGCGGCCGCTGCTTCCGCACCTGCCGCAACGCGTGCCCCGGCTTCCGCGCCGGCTTCGCCGACGGGGCTTACGCCGCGCCCGCTCTGAGCGGGCCACGTCGCGCGGGGACGATCAGCGCAAGCGGCGGATCAGGCTAGAGGTGTCCTGCCGCTCGCCGCCGCTGGCTTGCAGGTCGGCGTAGAACTGGTCGACCAAGGCCGTGACCGGCAGCCGGGCGCCATGGTGCTGCGCCTCGGCCAGACACAAACCCAGGTCCTTGCGCATCCAGTCGACCGCGAAGCCGAAGTCGAACTTGTCTTCGATCATGGTCGGGCCGCGGTTGTCCATCTGCCAGCTCTGCGCGGCGCCCTTGCCGATCACGCCGAGCACGGCCTTCATGTCCAGCCCGGCCTTCTGACCGAAGGCGATGGCTTCGGCCAAGCCCTGCACCAGGCCGGCAATGGCGATCTGGTTGACCATCTTGGCAAGCTGGCCGGAGCCGGCCGCACCGAGCAGGGTGACCGCCTTCGAAAAGGCCATCGCCACCGGCTGGATGCGCTCGAACGCGCTTGCCTCGCCCCCGCACATGACGGTCAGTGCGCCGTTGATGGCGCCGAGGTTGCCGCCCGAGACCGGCGCGTCGATGAAGGCCAGGCCGCGCTCACGTGCCACCTTGTCGAGCTCGCGCGCAATGTCGGCCGAGGCGGTGGTGTGATCCACGAACACCGCGCCGGGCTTCATGCCGCCGAAGGCGCCACTCTCGCCGAGCGTCACGGCCCGCAGGTCGGCGTCGTTGCCGACGCACGCGAACACGATGTCGGCGCCCGCGGCGGCCTCACGCGGCGTGGCGGCAGAAGCGCCCCCGTTCTCCGCGACCCATGCCTTGGCCTTGGCGGCGGTGCGGTTGTAGACGGTCACGCGGTGGCCGGCTTTCGCCAGGTGGCCGGCCATGGGCGCGCCCATCACGCCCAGGCCGAGGAAGGCCACGGTGCGCGGGGGGGTGGATTCGTAAGTGCGGGTGCTCATCGGTTTTTCGTCTCCTGTAAAGCGAACGGCCTCGAAAGGAGGCCGGCTTGAAGGGGCGAATGATGCTCTAAACGATCGTCAGGTGCTCGGTACCGGCGGACAGGTCGGCGTTGCGCGCACGGCGGCTGTTGAGCTTGATCTGCAGCCGCAGGTCGTTGACCGAGTCGGCGTTGCGCAGGGCGTCTTCGTAGGTGACCATCTGGCCTTCGTAGAGGTCGTACAGGCTCTGGTCGAAGGTTTGCATGCCGAGCTCGCGGCTCTTCTTCATGATCTCCTTGATCTCGGCCACCTCGCCCTTGAAAATCAGCTCCGAGATCAGCGGCGTGTTGAGCAGAATCTCGACTGCCGCCACACGGCCCGTGCCTTCCTGGCGCGGCAAGAGGCGCTGCGACACCAGCGACCTGAGGTTGAGCGACAAGTCCATCAGCAGTTGGGCGCGCCGTTCCTCGGGAAAGAAGTTGATGATCCGGTCGAGCGCCTGGTTGGCGCTGTTGGCATGCAGGGTGGCCATGCAGAGGTGGCCCGTCTCGGCGAACGCCACCGCATGCTCCATCGTCTCGCGGTCGCGTATTTCCCCCATCAGGATCACGTCGGGCGCCTGGCGCAGCGCGTTCTTCAGTGCCGCCTCCCAGCCGTCGGTGTCGATGCCGACCTCGCGCTGGGTGACGATGCAGTTCTTGTGCGGGTGCACGAACTCCACCGGATCCTCGATCGTGATGATGTGGCCGAAGGAGCTCTCGTTGCGGTGATCCACCATCGCCGCCAGCGAAGTGCTCTTGCCCGAGCCGGTGGCGCCGACGAAGATCACCAGCCCGCGCTTGCTCGAAGCCACTTCTTTCAGAACGCTCGGCAGGCGCAGCGAGTCGATGGTGGGCACGGTGTTCGGAATCGTGCGCAGCACCAGCCCCACATGGCCCTGCTGCATGAAGGCGTTGACGCGAAAGCGGCCGATGCCGCTCGGCGCAATGGCGAAGTTGCATTCCTTCGTGCGCTCGAATTCGGCTGCCTGCTTGTCGTTCATGATCGAGCGGGCGAGCGCGATCGTGTGCTGCGGCGTCAGCGGCTGCGGCGAGACCTTAATTACGCGCCCGTCGACCTTGACGGCCGGCGGAAAGTCCGCGGTGAGGAACAGGTCCGAGCCGGTGCGGGCGATCAGGAGCCGCAGCAGGTCGTTGACGAATTTCGATGCCTGGTCGCGTTCCATGAATACTCTTTCGTGTGCGTTTTATCGAGGGGCGCTCAGCCGCCGGCCAGCAGCGCCGACAAACGGGTGCTGACCTGGCGCAGCCGCAGCGAAAGGCGGCGCGCCAGCGAGGCCAACAGCGCGAGCGCCAGTCGCGGCTCGCTCGCCATCAGCGCCTCGAGCCTGCGTGCGTCGAGCACCGCCAGCACGCAGGGCGTCAGGGTGGTGCAGGCGGAAAAGCGTGCGCCGGCGTCGAGCAGCGCCATCTCGCCGAGCAGATCGCCGGCGTGCGCCTCGGCCAGACGCACGCGCGAGCCGTCGCCTTGCACCCGATCGACCGACAGCCGGCCTTCGAGGACGACAAGGAGGTAGTCGCCCGCCTCGTCCTGGCCGATCACCGCCTGCGCCGCGGGCACCAGCACGAAATCGAAATGACCTGCCAAGCGGTTTGCCTCGATGGGCGTCAGCGCCATGCCCTGACGGTCGGCCCGCCATACCGCGGTAAACAGCTCGCGGCCTCGTTCGGCGGCGAAGGGCTGAGCCATCACGCGCTCGGCGCGGGCGGTCCAGCTGATGGGCAGCGGTGTGTCCTCGCCGTCGATGGCGGCCTGGCTCTCGTCCGGGCGTTCGAGCGACGGTTTCACGGCGACATCGGGCAAAACGGTGTGCACCACTTCAACCGGGGAAGTTTTCCGGCGTCTTGGCGCGGCCGCGCGCTTCGGCGGGCGAGATCAGGTTGCGGCGGACCAGGTCGGTGAGGTTCTGGTCGAGCGTTTGCATGCCCATGCTGTTGCCGGTCTGTATCGAGCTGTACATCTGCGCGACCTTGTTCTCGCGGATCAGGTTGCGGATGGCCGGCGTGCCCAGCATGATCTCGTGCGCGGCGACGCGCCCCGCCCCGTCCTTCGTCTTGCACAGCGTCTGCGAAATCACGCCGATGAGCGATTCGGAGAGCATGGCGCGCACCATGTCCTTCTCGGCGGCCGGGAACACGTCGACCACGCGGTCGATGGTCTTGGCAGCCGACGATGTGTGCAGCGTGCCGAACACGAGGTGGCCGGTTTCAGCGGCGGTGAGGGCCAGGCGGATCGTTTCCAGGTCGCGCATTTCGCCGACCAGGATGCAGTCCGGGTCCTCGCGCAGTGCCGAGCGCAGCGCGTTGGAAAAGGAGAGCGTGTGCGGCCCGACCTCGCGCTGGTTGATCAGGCAGCGCTTGGACTCGTGCACGAACTCGATCGGGTCCTCGACGGTGAGGATGTGGCCGTATTCGTGCTCATTGAGGTGATTGACCATCGCGGCCAGCGTGGTCGACTTGCCCGAACCGGTCGGACCCGTCACCAGCACCAGGCCGCGCGGCTTGAGCGCGAGGTCGGCGAAGATCTTGGGGGCCTGTAGCTGCTCTAGCGAAAGGATCTTGCTGGGGATGGTGCGAAACACCGCGCCGGCGCCACGGTTGTGGTTGAAGGCGTTGACGCGAAAGCGGGCCAGACCCTGGATCTCGAAAGAGAAGTCGCATTCCAGCAGCTCCTCGTAGGCCTTGCGCTGGGCATCGTTCATGATGTCGTACACCATCTCGTGCACGTTCTTGTGGTCCAGCGGGTCCACGTTGATGCGCCGCACGTCGCCATGCACCCGGATCATCGGCGGCAGGCCGGCAGACAAGTGCAGGTCGGAAGCCTTGTTCTTGACCGAAAACGCCAGCAGTTGGGTAATGTCCATGGAGGCGGAGACGAGGCCAGGGCGGGCCCGAAAGACGAGGGATCGAAACGATTATGGCGACGATAGCGAGCAAGTTGGACGAAGTGAGCGGGCGCATCGCACGCGCCTGCGATGCGGCGGGGCGGCCCGTGTCAAGCGTCACGCTGCTCGCGGTCAGCAAGACGTTTTCCGCCGACGCGGTGCTTGAGGCGATGTCGGCGGGGCAGACGCGTTTCGGCGAGAACTATGTGCAGGAGGCGCTCGACAAGATGGCCGCGCTGGCCGCGGCGCGCGAGCAGCTCGAATGGCACCTGATCGGCCCGCTGCAGAGCAACAAGACGCGCGTGGTGGCCGAACACTTCGACTGGGTGCATTCGGTCGATCGATTGAAGATTGCGCAGCGCCTGTCGGAGCAGCGGGGGGCGCATCTGCCGGCCTTGCAGGTCTGCCTGCAGGTCAACATCAGCGGCGAGGCCAGCAAGAGCGGCCTGGCACCGGCAGAAGTGGAGCCGGTGGCACGCGCGGTGGCGGCCTTGCCTCGGCTGAGACTGCGCGGCCTGATGGCGATTCCCGAGGGCGGCGGCGATCTCGACTCGCAGCGCCGGCCGCACCGGGCGCTTCGAGACCTGCTCGACCGCCTGAACGCCGCGGGACTGGCGCTGGACACCTTGTCCATCGGCATGACCGCCGATCTGGAGGCCGCCGTGCTCGAAGGCGCGACGATCGTGCGCGTGGGCACGGCGATCTTCGGCGGCCGATCCACCGCAGTCTGAACGGTGCAAGTCGCCGAGCGAAGCCGGACGCTCAGGCCTTGCGCTTCCTGGTCACGAAGTGATGCAGCTCGCCCACGATGCCTCGCCGGAACGCCAGCACGCAGACGATGAAGATGAGCCCGGTTACCAGCGTCACCGATTCGCCCAGGGTGTTGAACCACTCGACGCCGGTCATCTCGGCCAGCGCCCGGCCCAGATTGCCGATCTTGTTCTCGAGCGCAATGATGATCAGCGCGCCGACGATGGGGCCGATCATCGTGCCCATGCCGCCCACCAGCGTCATCAGGATGACCAGACCGGAAGTGGTCCATACCGCGTCGGACAGCGTGGCAAAACCCAGTACCAGCGTCTTGGTGGCGCCCGCCAAGCCGGCCAGCGCGGCCGACAGCACGAAGGCGACCAGCTTGAAGCGCTCCACGTCGTAGCCGAGCGAAACGGCGCGCGCCTCGTTCTCGCGGATGGACGTCAGCACCTGGCCGAAAGGCGAATGCACGGTGCGGTAGATCAGCCAGAAGGCGGCAATGAAGATGCCCAGCACCACGTAGTACAGCGTCAGGTCGCTGCTCAGGTCCAGGCCGAGAAAGTTGCCGCGCGGCACGCCTTGCAGGCCGTCTTCGCCGTAGGTGAAAGGCGCCTGCAGGAACACGAAGAACAGCATCTGGGCGAGCGCCAGGGTGATCATCGAGAAGTAGATGCCCGAGCGGCGGATCGCCAGCCAGCCGAAGCCCAGGCCGACGATGGCCGCAGCACCGGTGCCGACCAGCAGGCCCATCGGCGCCGGCAGGCCCCAGACCTTGAGCGCGTGGCCGGCGCAGTAGGCCGCGGTGCCGAGGAAGGCGGCATGTCCGAAGGACAGCAGCCCGGTGAAGCCGATCAGCAGGTTGAAGGCGCACGCGAAGAGCGCGTAGCACATCACCTTCATCACGAAGATCGGATACGCGCCGATGGCCGGCAGCAGCGCCACCGCCGCGAAGAGCACGGCGTAGCCGATCAGTGGCGAACGAACAGCGGTCATCTGATTCCTTCGAGCTGCAAGGCGCAAAAGGCGCGCCAGCCCATCCAGCAGCCGCCGCGGATCCGGCTTCGCCGGTCCGCCAGCGGCGCCCCCTCGAGGGGGAGCGGCGAAGCCGCAACGGGGGTGGGCGTCATCTCTCCTTGCCGAACAGCCCGGCCGGGCGGATCAGCAGCACGATGTCCATGATGAGGAACACCACCGTGTTGGAGGCCTCGGGATAGAACACCTTGGTCAGCCCCTCGATCACGCCCAGGCCCAGCCCGGTGAGGATGGAGCCCAGGATCGAGCCCATGCCGCCGATCACCACCACCGCGAACACCACGATGATCAGGTTGCTGCCCATCAGCGGCTGAACCTGCAGGATGGGCGCGGCCAGCACGCCGGCAAAGGCGGCCAGCGCCACGCCGCCGGCATAGGTGAGCGTGACCATGCGCGGCACGTTGATGCCGAAGGCCTGCACGAGGCGGGGGTTCTCGGTGCCGGCGCGCAGCGTGGCGCCCAGCGTGGTTTTCTCGATCAGCGCCCAGACCGCCAGGCACACGGTGATCGAAGCGACAACCACCCAGGCGCGGTAGTTCGGCAGCACCATGAAGCCCAGGTCGGTGGCGCCGGTGAGCAGGTCGGGCACAGCGTACCGCTGGCCCGACACGCCGTAGAACGAGCGGAACACGCCCTCGGCCACCAGGGTGATGCCGAAAGTCAGCAGCAGGCCGTACAGGTGGTCGAGCTTGTAGAGCCACCGCAGCATCAGCCGTTCGATCAGGATGCCGAGGACGCCGACCGCCAGCGGCGCCAGCAGCAGCATCGCCCAGTAGTTCAGGCCCAGGTATTCGAGCCCCATCCACGCCAGGAAGGCGCCCATCATGTACAGCGCGCCATGCGCGAAGTTGATGATGTTGAGCATGCCGAAGATGACGGCCAGGCCCAGTGACAGCATCGCGTAGAACGAGCCGTTCACCAGGCCCAGCAGCAGCTGGCTGAGAAACGCGGACAGCGGAATGCCGAAGATTTCGATCATGCTCGGCTCAGCCTTGCGTCATCTTCGAAGTTAGGCGCGCGGGGCTATCACTTCTGGACCAGCGGGCACTTCGACTCGGCCAGGGAGGTGTAGGCCTCGGCGGCCGGGATCGTCTGCACGACGTTGTAATAGTCCCAGGGCTCCTTCGATTGGGCCGGCGTCTTGACCTGCATCAGGTACATGTCGTAGCGCATGCGGCCGTCCGGCCCGATCGTGCCGTTCTTGGCGAAGAAGTCGTTGATCTTGGTCTCCTTCATCTTGGCGATGACTTTCGCGCCGTCGTCGCTCTTGAGCGCCTCGACCGCCTTCAGGTAGTGCGTCGTCGCCGAGTTGTCGCCGGCTTGCAGCATCGAGGGCATGCGCTTCATCTTCTCGAAGAAGCGGCGGCTCCAGGCGCGCGATTCGGGGCTCTGGTTCCAATACCAGCCGTCGGTCAGGTACATGCCCTGCGTGGGCTTGAGTCCGAGCGAATGGATGTCGTTGATGAACATCAGCAGGCCGGCCAGCTTCATCGACTTGGTGATGCCAAACTCGTTGGCGGCCTTGATCGAGTTGATGGTGTCGCCGCCGGCGTTGGCCAGGCCGAGCACCTGCGCACCGCTGGATTGCGCCTGCAGCAGGAAGCTGGAGAAATCGCTGGCCGACAGCGGGTGCCGCACTGCGCCGACTACCTTGCCGTCGGCCTTCTTGACCACTGCCCCAGTATCGGCCTCGAGCGAATGACCGAAGGCGTAGTCGGCGGTGAGGAAGAACCAGGTCTTGCCACCCGACTTGACCACCGCATTGCCGGTGCCGCGGGCCAGCGCGACGGTGTCGTAGGCGTAGTGCACGGTGAAGGGCGTGCAGTCTTCGTTGGTCAGCCGGGCCGAGGCCGCGCCGATCGAGATGAACGGCCTCTTCTTCTCGGCGGCAATCTTCGCCATCGCCAGGTTGGTGCCCGAGTTCGTGCCGCCGATCAGCATGTCCAGGCCCTGCCGGTCGAACCATTCGCGCGCCTTGCTCGCGGCGACGTCGGCCTTGTTCTGGTGGTCGGCGTAGAGCACCTCGATCTTCTTGCCGGCGACCTGGCCCTTCATGTCTTCCACCGCCATCCGGATGGCCTCGACGCCACCGGCGCCGTCGATGTCGGCGTACAGGCCCGACATGTCGGTGATGATGCCGATCCTCACCACGTCGTCCGAGATCTGAGCCTGGGCAGCGGCGCTGAAGCCGCAGGCGGCAACGGCGGCAAGTGCGATGCGTTTGAGGGCGAAGGTCATGTCGATATCTCCTTGGTAGATAAGAAAGCGTCGGGATCAGACGCTGAGCAGCTCGTCGAGCGCCGCCTGCTTGTCGGCAAGCTGCGCCGCGGGGAAAGACAAGGCCACGTTGCCGTGCTCGATCACGTGGAAATGGTCGGCCAGGCGCGCGGCGAAACGGAAGTTCTGCTCCACCATCACGATGGTGAAGCCCTGGGTCTTGAGCGTGGTGATCATGCGCGAGAGCGCCTGCACAATCACGGGGGCGAGGCCTTCGGAAATCTCGTCGAGCAGCAGGATGTCGGCGCCGGTGCGCAGGATGCGCGCCACCGCCAGCATCTGCTGTTCGCCGCCTGACAGCCGCGTGCCCTGGCTGGCGCGGCGTTCGGCCAGGTTGGGGAACATCGCGTAGATGTCGGCCTCGCTCATCGGCTTGCCGCGGCTGGTTTTCAGGCGCGGCGGCAGCAGGAGGTTCTCTTCGGCGGAGAGCGACGCGAAGATGCCTCGCTCCTCCGGGCAGTAGCCGATGCCGAGGTGGGCGATGCGGTGCGTGGGCCAGCCGATCGTCTCTTCGCCGTGCACCTTGATGGAGCCCTTGCGATCGCCGGTCAGGCCCAGGATGGCGCGCAAGGTGGTGGTGCGTCCGGCGCCGTTGCGCCCGAGCAGCGTGACGACCTGGCCGCGCGGCACGGTGAGGTCGATGCCGTGCAGGATGTGGCTTTCGCCGTACCAGGCGTGCAGCTTGCGGATTTCGATCGCCGGTGCGTCGGCCATCAATGCGCCCCTTGCAGTTCAGTGGCCTCGCTGCCCATGTAGGCCTCCAGCACCGCAGGATGGCGCGACACCTCTTCGTACGGTCCTTCGGCCAGCACCGCGCCGCGCGCCAGCACGGTGATGCGGTCGGCGATGCTGGCGACCACGCGCATGTTGTGCTCGACCATCAGCACGGTGCGGCCCTCGGCCACGCGCTTGATGAGCGCGGTGACGCGCTCCACGTCTTCATGGCCCATGCCCTGCGTGGGTTCGTCGAGCAGCATCAGTTCGGGACTCATCGCCATGGTGGTGGCGATCTCCAGCGCGCGCTTGCGGCCGTAGGGCAGATCGGCGGCCTGGAGTTGCGCCATGTCGCGCAGATCGACCAGCTCCAGCAGCTCGAGCACCTTGGCGTCGAGCGCGCGCAGGCCGCTCAGGTTCTTCCAGAAGTGAAATGAGGTGCCGGTGAAGCGTTGCAGGCCGATGCGCACGTTCTCCAACACGCTCAAATGCGGAAACACCGCCGAGATCTGGAAGGAGCGGATCACGCCCCGCCGGGCGATCTGCGCCGGCGCTTCGCCGGTGATGTCGTGGCCGTTGAAATGAATCGTGCCGCGCGTGGGTGCAAGGAACTTGGTCAACAGGTTGAAGCACGTGGTCTTGCCGGCGCCGTTGGGGCCGATCAGGGCGTGGATGTGACCGCGCTGCACCTGCAGGTTCACTCGGTCCACGGCCGTGAAGCCCTTGAACTCCTTGGTGAGCTCGCGTGTCTCGAGTATGAAGTCGCTCATGGGGGTGGCAGGCAAGGTTTGAGACTGTAGGCAGGCGTGTTGCGGTGCAGTAGCGGGGTTGCCCCTAAGTTGCGAACGAGTTGCAAGCTTGAACAGTCGCTTAGGCGACAGTCATGCTGCATGGGAAGACGGTGAGGGCACGAGGGGCGCAGGCACGAAGCATCGGAAGCCTCTTGTCGGTGTCGGAAAGTCTGTGACGGCAAGGCGTTTCGCGGTACGGCCTTACGCTTGCGGCTCGGCCTGCGCTTGACGCCGGCCAGCCGCTTGCGGAGGAACACCCGCCATGCCTGAGCTTGTTCACGTGTCTGCCGTGCTGTCGCGCCTGCCGGCTGCGCGCCTGCCCTGTCCGCTGCGCGACGAGCTGCTCGTGCTGCAGGCACACCTGCACGGGCTGGCCGGCGCGCTCGACTGGTCCGCCGTGCAGGCCATGGCCCGGCCCTGGGTGCGGGCGGCGCGCGACGAGCCGGCGCCGTTCTGGGCGATGGAGTCGCTGCTGCGCGAGTACCCGATTTCGAGCAGCGAAGGCCTGGCGCTGATGCGGCTGGCCGAAGCGCTGCTGCGCGTGCCCGATGCCGCCACTGCCATCGCGCTGACGGCGGATCAGCTCGGCCGCGCAGATTTCGAAGGCGGCGCGCACGGCAGGGCCGGCGGCACGCAGCAACTGATGGCCGGCCTGTCGGCCAGCGCCATCGAGTTGTCGAAGAAGTTCCTCCCGCAAGGCGAGCAGCCGCCCAGCTTGTTCAGGCGGCTCGGCGCGCAGACCGTGGTGGCGGCCACCGTGCGGGCCATCCAGTTGCTCGGCCGGCAGTTCGTGCTCGGGCAGTCGATCGGCGAAGCGCTCGAACACGCCGCAGCACAGCGCCGCAGCACGCCCCGCCTGCGCTACAGCTTCGACATGCTCGGCGAAGGGGCGCGCACCGACGCTGCGGCGCAGCGCTATCTGGCTTCCTACCGCGAGGCCATCGCGGCCATCGCCGCGAGTGGCCGTGGGGCGAGGCACAGTGGGCACTCTGGTGGCCCGGAGGACCGCGACGGCATCTCCATCAAGCTCTCGGCGCTGTTCGCGCGCTACGAGGCGTCGCAGCGCGACCGCGTGCTGGGCGAGCTGCTGCCGCGCCTGCTGCTGCTTATCGACGACGCAGCGCGCTCCGACATCAACCTCACGGTCGATGCCGAGGAGAGCGACCGCCTCGAACTTTCGCTGGAGCTGATCGAGGCGGCGGCGGCGCATATTCAGACTCATCACCCGCGGTGGCGCGGCTTCGGCCTGGCGATCCAGGCCTACCAGACACGCGCCGAAGAGTGCGTGCATACCGTGGCTGCCATCGCCCGCGCGCACGGCCTGCGCTTCATGCTGCGGCTGGTCAAGGGCGCTTACTGGGACAGCGAGGTCAAGCGTGCGCAGGAGCTCGGCCTGGCCGCCTATCCGGTGTTCACGCACAAGCACCACACCGACATCTCCTACCTGGCCTGCGCCAAGGCGCTGCTCGACCACGCCGAGGTGATCTACCCGCAGTTCGCGACGCACAACGCCGGCACGATCGCGGCGATCGTGCAGATGGCGCAGGTGCGAGGCGCGGACTTCGAGCTGCAGCGCCTGCACGGCATGGGAGAGAGTCTGTACCGCGAAATCTCGCGGTACAGACTCTCTCCTTCGGAGGAGAGGTCGCCCCGTTCCCCCCCTCTCCCTTCCCAGGAAGGGGGCCTGACACGCAAGGGCGGAGGGCGCGGCTCTGGTTCGCCGCCACTGCGCATCTATGCGCCGGTGGGCGAGCACCGTGATCTGCTGGCCTATCTGGTGCGGCGGCTGCTGGAGAACGGCGCGAACTCGTCATTCGTGCATCAGCTTGCCGATCCGCAGATCGATGTGGAGGAGCTGCTGGCCTCGCCTGTGCATGCTGCGCCGGCGCCCGGTCAGCCGGCGCCGGCAGCGCTGTACGGAGCGGCGCGCCGAAATTCGGCGGGCGTGGACCTGAGCATCACGGCCCAGTGCGAGCCGCTGCTTGCGGCCGTGGCGGTGGGCTCCGTGCCCGAGGTGCCCGAGACGCCTGCTGCTGCGATCGACGCGACGATGCAGCGGCTCGCAAGCGGTTTCCCAGCCTGGAGCGTCGTGCCGCTGGCCGAACGTGCCTCGGTGCTCGAGCGCGCCGCCGACGCGCTGCAAGCCGATCTGCCGGCGTGGTGCGCGCTGCTCGTCGAGGAGGCGCACAAGACCTTCGGCGACTGCGTGGCCGAAGTTCGCGAGGCCATCGACTTCTGCCGCTACTACGCCAGCCAGGCCCGCGAACAGTTGGCGCCGCGCGAACTGCCCGGGCCCACCGGCGAGAGCAATACGTTGCACCTGCGTGGCCGCGGCGTGTTCGTCTGCATCAGCCCGTGGAACTTTCCTCTTGCCATCTTCGCGGGCCAGGTCGCCGCGGCGCTGGTCACGGGCAACAGCGTGGCGGCCAAGCCGGCCGAGCAGACCCCCGGCGTGGCGCGCGCTTTTGTCGATCTGCTGCACCGTTCGGGCGTGCCGCGCGAGGTGCTTGTGCTGCTGCACGGGCCCGGCGAGACGGTCGGCGCCGGCCTGGTGGCCCACCCTCTTGCGGCAGGCGTGTGCTTCACCGGCTCCACGGCGGTCGCCAAGGCCCTCCAGCGCAGCCTGGCCGCGAAGGACGGCGCCATCGTGCCGCTGATCTGCGAGACCGGCGGCCTCAACGCGATGATCGTGGACAGCAGTGCGCTGCCCGAGCAGGGGGTCGATGCCGTCGTGCAGAGCGCCTTCCGCTCGGCCGGCCAGCGCTGCTCGGCCCTGCGGCTGCTGTGCGTGCACGCCAGCGTCGCCGACGGTCTGCTGAGCATGCTGGCGGGCGCGATGCAGGAGCTGCGCGTGGGCGATCCCGCCGAGCTGAGCACCGACGTCGGCCCCGTGATCGACGCCGAGGCGCAAGCCGGCATCCAGGCGCATGTGGAGCGGCTGGAGCGCGAAGCGCGACGCATCGCGCGGCGCGAGCTGCCTGACGGACTGGTCGGCGCCTACATCGCCCCGGTCGCCTACGAGATCGCACAGGTGAGCGACTTGAGGCACGAGGTCTTCGGCCCCGTGCTGCACGTGCTGCGCTGGGGCCCGGGCACGGCAGCGCCGGATGTGCAGACGCTGGTGGCGCAGATCAACGCACTGGGCTATGGCCTGACCCTGGGGGTGCAGACCCGCATCGACTCGCGCGCGCGACACATCGCCGCCGCCGCGCGTGTGGGCAACGTCTACGTGAACCGCAACATGATCGGCGCCGTGGTCGGCGTGCAGCCCTTCGGCGGCGAGGGCCTGTCGGGTACCGGACCGAAGGCGGGCGGGCCGCTTTATCTGTACCGCTTCTGCGGTGAACAGACGGTGACGGTCAATACGGCGGCGGCAGGAGGCAACGTTGAGCTGATGACGTGACGTGAAACTGCCGGCGCGGGGGCGAAACGGCTTGCTGGAGGGGCGCGATCGATCGGCGATTGCGCTTCGAGCATCGGCGATCGCCCGCCGTGTGCTGCGGCCTTTTCGCTGGCTAGACTCCGCCAGAACCGCTCCGCCACGCCCTCAACGCCCCCTTCATGGAGCCGTGACATGACAACTGCCTCTTCCTCCGCGATCGCGTTCATCGGCGGCGGCAACATGGCCAGCGCCTTGATCGGGGGCCTGCGGCGCAGCGGCGTCGCGGCCGCCGACATCATCGTGGTCGAGCCCTGGGCCGAGCAGCGCGAACGGCTGAGGCGCGAGTTCGAGATCGTGGCCCACGAGCAGGCCACGCCGGCCCTGGCTGCGGCGAGACTGGTGGTGTGGGCGGTGAAGCCGCAGCTTTTCCAGGAGGCAGCGGCGCCTTGCAGGGCGCATGTCGCCGGCGCGGCGCAGCTCAGCGTGATGGCCGGCATCCGCAGCGACGCGATCGTGCGCGCCAGCGGCAGCGAGCGCGTGGTGCGCGCCATGCCCAACACGCCGGCCTTGATCGGCCAGGGCATCGCCGGGCTGTATGCGCGGCCCGAAGTCGGTGCCCAAGAACGTGCCGGCGTCGAGACGCTGCTGGCGCCCACCGGCCGCCTGCTCTGGGTCGATCGGGAAGCGGACCTCGATGCGGTGACCGCGCTGTCGGCGTCCGGCCCGGCCTACGTGTTCCTCTTCCTCGAGGCCTTCATCGAGGCAGCGCGCGACATGGGCCTGAGCGCGGAGCAAGGCCGCGCACTGGCTCTGGGCACTTTTGCGGGGGCCACTGCCCTGGCCGAGCAGAGCCCCGAGCCGCCTGCCGTGCTGCGCGAGCGCGTCACGTCCAAGGGCGGCACGACGCACGCCGCACTGAGCGCCATGCAGGCCGACGGCGTGCGCGAGGCGATCGTGCGCGCGGTGCGCGCGGCGCAGCGCCGGGCCGCCGAGCTGGGCGACGAGTTCGGGCGCTGAGCGCCCTTGCGGGGCGGCGGTGTCTATGCGCCGTGTTCTCGGCGGCGGTATCCGCGGGTTCAAGGTGATCGAGCGCCGGAAGGGCCTCCTTCGGCGGATCGGCATCGCCGGGACCGAGCCGGGCGGCGCCGCCCGCCGCCGCAGGCGGCGTCGGGGCATGAGCAGCTTCGCCGGCCCGCATGCAAAGCCGGCATCGATGCCCCTCGCGCGTTCCCCTTCTCCGGCCTAAAGTGCTTCGTACCGCGCCGCCCGCACGGCCGCATCACGACGACCCCCAAGGACACCGCATGAGCCCGACCTCGCCGATGCCGCCGCAGACCTCCTTCCTCTCCTACGTCACGCCCTCGCCGACCAGCCCCTGGGGCACCTATCTGTCGCAGGTCGATCGCGTGGTGCCCTATCTGGGCGAACTCGGCCGCTGGGCCGAAACGCTCAAGCGCCCCAAGCGCGCGCTCATCGTCGATGTGCCGATGGAAATGGACGACGGCAGCGTGCGCCACTTCGAGGGCTACCGCGTGCAGCACAACCTCTCGCGCGGGCCGGGCAAGGGCGGCGTGCGCTATCACCCGGACGTGACGCTCGAGGAGGTGATGGCGCTGTCGGCCTGGATGACGGTGAAGTGCGCAGCGGTGAACCTGCCCTATGGCGGTGCGAAGGGCGGCATCCGCGTCGATCCCAAGCTGCTCAGCCTCAAGGAGCTGGAGAAGATGACGCGCCGCTACACCAGCGAGATCGGCATCATCATCGGCCCGCAACGCGACATCCCGGCGCCGGACGTCAACACCAACGGCCAGATCATGGCCTGGATGATGGACACCTATTCGATGAACACCGGCGCCACCGCGACCGGCGTCGTCACCGGCAAGCCCATCCACCTGGGCGGTTCGCTGGGCAGGGTGAAGGCCACCGGCCGCGGGGTGTTCGTCACCGGCCGCGAGGCGGCGCGGCGCCTGGGCATGAGCCTGGACGGCGCACGCGTGGCGGTGCAGGGCTTCGGCAACGTGGGCAGCTCGGCGGCGGAACTGTTCGCGCAGGCCGGCGCGAAGATCGTCGCGGTGCAGGACCACACCGGCACCATCGTCAATACCGGCGGCCTGGACCTCTCCGAACTGATGCCGCTGCTCAGGCGCGAAGGCGGCATCGGCACCTTCGCCGGCTGCGAGAAGGCGGCTGACGAGGATTTCTGGGATGTCGATTGCGACATCCTCATCCCGGCTGCGCTCGAAGGCGTGATCACCGCGGCGCGTGCCCACCGCATCAAGGCCAAGCTCGTGCTCGAAGGCGCCAACGGCCCGACCGTGCCCGAGGCCGACGACATCCTGCACGACCGCGGCGTGCTGATCGTGCCCGACGTGATCTGCAACGCCGGCGGCGTGACGGTCAGCTACTTCGAATGGGTGCAGGACTTCTCGTCCTTCTTCTGGACGGAAGACGAGATCAACGTGCGGCTCGACAAGATCATGGTCGATGCGCTGCGCAAGATCTGGGACACCGCCGACCGCCACAAGACCACCCTGCGCACCGCCACCTTCGCGGTGGCCTGCGAACGCATCCTCATCGCGCGCGAGGAGCGCGGCTTGTATCCCTGATAGTCCAGGTCGCCGACCCCGGCACATTTGCCCGGCCACCGAGTAATACACTGCGGCTTTGTGTATTACTCGCGGAGTCGCCAATGGCCACCACCATGACCGTCAAGGGGCAGGTCACCATTCCCAAGAAGGTGCGAGACGCGCTGCGGCTCGCCCCGGGCGACAGCGTGGACTTCGGCGTCAATCGCGAGGGCCAGATTGTCGTCAACAAGGCCGGGGGCAACCGACCCACCGGCAAGCGTGATCGCTTCGAGGCGGCACGCGGCACCGCGCAGGTGAAGTGGCGCACCGACGACTTGATGAAGTTGCTCCGCGGGACGGATTGAAGAGCCCGCCGCGTGCTGCTGATCGACACAAACGTCCTCGTCGACGTGCTCGAGGACGATCCCGATTGGGCCAATTGGTCGGTGCGCCAGTTGCGCGCGCAGTCGCAGGTGCACGAACTGTTGATCAACCCGGTGATTTACTCGGAGTTGTCGCTGACCTTCGAATCCGTCGAAGCGCTCGACGAGGCCATCGGCGGCATGGGGCTGGAGATTCGGGAATTGCCGCGCCCGGCCTTGTTCCTTGCCGGCAAGGCGTTTGTCAAATATCGCCGAGCCGGCGGTCGCAAGAGCAACGTGCTGGCCGATTTCTTCATCGGCGCACACGCCGCGGTGCTCGGTTGCGCCATCCTGACGCGTGACGTGCGTCGCTACCGTGGCTACTTTCCGAGTGTGGCGTTGATCGCTCCGGAGAAGGACTGAAGTCGTCGACATGCATGGCGCCGCCGTCATGCTCGATTGGCAAGCCGGACGTTGTCCGGCCCGGCGAAGGGACGGCGGCGCCAGTCTCAGGCGATGTCGAAACGGTCGAGATTCATCACCTTGGCCCACGCAGCCACGAAGTCCTCGACGAACTTCTTCTGCGCGTCCGAGCCACCGTAGACCTCTGCGATGGCGCGCAGCTGCGCGTTCGAACCGAAGACCAGATCGACCCGCGTGGCGGTCCCCCTGGGTTCGCCGGTCTTGCGGTCACGGCCTTCGAACTGTTCCTGGCCGTCCGAGACGCCCTTCCACTCGGTGCCCATGTCGAGCAGGTTGACGAAGTAGTCGTTGGTCAAGGTGCCCGGCTTCTTGGTGAAGACGCCGTGCCGGTTCTGGCCGACATTGGCACCCAGCACGCGCAAGCCACCCACGAGGACGGTCATTTCCGGCGCCGTCAACGTCAGCAACTGCGCCTTGTCGATCAGCAGTGCCTCGGCCGGCACGCTGTAGCGCGCCTTCTGGTAGTTGCGAAAGCCCTCCGCGACCGGTTCGAGCGGCGCGAAGGCCGGCACGTCGGTCTGATCCTGCGAGGCATCCGTGCGGCCCGGCGTGAACGGCACCGTGACCTCGTGGCCGGCATCGCGGGCGGCCTTCTCGACACCAGCACCGCCGGCCAGCACGATCAGGTCGGCCAGCGAGACTTTCTTGCCGCCCGCCTGCGCCGCATTGAACTCGTTGCGGATGCCTTCCAGCCCCTGCAGCACCTTCGCCAATTGCTCCGGCTGGTTGACGGCCCAGTCCTTCTGCGGCGCGAGACGGATGCGCGCGCCATTCGCGCCGCCGCGCTTGTCCGAGCCGCGGAAGGTGGACGCCGACGCCCAGGCGGTCGAGACGAGTTGCGCCACCGTCAGGCTCGATGCCAGCACCTTCTTCTTGAGGGAAGCGACATCCTGTTCGTCGACCAGCGCGTGATCGACCGCGGGGACCGGGTCCTGCCAGAGGAGTTCTTCGGCAGGCACCTCGGGGCCCAGATAGCGGGCGCGGGGCCCCATGTCACGGTGCGTCAGCTTGAACCAGGCCCGCGCGAAGGCATCGGCGAACTGGTCGGGGTTCTCCATGAAGCGCCGGGAGATCTTCTCGTAGGCCGGGTCCAGGCGCAGCGAGAGGTCGGTGGTCAGCATCGTCGGCGGCAGGCGCTTGGCCTGGTCGTGGGCGTGCGGAATCTTGTTTGCGCCGGCGCCCCCTTTGGCCACCCACTGCTGCGCGCCGGCCGGGCTCTTCGTCAGTTCCCATTCGAAGCCGAACAGGTTCTCGAAGTATTCGTTGGTCCACTGCGTCGGCTTGCTCGTCCAGGTGACTTCCAGGCCGCTGGTGATGGTGTCGCCGCCCTTGCCGGTGCCGAAGCCGTTCTTCCAGCCGAAGCCCTGGTGCTCGAGCTCGACGGCCTCGGGGTTGTCGCCGACGTTCGTCGCGGGCGCCGCGCCGTGGGTCTTGCCGAAGGTGTGTCCGCCGGCGATCAGCGCCACCGTCTCTTCGTCGTCCATCGCCATGCGGGCGAAGGTCTCGCGGATGTCCTTCGCGGCAGCGATGGGATCGGGCTTGCCGTCCGGGCCTTCGGGGTTGACGTAGATGAGGCCCATCTGCGCGGCGCCGAGCGGGTTTTCGAGGTCGCGCGTGTGCTCGACCTGGCTGTCGTCCTCCGAGTCGAGCACGCTCTGGCCCGAGACACCGGGCGAGCCTCGCGCGTAGCGCTCGTCGCCGCCGAGCCACTTCGTCTCGCGACCCCAGTACACGTCCTGGTCGGGCTCCCACACGTCCGCGCGGCCGCCGCCGAAGCCGAAGGTCTTGAAGCCCATGCTTTCCAGCGCGACGTTGCCGGTGAGGATCATCAGGTCGGCCCACGAGATCTTGTTGCCGTACTTTTGCTTGATCGGCCACAGCAGGCGGCGGGCCTTGTCGAGACTCACGTTGTCCGGCCAGCTATTCAACGGCGCGAAGCGCTGCTGGCCGCGGCCAGCACCCCCACGGCCGTCGCCGATGCGGTAGGTACCGGCGCTGTGCCACGCCATGCGGATGAACAGCGGACCGTAGTGTCCGAAATCCGCCGGCCACCAGTCCTGGGAGTCCGTCATCAAGGCTGCGAGGTCCTGCTTCACTGCAGCGAGATCGAGGCTCTTGAAAGCCTCGGCGTAGTCGAAGCCCTTTCCCATCGGGTCGGACTTGGAGGAATGCTGATGGAGCAGATCCACGCGCAATTGCTTGGGCCACCACTCGCGGTTGGTCGTGCCACTGGTTGCGTCTTGGCTGAACGGACACTTCGCTTCGGTCTTTTCGCTACCCATCTTGGCAACTCCTATTTTTTGCAGTGAGAGGGAAAGTGATCAGGGGCCAGCAAATTCTCTTGCACAAGCGGCCTGACTCGACGAGAAACACGCTATCCCGTCGATAGCCCGCGGGCCTGGGGCAGGCTCACACCCTACCTGGACGCCCCGGCATTGCCGATCGAGTTCGCTGGCTCGTGCGACTCGCCTTCAGCGGCGCAGCATGAAGTCGGCAGCAATTCCGGCGAACACCGCGAGGCCGAGCCAGTGGTTCAGCCGGAAGGCCTTGAAGCAGCCGTCGCGGCCTCGCTCGCGGATGAGCGCCCAGTGCCACAACGCCTGCGCGAGCGCGGCCAACAGACCGAGCATGAAGGGGCCTCGCAGGCCCTGCTGAACGCCGAGGAGGCCCCAGCTTGCCAGGTAGATGCCGTAAAAGCCCATCACCGCGGCGACGTCGAAGCGGCCGAGCGTGATGGCCGAGGTGCGGATGCCGATGTTCAGGTCGTCGTCGCGGTCGACCATCGCGTATTCGGTGTCGTAGGCCAGCACCCAGAAGAGATTGCCGGCGAGCAGGGCCCAGGCGAGCGGCGGCACGGCCTTGCCGAATCCGGCAGCAACACCCTCGACCGTGCCACCGTGCACGGCCGCAAAAGCCATCGGGATGCCGAAGCTGAAGGCCACTCCCAGCACGGCCTGCGGCACCGACACGAAACGCTTCGCATACGGATAGGCCATGGTGATGGCGAGTGCCGCGAACGACAGCAGCACGGTCGCCCGATTCGTCGTCATCACCAGCGCGAAGGCAGCCAGCGCCAGGAAAGCCCCGAGCAAAAGGGCCTCGCGCACCGACACCGCGCCGCGCGTCACCGGTCGCTGCGCCGTGCGCTTTACATGACGGTCGAAGTCGCGGTCGGCGACGTCGTTGATGCAGCAGCCGGCACTGCGCATGAGGATGGTGCCGAGCGTGAAGACGGCCAGCAGGTGCCAGCCCGGAAAGCCCCCCGCGGCCAGCCACAGCGCCGACAAGGTGGGCCACAGCAGCAGCAGCCAGCCAGCGGGGCGCCGCCAGCGGATCAGGTCCAGCCACAGCGCCAGGCGCGAGGTGGAGGTGGGCGCGACCGAGGAGTTGCTCACCCGCGCGATTCCTCACTCCTCCAGCAAGCTGCGCAACATCCACGCCGACTGCTCATGCACGGCAAGGCGCTGAGTCAGCAGATCGGCGGTCGGCTCGTCGTGGGCCTTGTCGGCGAGTGGGAAGAGCTTGCGCGCCGTGCGCGCTACCGCCTCGTGGCCTGCGACCAGGATGCGCACCATCTCCATCGCCTTGGGCGGCGTGGCCGGCACGTCGGCCAGCGAGCTGAGCTCGCCGAACTGGCGATACGAGCCCTGGGCCGGAAAGCCGAGCGCGCGCACGCGCTCGGCCACCGGATCGACCGCGTTCCACAACTCGGTGTACTGCTCCATGAACATGGTATGAAGCGTGTTGAACATCGGCCCCGTCACGTTCCAGTGGAAGTTGTGGGTCGTGAGATAGAGCGTGTAGGTGTCGGCCAGCAGGGCGTTCAGGCCGTCGGCGATGGCGCTGCGGTCCTTTTCGGCGATGCCGATGTCCACAATGGGCACTTTGTTCTTGGGCTTTGCCATCGCGGGAGCTCCTTGATCACTGCAGCGGGGTGACTGTCACTGTAGCCAAAAGGGCCGCCGGCGTGTACTGGATCAGGCGAGGAGGTCGTAGCGATCCCGGTTCATCACCGTGGTCCGGGCGGCCACGAAGCTCTGCACGAAGGCCCGGTGCACATCGCTGGATCCATACACCTCCGCGGGAGCCCGGATTCTCAATTTCCGGACCGAACCTGGCGCAAGGCCGCGCCGCAGGTTGGCGGCCCTACTTGCGGGTGAGCAGCAACTGCCCCGCTTTCTGCAGGCGGCCCTTGAGGCCGTTCGCGATGGCGCCGAGGAAGCCCGGCAGCTCGATCTCCATCTTCACCGTGTTGTCGAGCACGTCGATCACGCCGCGCACGGTCTGGCCGAGCGCCGAAGCGCTGAAGGCCAGGCGGTCGCCGTCCCAGCTTTCGGTGACGTGGCCGGCGCCCCCGCCGGGCAATTGCTGCAGCATCTTGGCAAAGCCGTCCTCGATGCGGCGGCGCGCCTCGGCGCGGCCGAGCTGATGCGGAATGTCGACGGTGATCGGGGTCGTCATCTAGCGGGTGTAGCAAGACGCGTGCGCTGAACACCGAGGCCGTAAGCGTCTCACCCGGTGAGCCGGCTCACGCCCGGCAGCTGGCAGGCGTAGATGGCATTGCGCAGCGCGGCGATGGCCTCATAGCGTGTGAAGCTGCGTCGCCAGACGAGCACCACGCGGCGCGTCGGCACGGGCGCGGCGAAGGGTACATAGCTCATGTGCTGCTGCTGGCCGCTGGCCATCGAAAGCTGCGGCACGACCGTGATGCCCATGCCGGAAGCCACCATGTACTTGATGGTCTCCAGCGAGGAGCCCTCGAAGCTCTTGCGGATGCCCTCGGCGTCGCTGGCGAAGCGCGCGTATTCCGGGCAGACCTCGAGCACGTGGTCGCGAAAGCAGTGGCCGGTGCCGAGCAGCAGCATGGTCTCCTTCTTCAGCTCCTCGGACGAGATGCTGTCGCGCCGGGCCAGAGGATGGCTGTCGGGCACCGCCACCACGAAGGGCTCGTCGTAGAGCGGCGCGATGGCCAGTCCGGCGTCGGGAAAGGGCTCGGCCAGGATGGCGGCATCCAGCTCGCCGGCACGCAGCATCTCCAGCAGCTTGACGGTGAAGTTCTCTTGCAGCACCAGCGGCATCTGCGGGAACAGCTCGATCGCCTGCTTGACCAGATCGGGCAACAGGTAGGGCCCGATCGTGTAAATGATGCCGAGCCGCAGCGGCCCGGCCAGCGGGTCCTTGCCGCGCTTGGCGATCTCGCGGATGGCCTGCGACTGCTCGAGCACCGACTGCGCCTGACGCACGATCTCCTCGCCCAGCGGCGTGACCGAAACCTCCGAACTGCCGCGCTCGAACAGCTTGACCTCGAGCTCGTCTTCCAGCTTCTTGATCGCCACCGACAGGGTGGGCTGCGACACGAAACAGGCCTCGGCCGCCCGGCCGAAATGCCGCTCGCGCGCGACGGCGACGATGTAGCGCAGCTCGGTCAAGGTCATGAAGCAGGATATCGCAGCCGATCGCGATGCGATTCGCGCGAGAAGGGCGGCAGCGAAGGTTTGCTTCGCTCTCTCCCCGCGCGCTCATGGGAGACGGAGCAAGCGACAACGCTCCTAAGCCTTCAGGTAGTCGGCCTTGCCGCCGAGCCACCGCTCCACGTGCGCCCGAGCCGCGCCCGGGTGGTTCGCGAGGAGGCCCGGCGCCATCGCACGGGCGTGCGCGAGCAGCACGTCGTCCTCGTTGAGGTCGGCGAAACGCAACAGCGCCGCGCCGCTTTGCCGCGCGCCCATGAACTCACCCGGGCCGCGGATGTCGAGGTCGCGGCGGGCGATCTCGAAACCGTCGTTGGTTTCGGACATGGCCTTCAGGCGAGCCCGGCCGGTGTCCGACAGCGGCGGGGTGTAGAGCAGCACGCACACGCTGGCCGCGCTGCCGCGGCCGACGCGCCCGCGCAGCTGGTGGAGCTGCGACAGGCCGAAGCGCTCGGCATGTTCGATGACCATCAGGCTGGCGCCCGGCACATCGACGCCGACTTCGATCACGGTGGTCGAGACCAGGACCGCCATGTGGCCGCCGGTGAAGCCTTCCATCACCGCCGCCTTCTCGGCGGCCCCCATGCGCCCGTGCAGCAGGCCGACCGCGCTTTCGGGCAGCGCAGCGGCGAGCTGGGCGTGCGTCGCGGTGGCGTTCTTCAGATCCAGCGTTTCAGATTCCTCGATCAGCGGGCAGACCCAGTACACCTGCCGCCCGCTCGCCACCGCTTCGCGCACGCGGGCGATCACGTCGTCGCGGCGGGTGTCGGCGAAGAGTTTGGTGACGATGGGCGTGCGGCCCGGCGGCAGCTCGTCGAGGGTGCTGACGTCAAGGTCCGCAAAGTAGGTCATCGACAGCGTGCGCGGGATCGGCGTGGCCGACATCATGAGCAGGTGCGGTTCGAGCGCGGGGGAAGCCCCGGCTTGTTCGACGAGTTTTTGCCGCAAGGCGAGCCGCTGCGCCACGCCGAAGCGGTGCTGCTCGTCGATGATGGCCAGGCCCAGGCGCTGGAACACCACGCGGTCCTGGATGACGGCGTGCGTGCCCACCACCAGCCGCGCACTGCCGTCGGCCACGCTCGCCATCATCTGCGCGCGCGCCTTGCCCTTTTGGCCGCCGGTGAGCCAGGCCACGCCCACGCCCAGCGGCTCGAGCCAGCCGACGAGCTTGCGGAAGTGCTGGTCGGCCAGGATCTCGGTGGGCGCCATTAGCGCGCATTGCCAGCCGGCATCGATCGCGATCGTCGCGGCCAGCGCGGCCACCACCGTCTTGCCGGAGCCCACGTCGCCCTGAAGCAGCCGGTGCGTCGGTTGGGGCCGGGCCAGGTCGTGCGCAATTTCCTCGGCGACGCGGCGCTGTGCGGCCGTTAGCTGAAAGGGCAGCGCGGCGAGCAAGCGCTCATGCAGGCCCCGAGCGCCATCGGGCGACGCGGGGTCAGCGGGCACCGCGGCGCGAGGGGCCGGTGTGCGAAGCGCCGGCGCACGCAGGGCGGCGCGTTCTCGTTGAGCCTGCAAGCGCGAGAGCTGCTGCGCCAGCAACTCGTCGAATTTCAGCCGCTGCCAGGCTGGATGACTGCGGTCTTCGAGTGCACCCAGCGGCACTTCGGGCGCCGGCTGGTGCAGGAACTCGAGCGCCTCCTTCAGCGGCGGCAGGCCTCGCGGGACGCAGCCCGACGGCAGCAGCTCGGCAAGCGGCGCCCGCTGCAACGCCGACGCGACGGCCTTGCGCAGGTAGGCCTGAGGAAGCTGCGCGCTGGTCGGATAGACCGGCGTGAGCGCCGTCGCCAGCGGCGTCTCGCCCGTCACCGGCTTGAAACTGGGATGGACCATTTCGCGACCGAGAAAGCCGCCGCGCAGCTCGCCGCGCACCCGCACGCACGCGCCGACGGCGAGCGCCTTCTGGTGCGACGGGTAGAAGTGCAGGAAGCGCAGCAGCAGCTCGCCGCTGCCGTCGTCGATATGCACCAGCAGTTGTCGGCGTGCGCGCTGCTCGATGCGGCTGCCGGTGACGACGCCCTCGATCTGCACCGTCTGGCCGTCGCGTGCATCGGCCAGGCGGCTGATCCTGGTTTCGTCCTCATAGCGCAGCGGCAGGTGCAGCGCCAGGTCGATGTCGCGCACGAGGCCGAGCTTTTCGAGCGCGCGGGCCGGGCCGGACTTGGGGGCGGTCTGGCTTGCCGGTTTCGTCGCGATTTGCTTGGGGCTCTTCGCACGGACCGCGCGGTGTTCGGAGGCGGTGGCTGCAGCGCTCGTGCCGGCCGGCCCGGCCTCGGGTGAGGCTGTCGCGGTTGCGGTCGCGGCCGCGGCCGCGACCGTGGTCGCAGTCGCAGTCGCAGTCGCTTCAGCGCTGCGCGCTGCAACCGGGCCGGTCGCAGCGCGGGCAGCGGTCACGGCGTCGTGGCGGGACTCGGGCATGGAACAATTCTGCCCCTTGCTCCCCTCAGGCCGGTCCAGCCTGAACGCCCATGCCCCCTGTTCCAGACGGCGCGCCGCCGCGCTTGACCCTCGCCGATTTCGACTTCGCCCTGCCGGCCGACTTGATCGCCCAGCATCCCGCCGACGAGCGCAGCGCCTCGCGTTTGCTCGATGGCCGCCTGCTGCCGCCGGCGGACCGCCGCTTCCGCGAATTGCCCGCTCTGCTGCGAGCGGGCGACCTGGTGGTGTTCAACGACACGCGCGTGATCAAGGCGCGACTGCACGGGTTCAAGGCGAGCGGCGGCGCGGTCGAGGCGCTCGTCGAGCGGGTGTTGCCCCCGGCCGCCGACGCCGGCTTCGAGGTCTGGGCTCATCTGCGCGCGAGCAAGTCGCCGCGGCCCGGCAGCCGCCTTTGCTTCTGCGCGCGCGACGGCAGCGCGGCCTTCGAGGTCGAGGTGCTGGGCCGCTGCGGACCCGAGGGCGATCTGTTCCGCCTGTGCTTTCCGACCGACCCTCATGCGCTGCTGGAGCGCCACGGCCATGTGCCCCTGCCGCCCTACATCGGCCATGCCGACGATGCCGATGACGAACGCCGTTACCAGACCGTGTTCGCCCGTGCGCCCGGCGCAGTGGCCGCGCCGACCGCCGCACTGCACTTCGACGATGCGGTGCTGGCCGAACTCGCCGCGCGGGGCGTCGCGAGCGCCGCCGTGACCCTGCACGTGGGGGCCGGCACATTCCTGCCGGTGCGTGCGGACGACATCGCCCGGCACCGCATGCACAGCGAATGGTTCGATCTGCCACAGGCCACCATCGATGCGATCGTGCGCACCCGGGCCGCCGGCGGACGCATCGTCGCCATCGGCACGACCACGCTGCGCGCGCTCGAATCGGCCGCCCGCGGCAGCGACGGCCGGCTGCAGGCGGGCGCGCGCGAGACCGACATCTTCATCACGCCGGGCTTCGAGTTCCGCGTGGTCGACGTGCTGCTCACGAACTTTCATCTGCCCAAGAGCACGCTTCTGATGCTGGTCAGCGCCTTCGCCGGTTTTGAGCGCATCCGCGCGCTGTATGCGCATGCGATCGACGAGCGCTACCGCTTCTTCAGCTATGGCGACGCGATGCTGCTCGAACGCAGCGGCGACCCGTTTCGCTGAGCCGTCGGCAACACGACGACAACGGCGCTGCGACAATCCGCCCGATGCTTTGTTTCGACCTGCTCGCCACCGAAAACCAGGCCCGCCGCGGCCGCTTGACGCTCACGCACGGCGTCGTCGAAACGCCGGTCTTCATGCCCGTAGGAACTTACGGCACGGTCAAGGGCGTGATGTCGCGTTCGCTCGAGGAGATGGGCGCGCAGATCATCCTCGGCAACACCTTCCATCTGTGGCTGCGACCGGGGCTGGAAGTGCTGAAGCAGTTCGGCGGCCTGCACCGCTTCGAGGGCTGGCAGCGGCCGATGCTCACCGACAGCGGCGGCTTCCAGGTCTGGTCGCTCGGCGAGATGCGCAAGATCAGCGAGGAGGGCGTCAGGTTCGCTTCGCCGGTCAACGGCGACAAGCTTTTCCTCACGCCCGAGATCAGCATGCAGATCCAGGCCGTGCTGAACAGCGACATCGTCATGCAGTTCGACGAATGCACGCCCTACGAGAGCAAGGGCCGGCTCACCACCGAACCCGAGGCGCGCAGCTCGATGGCGCTGAGCCTGCGCTGGGCCGAGCGCTGCAAGGCCGAGTTCGCCCGGCTGGAGAACCCGAACGCGCTGTTCGGCATCGTGCAGGGCGGCATGTTCGAGCATCTCCGTCAGGAATCGCTCGAGGCCCTGGTGGCGATGGACTTGCCCGGCTACGCGGTCGGCGGCGTGAGCGTCGGCGAGCCGAAGGAAGAAATGCTGCGCATCATGGCGCACACCCCGCACCGCCTGCCCGCCGACAAGCCCCGCTACCTGATGGGTGTGGGCACGCCCGAAGACCTGGTCGAGGGCGTGGCCCGCGGTGTGGACATGTTCGATTGCGTGATGCCCACGCGCAACGCCCGCAACGGCCACCTCTTCACCCGCTACGGCGATCTGCGCATCCGAAATTCGCGCTACCGGCTCGACGAGCGCCCGATCGACGAGAGTTGCGGCTGTCAGGCCTGCGCGGGCTCGGGCGCCGCAGGAGGCGTGAGCCGGGCCTACCTGCATCACCTCGACCGTTGCGGCGAGATGCTGGCGCCCATGCTCACCAGCATCCACAACCTGCATTACTACCTCAACCTCATGCGCGAGATGCGTGAGGCGCTGGAGGCGGGTCGTTTCGAGGCGTGGCGCGCGCAGTTCAAGGCTGATCGGGCACGTGGCGTTTGAGCAGCCCTCGCTGGCTCGACGCTACCAATAAGCCCAGTGCCCGCCGCCTACGACCCAGATGCCCAGCACGCCGTTGGTCACCGCGTGCGCAATCACCGGCGCCCACAGCGAGCCGGTGCGCCGGTAGAGCCAGGCATAGGCGAGCCCGGCGATGACCGCGGCCAGCCATTCGGTGTGCGCGAGGGTGAAGACGAAGGTGGAGAGCAGCACCGCCTTCAAGCCGACCGTGCGCGGATCGACCTTCAGGAAATCGACGCGCTCGAGCCAGCGCATGAGGTAGCTGCGCCAGAACAGCTCTTCCATCACCGGCACGATCAGCGCCGCACCGAGCCAGCGCACGGCGATCAGTCCCCACTGCAGGTCGCCGTTGTCGTCGACCGGGTGAAACACGGCGCTGGGCACGCCGATGCGCATCCACGGCTCGTCGAGTGCGACCCACAGCCAGCACACCGCCAGGCCCACGGCGACGGCCAGCGCCGTATCGCGAAGCTTCGGCCAGGCGGCCAGTTCGACGTATTCGCGGCAGAACCACAGCAGCAATGCGCCGGCCGCGCCGGCCTGCAGCGCATAGAGCCAGCGCGGATCGATGCCGAAGGGCGCGCTGCCCTCGGGCAGCAGGCCGCGCAGTGCCAGCAGCACGATGAAAACGCCAAAGGGCAGCACGCGGATCAACGCGGCCCGGTCCATCAGTCCTCCCATTCGGGATGCTCCAGTAAGTGGTGTAACGGCGCCGCGAGTGTCCGCTGAGCGCTCGCCGGCCGGCAAGCGATGCCGTACGCCGGCTCGCGGGGGGCTTGACTCGACGTGGCCCTTGCGGCCAATTCCGGCGGACGGGGGGTTCGCTGCGCAACGGCTGCCGCGTCCGGCCTCGCGAGCGAGTTCTCGCTCAGGCAAGCAACGCTTGCACTCGTTGCTGCAACAAGGCGGGCGTCACCTCGGCGGGCAACAGCGGCGCGCCGGCGCGCAGGCCCACGCGGCTCCACACGCCACGGCGAAACGGCCTCGACATCGCGGCGCCGTCGCGGCGCGAGAAGAACGAGCCCCAGAGGTTGTGCAGCGCCAGCGGCACCACGGGCACCGGCCGGCGCTGCAGGATCTTGATCACGCCGGCCTTGAAGGGCTGCAAGCTGCCGTCGTGCGTGAGGCCGCCTTCCGGAAAGATGCACACCAGTTCGCCTTCGGCCAGCGCACGGTCCACCTCGGCGAATGCGCGCTCATAGATTTGCGGATGCTCGGACCGGGGAGCCACGGGAATCGCGCCGGCCAGGCGGAACAGCCAGCCGAGCACCGGGGTGGCGAAGATCCGGTGATTCATGACGAAGCGGATCGGCCGCGGGCTCGCCGCCATAAGCAGGATCGGGTCGACGAAGCTCACGTGGTTGCACACGAGCAGCGCTGCACCCGTGGTCGGGATGTGCTCGTCGCCGCGAACGCGAAAGCGGTACATCAACCGCGCCACGAGCAGGGCCGTGAAGCGCAACAGGTACTCGGGCACCAGCAGGAAGACGTAGGCGGCGACCAGCGCGTTGAGGATGCCGGTGACGAGGAAGATTTCCGGCACCGTGAAGCCGGCAATCAGCAGCCCGCCGGCCATGACAGCGCTCACGATCATGAAAAGGGCATTGAGGATGTTGTTGGCCGCGATGATGCGTGCGCGGTGGGTGGCCTGCGAGCGCGACTGGACCAGCGCGTACATCGGCACGCTGTACAAGCCAGCGAACAGCGCCAGCAGCGCCAGATCGACCATCACCCGCCAGCGGCCGGGCTGCTGCACGAACTCGCCGATGCCCGTCAGCGCCACCGGCGGCGCACCGCGCGAGGAAAAGTAGAGGTCGATCGCGAACACGCTCATGCCGATCGCGCCGAAGGGCACCAGGCCGATCTCCACATGCCGGCGGCTCAGCTTCTCGCACAGCAGCGCGCCCGTGCCGATGCCGATGGAAAACACCACCAGCAGCAGCGAGGCGACTCGTTCGTCGCCGCCCAGGACTTCCTTGGCGAAGGCCGGGAACAGGCTCAGGAACACCGCGCCGAAGAACCACATCCACGAAATGCCGAGCATCGAGCGGAACACCGTCAGGTTGCCGTGCGCGAGCTTCAGATTGCGCCAGGTTTCACTGACCGGGTTCCAGTTGATGACGAGCTGCGGCGCGGTGGCGGGCGAATGCGGCACGGACTGCGCGGTGAGGCGGCCCAGCACCGCCAGCGCGAGGCAGGCGAAGGCGACCCAGTGCCGGCCGACCTCGGGCACCGAGATGAGCAGGCCGCCCGCCACGTTGCCGAGGAGGATGGCGACGAAGGTGCCCATCTCCACCATGCCGTTGCCCCCCGTCAACTCCCGCTCGCCCAGGTGCTGCGGAAGGTAGGCGTACTTGACCGGGCCGAACAGGGTCGCTTGCACCCCCATGAGGAAGATGCAGGCCAGGAGCAACGGGACGTTCTGCCACAGGAGGCCCAGCGTGGCGAGAGCCATGATGGCGATCTCCAGGCTCGTGGTGAAGCGCATCAGGCGCGACTTCTCGAACTTGTCGGCCAGCTGCCCGCAGGTGGCCGAGAACAGCAGGAAGGGCAGGATGAAGAGTGCACCGATCACCACGCCGGCCTGTGCCGGCGGCAGCCAGGCGAGCTGCAGCTGGTAGGTCACCAGCACCGTCAGGGCGAACTTGAACAGGTTGTCGTTGCCGGCGCCCAGGAACTGGGTCCAGAAGAAGGGCGCGAAGCGGCGCTGGGTGAGCAGCGAGAACTGGTTCGCACGCTCGTGGAGCGCGGGGTCGGCGCGGGGAGGGGCAAGGCTCACAAGGGGGCTTTGGTTGCGCGCGAGTGTCGCGCAAGCGCCCGCATCTTCTGCTCGACGCAGCGCTCAGACCGCCTTGTGTTGCAGGAGCTGGCTGGCGCCCTCGTACTGCCCCAGCGTCTTCGCCAGATAGGGCAGGCTGTCCTTCAACGCGGCGTGCAGCGTCCAAGGCGCGTTGATCACGAACACCCCGCTGCCGGCCAGCCCGAAGCCGAGCCGGTCGAGCGGCTGCACCGTGAGCCGGGCGTGCAGCCAACTGCGCGTCTTCACCTCCTGAGCGAGCGACTGCAGCCGCTTGGGCAGTTGCGCCGATTCGAGCCGGTTGATCTGCGGATACCAGACCACCACCACGCATTCGGCGAAACGCTGCAGCGCCTCGCGCACGGCGGCCACCACCCGGCCGTAATCGGCCTTGAGCTCGTAGGACGGGTCCATCAGCACCACCGCGCGCCGCGAGGGCGGCGGCAATTGCGCCTTCAGGCCCTCGAAGCCGTCCTCGTGGTGCACCTCGGTGTTGGGCCCGGCCGACTGGTGCGAGGCAAGGATGCGCACGTCGGCCGGGTGCAGCTCGAACAGCCGCAGCCGGTCCTGCGGGCGGAGCAGCGCGCGCGCGATCTCAGGCGAGCCCGGGTAGCGGCCGAGCCCGCCTTCGGGGTTGAAGGCGCGCACCAGCGCCACGTAATCAGCCACCGCTTCGGGCAGGTCATCACGCTCCATCAGCCGCGCGATGCCGTGCTCGAACTCACCCTTTTTCTTCGCCTCGGGGCTTGCGAGCGAATAGCCGCCGGCGCCGGCATGGGTGTCGATCAGCCAGTAAGGCTTGTCCTTTTGCCCCATGTGGCGCAGCACCTGTGCGAGCACGGTGTGCTTGAGGACGTCGGCGTGGTTGCCCGCGTGAAAGGCGTGTCGGTAGGCAAGCATGGCGCGATTGTCGCGTGCGCTCGGAGCGGTGGGCGCCGCAGGGACGACGGTCGGCGCGAGGGCTGACCGCGGCGCTCGCTGGCGGCCGATGGCAGGGGCTCGCCATCGCGGGCATCGAGCCGCCCCCGCGAGGGTTGTGGCGCGCGGTCCGAAGACGAAGGCGCGGGCTCAGCGCGCCGGCGCGAAGCGCTCGGCCAGCCCTTCGCAGGGATCGGGGCGCTGCAGCGCGGGCGTGACCCAGATCTCGTCGAAGCCGGCGGCGGCGGCGCCCTCGGGCTTTCCGGCCGCCAGGCCCAGCGCATGCACGCGCAAGCCGGGCGCCTGCGCGCGGAGGTGCTCAGGCACGCCCCGGGTCTTGTCGACGTGGTTGGCGCCGGCCACCAGCATCACCACACCGCTTGACTTCGCCTGCGCCGCCAGTGCGGTGGCCATCGCGCGGTCGCGGCCGATCTGCACCCGCGTCATGCCCGGCAGCTGCGACGCCGGCAGGAGGCCGCAATGCCCGTCGCGCACGTCGGTGAGCAGGCGCTCGCGCAGGGCGTCGTTCACCTCGGTGTCGAGCCGCTCATCACGCATGACCTCGCGCAGCGAGCTGCGCGCCAGGTTGGCGCCGATCACCGGCACCCCGGCGCGCACGGCGGCCATCACGATCGGCCCGTAAGCGGCCCAGGGCCAGCCGCGCTCGTCCCAGGCGAGTGCGGCGCGCATCCGTGCTTCGTCCGCATCGTGGCGCAGGGCCGCGGTGCTGCGGCCCTGCTCGGCCATCTCGAGCACGACGGCGATGAGGCGGCCCTGTGTTGCTAGGCGCTCCACCACTTGTGCGGCGAGGCGCTGGTGCTCGGCCGCATCGTGCTGCTCGCCGATCAGCAGCACCTCGGCGGCAGGCCAGCCGGCGCGCAAGGCGCCAGGCCCTGCCGTGCTGGCGGGCACCCGCACGCTCGGCTCGGCCGCGCCCCCGGGCGCCGGTGGCGCGACGCAGGCTACCGCGGCAAGCGCCAGCGACAAAGGGACGGCGAAGGCACGCGGCGGTGCTCTCATCGGTGCTTGGCCCTGACCGAGCGGAACAGCTCGGGGATGCCCACCTCGCGCGGACCGGGTGCCAGCTCGAAAGCTTCGCCGGCAGCAATCGTGCCGGGTGTGCGCACGGCCAGATAGAAGCCGCAGTAGCCCGACTGCACCATCAGTTTGCTCGCTTGCCCGAGGCCCATCACCGCATTGAACTTGAAGCAAGGCTGGCGCGGACCCGCCACGGCCAGTTCGCAGTGCGCGAACTTCAGCACGTCGCCGATCCAGACCTGGTTCTCGAGCAGGCCTTCGAGTGTCAAGTTCTCGCCGAAGAAGCCGGCGGGCAGTTCGGCGTCCCAGGTCGCCAGCCCGGCTTGTGCACGCACGGTCTGCCAGACGCGGTAGTGCTCGCTGGGATAGGCGTACACCGCCTTGTCCAGGCCGCCGTGCAGGCTGGGGTCGGCCTGTTCATCGCCGGCCAGGCCGAGCGGGCGGACCTCGACGTCTCCGGCGACGCCACGCTTGTGGATGCCGCTGAGCACTTCGCGGCTGCCGATGCGCAACGGCTGCGCCATGGCGACGTTCACGCTGAGCAAGCGCGGCGCCGCCGTCATGGCGCAGCGCCCGTGGGCGCATGCGGGGCGCTCGATGCGTTCGTGGCGGCAGTGTTCATCGCGGCTGGCTCCAGGGGCGGTGCCGCGCGGCGGCCCGCTCAGGCGGCCGGCCGGTAGCCCCGGCCGAAACTGCGCACCGCGCCTTGCCCGCTAGGGCCGGCCAGCCAATTCACCAGCAGCTTGCCGCCGGGCGGATTGACGCGAAAGGATCGCATGATGTGATAGGTCGCCGCCAGGCGCGCATCGCCGGCGACCATGATTGCCAAGCCTGATTTCGCCCCGCGCGCCTGCCACACGCCGCGCTCGATCAGCGCATAGCTCTGCGTCTGCTGCGCGAGGTCAAGCACCGCGGTGGGACCTGCGGCGGCCGTGCGGAGCCAGGGACCGAGCGGCTGCGGGCCGAGCGTTTTCCACAGCGCCTGTTCCACTTCACGCGTGCCGCTCGGCTCGCCATGGGCGACGAATCCAGCCGTGCCGCTGGCCCCGGCCTGGGCGACGCGCTGCAGCGCTGCCAAGGCATCGCGACCCCCGGCGATCCCGGCCGGATCGCCGTCGGCTACCTGCTTGCGGCCCGTCCGCCGCGGCGCCGGCCCGACCAGCACCACTTCGCTGCGCGCCACCGGCCGGCGGTCGTGCAAGAGGTTGCGGCGTTCCAAAGCCAGTTCGTGTTCGGGTGACTGGGTGAGCGCGGCGTCGACTTCGCCGCGTTCCAGCAAGGGCAGCAGCGCACCGCCCGGGCCGGGGCGCCACTCGATCGCCAAGCCGGTATCGCGTCCGATCGCCTGCTGCAGGTGATGGGCCAGCCCGGAGCTCAGCAGGGCGCCCTCCACCGCGACGTGCAAACGCTTGGAAGCGGGGCGCTGCGCCCAAGCGGGCAGCGCCCAGACTGCCAGCACGCCGGCCAGGTGCCGACGCTGCAAGGAACCGAAATCGACGGCGGACATGGCCACATATTAAGAGCGCTATAGGGGTAGGCCGTCCTCATGCGTCGCCTTGCTAAAGCCCGGCGCATGTCGCTATGCATAAAGCGCATGAAGGGCCGCTGTCATGGCTTAGTCACATCTCTACACTTTTATGAACGCCTGTGCCTAATGAACTCGGTCAGTCGTGCGATGGATGCCGCCAGCGTCTGATTCGACGGGAACTGGCGAGATCCCTCAACCCCTTACTGGAACCGCGATGAACCATCCCGCAATGCAAGGTCTGCGCATCGATGCGCCGGCTTATGTCAAGAACGCACGGCTGATCGCCTGGGTTTCCGAGATGGCTGCGTTGACGGAGCCGCAGGCAATTCACTGGTGCGACGGCTCGCAGGCGGAATACGACCGGCTATGCGCGCAACTCGTCGCGGCGGGCACGTTTCGCAAGCTCGACGAGACCAAGCGTCCCAACAGTTTCCTTGCGTGCAGCGATCCGAGCGACGTGGCCCGCGTCGAGGACCGCACTTTCATCTGCTCCGACCAGCAGGACGATGCCGGCCCGACCAACAACTGGATGGCGCCGGCCGAGATGCGCGCCTTGCTGCAGACCGGCCGGGCCGATGGCACGCCGGCCCTTTTTAAGGGGTGCATGCGCGGGCGCACGATGTACGTGGTGCCCTTCTCGATGGGCCCGCTCGGCTCGCCGATCGCACACATCGGCATCGAGCTCAGCGACTCGCCCTACGTGGCCGTCAACATGAAACTGATGACGCGCATGGGGCGGCCGGTGCTGGAGGTGCTGGGCGAAGACGGCGAATTCGTGCCCTGCATGCACACCGTGGGGGCGCCGCTCGAGCGGGGACAGAAAGACGTGCCCTGGCCGTGCAACCCGACCAAGTACATCGTCCACTACCCGGACACGCGCGAAATCTGGAGCTACGGCTCCGGTTACGGCGGCAATGCGCTTCTCGGCAAGAAGTGCTTTGCACTGCGCATCGCGTCGACGATGGGCCGCCGGGACGTCGAGGCCGATGGCCTGGGCTGGCTGGCCGAGCACATGCTGGTGCTGGGCGTCGAAAACCCGCAGGGCGAGAAATTCCACGTTGCCGCCGCCTTCCCCAGCGCCTGCGGCAAGACGAATTTCGCCATGCTCGTGCCGCCGTCCGGCTTCGAGGGCTGGAAGGTCACCACCATCGGCGACGACATCGCCTGGATCAAACCCGGCGCGGACGGCCGGCTCTACGCCATCAACCCCGAAGCCGGCTATTTCGGCGTGGCGCCGGGCACCAACGAGCAGACCAATCCGAACTGCATGGCTTCGCTGAAACGCGACGCGATCTTCACCAACGTGGCACTCACCGACGACGGCGATGTGTGGTGGGAAGGCATGACCGAGCAGCCGCCTGCTCACCTGATCGACTGGCAGGGCAAGGACTGGACGCCGGCGCTGGCCCGCGAGCAGGCCACGCTCGGCAAGCCCAAGCCGGCCGCGCATCCCAACGCGCGCTTCACCGTGGCCGCCACCAATAACCCGGTGCTCGACGCCAACTGGGACAACCCGGTGGGCGTGCCGATCGACGCCTTCATCTTCGGCGGCCGCCGTTCGACCACGGTGCCGTTGGTGACCGAGGCGCGCAACTGGGTCGAAGGCGTCTACATGGCCGCGACCATGGGCTCGGAAACCACCGCCGCGGCGGCCGGCGCGCAGGGCGTCGTGCGACGCGACCCGTTCGCGATGCTGCCCTTCATGGGCTACAACATGAGCGACTACTTCGGCCATTGGCTGGCGCTGGGCCGCAAGCTGCAAACGCTGTGCGAGCGCTCAGGGGCGAAGCTGCCGCAGATTTACTGCGTCAATTGGTTCCGCAAGGGAGCAGATGGCAAGTTCGTCTGGCCGGGTTACGGCGAAAACATGCGCGTGCTGCAGTGGATGCTCGAACGCGTGCGTGGCCGGGCGCAGGGCACCGAGCACGCCTTCGGCATCAGCCCGCGCTATCAAGACCTGGCGTGGCGCGACCTTGCTTTCACGCCGGACCAGTTCGCTAGCGTGATCGGCATCGATCGCGCCGCTTGGCAGCAGGAGCTCAAGCTCCACGAGGAGCTGTTCAGCCAGCTCGCCCATCATCTGCCGGGCGAACTGATCGACACCAAGCTGCGCATAGAGCAGCGGCTAGCGGCCTGAACAGTCGGAGCCCCTCCGCGGACAGCCCTGGGCTGATTCGGGCCGCCTTCGAGCGGCCCTTTTCATGTCGGACTCAATCGTTCACGTGCGCGGTCACGGGCGCACGGAACCGCCGCGGTAAAGCGCGTCCACGTTGCGACGAGCATCGGGTTCGTTCAGCGACACGGCGCTGAATTGATCGGCCCAAGCGTTAGGTTTGCGAGCGCTCACCATCAGATCGAAGAAGTGCCACAGTGCATAGGCCGCTTGAGCAAGCGGCTCTGCACCACGCGGCGCCTGGGTGCGAAAGGTGGGCAGTTGGATGGACAGCGTGGTCATGAGAAGCTTTCAGAAGAGAAGCCTGATTCTAGGGTAAACCCTCATTCCTCGTCAGATCCTTGGTCGGTCGTTTGCCACGCTTGCGGCCATAGGACAATTGTTCGATGCCTGATTCAATGACTTCGACACCCCTGAGCGACGCCGAAATCGGCGAACTCGACGATCTGCTGGCCGCGATTCCCGAGCCGCTCCAAGCGCTCGACGTGGTGATGCTCGACGGCTACCTGTGCGGCGTACTGGCGCAGCCGGTGCTGATCGACGCCGCCGACTGGCTGCCGCCGGCATTCGACTGGAACTGGGGCGACCCGGAACAGCCCGGCGCCGGCCAGGCGCTCACGCTGGAAACACCCGGCTGGCACGCCGCCAAGCACGAGCGACTGCTCGCACTGGTGATGCGCCATCACGCGGTGCTGGAGCGCCAGTTGCGCGAAGACGCCTGGTTCGATCCGCTGGTGATGCAGCCCGAGAGCGACGAAGGCCTGCCGCTCGAAGGCACCGCCGCCGTTGTGCCGGCTCTGGCGCCGTGGGCGGTCGGCTTCGAGCACGCGCTCAATCAGTTCGTTGCCCTCGAGTCCTTGACGGCCAGCGAACTGCCCGACCTGCTGGCCTGCGTGCGCCGTCATCTGCCGGAGCAGGAAGGCGATGACCAGGCCTTCACCCGGGCGCTCGACAGCGAACACCCGCTGCGCACTCTGGACGAGGCCATCGAGGATCTCGTCGGCAACGTGGTCGCGATCTGCGATCTTGCCCGCGGCGAACGGCTCAAGGTCGAGACCGTGCGCCGCGCAGGCCCCAAGGTCGGGCGCAACGATCCCTGCCCTTGCGGCAGCGGAAAGAAGTTCAAGCAATGCCACGGCCGCGAGGCGTGAGCCGCACGCGCGGCGCGGTGTACGCGGTCTGCGCGGTTTGAACCGGGCCAGCCGCGATGCGCTTGCAACTGCTGTCCGACCTGCACCTAGAAACCGAAGCCTTCGCGCCGCAGCCGGCGCCCGACGCCGAGTTGCTAATACTGGCCGGCGACATCGACAGCACCTGGGTCGGCTTGGAGCGCTTTGCGTCCTGGCCGCGGCCGGTGCTCTTCGTCGCCGGCAACCATGAATTCGACCGGCGCGAACTGAACACCGCCTGGCCGGCCTTGCGGGCGCGCTGCACCGCGCTCGGCATCGACCTGCTCGAACGCGAGGAGCGGGTGCTGCGCGGTGACGACGGGCGGCGCATCCGCTTCGTCGGCACCACGCGCTGGTGCGATTTCGACCTCTTCGGCGAGGCCCGGCGTGACCGCTGCCAACGCGCTGCGCGGTATTTCGTCGAGGTGATGCGGTCCACGCGGGACGGCTTGGTGCTCGACGCGGCGGCCGTGCGCGAAGAGGCGTTGGCTTGTCGCGACTGGCTGGTCCGAACGCTTTCGGGGCCTGCCGATGACGCCAAGCAGGCCGATGCAACAGTAGTTATCACTCACTATGCTCCGAGCCTACGAAGCGTCGATCCGCGTTACGGCGAGCAGCCGGGCACAGCGAGCTTCTGCAATGCCGATGACGACCTGCTGCCGCTCGCTGACCTGTGGCTGCACGGGCACCTGCACTGCCGACATGACTACCGGGTTGCCCACCCCGCAGGCACGCCGCGCGCTTTCACCCGCGTGGTCAGCAACGCGCGCGGTCACAGCCAGAAAGGCGAGTCGAACGGGCACGACGGTTTGAAGTGCATGACTGTGTGATGGTGCGGGGCGGTATGGGTTCATGCTAAGACGCCTCGTCGAGGCGGCACGCCAGTAAGTAAGAGGGTCCAGCAGGATCGGGCTCGAACGCTCGATGGATCAGGAGGGCTCGAAGTCGCGCGCCCGTAACTCGTTGCCACAACGCTCCGGCCGGCCGCCGGCACCGCACCAGTTCAATGGCGCAGGGCCTGCTCAGCGCCCGCAACCAGTGCCGCCCCGACTTCATCGAGCCGCGCCGCACGTACCGGTGCCGCGAGCTCGCTGCCCAGCTTCCACTGGTGCCAATGCAGCATCACGTCGATGCCGACTTCCGGTCGCAACTGAAGCAACCCGCCGCGCTGCATGCGCTCGCGCGCCTGCAGCTCAGGCACGACCCCGATGCCCCAGCCCAGTTCCGCCGCCCGCACGTAGGCCTCCGATGAAGGCACGAAGCGCTCTGCCAGCTTCGGCGCGCGCACGCCGAAGGCGCGAGCCACCCACTGCGCCTGCATGTCGTCCTTGCGGTTGAAGACCAGGAAAGGCGTGCGCGCAAAGTTCCCGCGGTGCAGACCGCCGGCTGCGTCACCGCCCAGCTCGCGCTGAACGAAGCCGGGACTGGCCACCGCGATGTAGCGCATCGCCCCCAGCGGCGTGACGCGGCAGCCCCGAAGCGCCCGCGCCACGGTGGAAACGCAACCCAGCACCTGGCCCTGGCGCAGCCACTCGTGAGTGAAGTCCTGGTCGTCGACGATGAGCTCCAGCCCGAATCCCTCCTGCAGCCCCTGCTGCACCAGAGGGTCCAGGGCCGGCAGCACCCAGGTCGCCAGGCTGTCGGCATTGACGGCGATCGGCAGCCGCGACTGCGACTGCACCTGCTCGCCAAGTTCGCGCGCCACGTCGGCACGCATTGCCTGCATCTGGCGGGCGAAGCGCAGCAGCACCTTGCCCGGTTCGGTGAGCCGCAGCGGCCGGGAGCGCACCACCAGCAACTGCCCCGACTGCGTTTCGAGTGCGCGCAGCCGCTGCGAGACGGCCGACTGGGTGATCGACAGGCGCTGCGCGGCACGCTCGAAGCTGCCGTCGTCGGCGAGCGCGGCCAGGCAGTCGAGGGCGGCGGGATCGAGGTCTTGCATGGCGTGTTCTGCGCTTCCGCTATCAGAAAAGCTAATGAATAAAGAATAACGTTAATGTCGCTTCACTTCAGCGGGGCGTCTCCGCAAAATCGAGGCACCGCGAACGGCCTGAAGCCTCGAAGGGATCTTTCATGAAAGTCATCGTCCTGGGTGCCGGCATCGTCGGCGTGAGCACCGCCTGGTACCTGCTCGAGCAAGGCCACGAGGTCACCGTCGTTGATCGCCAGAGCGACGCGGCCATGGAAACCAGCTTTGCCAACGGCGCGCAGATCTCCGTGAGCTTTTGCGAGCCCTGGGCCAATGCCCAGGCGCCGCTCAAGTTGCTGAAGTGGCTCACCCGGGCCGATTCGCCGTTGCTGTTTCGCCCCCGGCTCGATCCCTGGCAGTGGCGCTGGAGCCTCGCTTTTCTGAGCCAATGCAGCGACGCCGCCTTCGAGCGCAATGTGCAACAGCTCGTCGCCCTCGGCCGGTACAGCCAGGAGTCGCTCAAGTCCCTGGTTGCGGCGACGGGCATTGACTATCACCGCATCGAGCGCGGCATCCTGCATTTCTTCTCCAGCGAGAGGGACTTCGAGGCCGGTGCCGCGGGCGCCGAGCTGATGCGCCGGCACGGCGTGGACCGGCGCGTGTTGTCGCCCGGGCAGGTGCTCGAGGTGGAGCCGGCTCTGGCCGCCTACGGCCCGCAGTTGGCCGGCGGCACCTACACGCCCAGCGACGAGTCGGGCGATGCGCGCGTGTTCACGCAACAGCTCGCGCAGCGCTGCACCCTGCGCGGGGCACGCTTCCTGTTCGGCCATGCGGTGCAGGCGCTGGAGCGCACCGGCGGCGAGATCAGCGCCGCGCACGTCATCGACACGGCGACACAGCAGCGCCGCGAATTGCGCGCCGATGCCTTCGTCGCCGCGCTGGGTAGCTTCACCGCGCCGCTGCTGCGGCCGCTGGGCGTGAACCTGAACATCTATCCGGCCAAGGGCTACTCCGCGACTCTGAAGCTCAAGGTGCCCGAGCGCGCGAGCGTCGTGAGCATGATCGACGACAGCCGCAAGATCGCGATCTCGCGGTTGGGCGACCAGGTGCGCATCGCCGGCACCGCCGAGCTCGCGGGCTACGACACGAGCCTGGACGGCCCGACCGCGCGCACCCGCTGCGCGGCGCTGGTGAGCCGCTACGAGGAGCTGTTTCCCGGCGTGGCGCATCTGGACGAGCCGAGTTTCTGGGCCGGCCTGCGACCGAGCACGCCCACCAACATTCCCTACATCGGCCGCAGCCGCATCGCCAACCTGTGGCTCAACGCCGGCCACGGCACCTTGGGCTGGACGCATGGCGCCGGCTCCGGGCGCGCGCTGGCCGAATTGATCAGCGGCAAGCGCCCGGCGCTGGACTTTCGCTTTCACGGCCAGCCGGCGCCGCGGGCCTTGGGAGAACTCGCGGCGAGCGTGTGAAGACGCGGCGCGCCGCACGCAACGGGGAGCATGCTGCGGTCGCGCTACGTCGCTATGGACCGTGCGCACAGCCGGGGCAAGGTTGCCGGGTCTTTATGGCCGCCGCAGAAGTCTCGCTGCGTCGCTATGGACGGTGCGCACAGCCGGTGTGCAAGCCCGGTCCTACATTCTTGGGATGGGTTCGCAACGAGCCGACTTCTACAGTCTTCGGATTCGCTGCCGCGCTGTTCTTCGGAACTCGGCGTGTCGGCCCTCGCAGGCGGCTGTGCCCCGCGAAGTGACCGGTCCCAACGACGTCCTTTCTGAAGGACTTCCCCAGCCCACCCTTCAACGGGTGGGCTGTTTTTTTGGCTCAGCCGAAACCGGCGGCGAGCGCGGCACGCAGATGCTCGACCAGCGCACGCACCGCTCGCGGCACCTGCGGGCTCCACGGCCGCAGCGCGTACACCGCATCGCCGAAAAAGCCGATCGGCCGCCACAGCGGCAGCAACTCGCGCAGGCGCCCAGCCTTGAGCGCGGCCGCGGCGCTGAAGTCGGGCAACAGGCCGATGCCCAGGCCCGCCAGCACCGCGTCGCGCAGCACTTCGGAATTGTTGACGCGCAGCGCGCCGCTCACTGTCACGCGCACGCGCTCCGGCTCCGCCGCGGCACGGGAGCCGCGCACCGGCAGCCGCTCGAAGGGCCAGACCGCCGGGCCGGGGCGCAGATAGGCCACGCAGTCGTGCGCGGCCAGATCGCCCGGATGCTCGGGCACTCCGCGCCGGCGCAGGTAAGCAGGGGTGGCGACCAGCAAAGTCCGCGACGCGCACAGCTTCCAGGCGACGTGGCTGTCGGGCGGCGTGCTGGTGTGGCGCACGCCGAGATCGAAGCCCTCGTGCGCCAGGTTGACCACCCGGTCCTCGAGGGCGAGGTCCACGCGGATACCCGGCCAGGCGCGCAGGAAGGGTTCGAGCTGCGGCGCCACCTGCTGGCGACCGAGGGCGACCGGGGCGCTCACCCGTAGCAGGCCGCGCGGCTGCAGGGCGAGGTCGCGCACGGCGGCCAGGCCCTGCTCGATCTGCGTGAAGCCGGCCGAGGTCTCGTCGACCAGTTGCCGGCCGGCTTCGGTGAGCCGCACGCTGCGCGTGGTGCGCTGCAGGAGCGGCACGCCCACGCTGCGCTCCAGTTCGGCGATGCGCTGGCTCACCGCCGCTTTCGACAGGCCGAGCCGCTGGGCGGCCTGCGTGAAGCTGCCGAGCTGCGCAACCAGCCCGAGCGCATGCACGTGGGCCCACAGCGGCGGCGTCGGTGTCGTCGTCATCGCCCATTGTTCACTACAGCGAACAATGAAGTCAGCTCCTTCGCCTGTTCAGCCCGGCGTGCAGCGCCTAGTCTTAAGCGTTGTACCTGCAAGGAGATCATCATGGGCGCCCCCGAAGCTTTCACCGCCACGGCCGAAATCGGCCACTACATCGACGGCCGCAAGGTCGCGAGCACCAGCGGGCGCCGCCAGCCGGTGTTCAACCCGGCCACCGGCGCGGTCGCGCGCCAAGTGGCACTGGCCTCCCAGGCCGAAGTGAACACCGCGGTGGCCGCCGCGCAAGCGGCCTTTCCGGCCTGGGCCGACACGCCGCCGCTCAAGCGAGCGCGGGTGCTCAACAAGTTTTTGCAGCTTTTGATCGAGGAGCGCGACACGCTCGCCGCGATGCTCACCGCCGAGCACGGCAAAGTCTTCACCGACGCCCAGGGCGAGGTCACGCGCGGCATCGAGATTGTCGAGTTCGCCTGCGGCGCGCCGCAGCTGCTCAAGTCGGCCTTCACCGACCAGATCGGCACCGGCATCGACAACTGGGTGCTGCGCCAGCCGCTGGGCGTGGTGGCCGGCATCACGCCGTTCAATTTCCCCGTCATGGTGCCGATGTGGATGTTCCCGGTGGCCATCGCCTGCGGCAACAGCTTCGTGCTCAAGCCGAGCGAGCGGGACCCGAGCGCCAGTCTCTTCATCGCCGAGTTGTTCAAGCGCGCCGGACTGCCGGACGGCGTGTTCAACGTCGTGCAGGGGGACAAGCTGGCGGTCGATGCGCTGCTGGAACACCCCGACGTCAAGGCCATCAGTTTCGTCGGCTCCACGCCGATCGCGCACTACATCTACGAAACCGGCGCGCGCCATGGCAAGCGCGTTCAGGCGCTCGGCGGCGCGAAGAACCACATGGTGGTGATGCCCGACGCCGACCTCGAGCAAAGCGTCGATGCGCTGATCGGCGCGGCCTACGGCTCGGCCGGCGAGCGCTGCATGGCGATCAGCGTGGCCGTGCTGGTCGGTGACGTGGCCGACAAGATCGTGCCCAAGCTGGCCGAGCGGGCGCGATCGTTGAAGATCAAGAACGGCATGGAGCTCGATGCGGAAATGGGCCCGGTCATCACCGCGGCGGCGCAGGAGCGCATCGAGGGCCTGATCGCGAAGGGAGCGCAAGAAGGTGCCGAGTTGGTGGTCGATGGCCGCGGCCACCGCGTCGCCGGTCACGAGAAAGGCTTCTTCATCGGCGGCACGCTGTTCGACCGCGTCACGCCGGAGATGACGATCTACCGCGAGGAAATCTTCGGCCCGGTGCTGTGCTGCGTGCGCGTCCCCGACTTCGCGGCCGCGGTCGCTCTGGTCAATGCCAACGAGTTCGGCAACGGCGTGGCCTGCTTCACCCGCGACGGCCACGTTGCCCGCGAGTTCGCGCGGCGCATCGAGGTCGGCATGGTCGGCATCAACGTGCCGATCCCGGTGCCGATGGCCTGGCACGGCTTCGGCGGCTGGAAGAAGAGCCTGTTCGGCGACACCCACGCCTACGGCGAAGAGGGCGTGCGCTTCTACACCCGGCAGAAGTCGATCATGCAGCGCTGGCCGGAGAGCACTGGTAAGGGCGCCGAATTCGCGATGCCGACGGCCAAGTAAGACCCGGTGAAAAAAAGCGAGGCCGGAAAGCCTCGCTTTTTCGTTGTCTGCCGGGGCGCCGGCAGCCGCTTGCGCTCCGAAGAGGCTCCACGGCCACCTTCCGGCTCGCGGGTGCCTTGACTATCGCAACGGCTGCCGCGTTCAGCGGCGCACGCGGGCCTCAGCTTTTGGCGTTCGCCGAGCGGCGGCGGGCCATGAAGCCGACGCCGGCCAGGCCGGCCAGCATCAGCGCATAGGTCGAAGGCTCGGGGATCGCCGCCACGGTCAGCCCCTGCAGCTGCGAAGCGCCCGAACTCAGGCCGCCGATGCCGTACAGGCCCAGCGACGTGGCCGCCCCGCTTGCCAAATCGATCTCGTACAGGCCGGTCTTGGCATCGCCCACGCCGTCGATCACCAGCGCTGCAAAGGCTCGGTTGCCGGTGCCGGCGATGTCGAAGCCGACCACCGCGGTGACGTCCAGGCCCAGGCCGCCGAGCAGGGTGCTCGTGCCGGCGTTGGCGTTCAGGCTGTAGAGCGAATCCGAGGTGGCGTCGATGCCGAACAGCATGGTGCCGGTGGCCGGATCGCGGTCGTTGTTGGCATACGCCACGCCGTCCAGGCGATTGGTGGCGCCGTTGAGTGCACCGTCGACGATGACGTTGCCGGCCGGCGTGGCGCCGCCGGAGGTGGCGACCTGCACGCGCAGGTTCTGGCCGCTGTCGGACATGATGCGCAGCGAGTTGGGGCCGGCGGCGGCGTTGTCGGGCACCGGGTTGAAGTCGAAGCCGAAGGAGCTGCCGGCTAGCGGTGAAGAGAGTGCCGCCACGAAGCTCGCCGCGCCGGTGCCGGCATTCAGGGTGTACAGGTTGTTCGCGTTCGACACAGCGAAAAGTTCACCGGTCTTGGGGCGCAGGTCAATGCCCAGCAGGCGTTCGTCGCCGACCAGGCCGGTGATGGCGATCTCCGGGCCGCCGAACATCGGGTTGCCGCTGTCGAAGGTGACCAGCCTGTTGGTCACGGTCAGGCCGATCAGTGTTTCGGCAGAAGCCGGGGCGGCCGCGACCAACGCGGTGGCCATGGCAGCGGCGACGCCGCTGCGCTTGAAGAATTTCTGCATGGGAACTCCTGTGCTGAAGAATGGGTGGTTGACGTCCGGACGTGCGCAGTGGGAATCCACCAGCACACACCGAGACAACGGGCAAAAGATGTGCACAGATGCTTATGAATGCCGCTTTTGTGCTGGACCCCCCCTGAACGCGGGATAACAACCGACCTGATGGCCGTGCAGGCATGAAAAACGTGCGGCTCGTCACCGGCGCCAGCGGCAGCGCCATCCATCGCCATCGCCATCGCCCTCGCTGGCCGCGGCATCGTTGCATCCACCGCACGCCTGGCCGCACGCCGCGGCGGGGCCGTTGCCGTTAATTCGTGCGCGACGAGGCAGCGGCGCAGGCCCTGATGTCGACCCCACGGGTCACGGAGGCGCGATCGGCAACGTGTCGTCGATCGCGATCATCGACCTCGCAGGGGGCCGAGCCCGGCGGCGAGCCGCGGCTCAACGCCGCTCGACGATCACCGGCACCAGCCGCAGCGCCTCGCGCACCCGCTCGGCGGCGCCGCGCGCGTCGTCGAGAGACGCATAAGGGCCGGCCTGGAGCCTGAACAGCGGCGCATCGCTGAACACCGCCATCAGCGGCGCGAGCCAGTCGAGATCGGCCGAGACGCGCTGCTGGAACTCTTCGGCACCACCGCGTTCGCGGAAGGCGCCGAGCTGCACCCAGAAGCCATGCGTGTCGGCACTCGCGGTGGGCTCCGCGGCGCGTTGAACCATCTCTGCCGCCGGAGTGGCCGGAGCCGCCGATGGCGACGGCATGCTCACCGCCGGCTGCGTCTGAGCGGGCGGCGGCGAGACCGTCGTCGGCGCAGCGGCCACGGCGCCGCCCGAAGTGATGTCGCCGGGCGCGACCCGCGTCGGCCGGCGCCATTCGCCGGTGCGGATCGCCTCGAAGGTGAGGCGCTCCACCTCCACCGGCGCCACGCCGTCGACGCCCAGCTTCCGGGCCGCCGCGTAGCTCAGGTCGATGACGCGGCCCTGAACGAAGGGCCCGCGGTCATTGACCCGCACGACGATCTCGGCTCCGTTGGACGGGTTGCGCACCCGCGCATAGCTGGGCAGCGGCATCGTCTTGTGCGCCGCCGTCATCGCGTACATGTCGTACACCTCGCCGTTGGCAGTGCGCCGGCCGTGGAACTTGCGGCCGTACCAGGAAGCGAGGCCTTGCTCGCGCATGGGGACGTCTCGCGCCTCCGGCGTGTAGTTGCGGCCCAGCACCCGGTAGGGCTTGTTCGGGCCGCCCGAACGCAGCGGCTCGATGCGGGGAACTGCGTCCGGCGTGCGTTCCAGGCCACGCGGTGGGTCCGAAGGGGGGCCGTCGCCGCCGCCGGTGCGCGGACCGGAGGCGCAAGCGCCGAGCAGCAGGGCCAGCAGCAGCGCAGCAACGGGGGCGCAACGCCCGGGCCTAACGGCGAAGCGCCGAGCAGCACCCATCGAGGGGGCCGCGGCGATGAAGCCGGGCAACGGGCCGACGGGCGGGGCGGCGCGATCGTGCATGGCCGCGACCATAACCGAGCGATCCGCGGACCACCGCCGCGCGCATCGCCCGCTGGCGCGACACTGTCGAACATGTCGCGGTCGGTGCGTCTTTGCCGGCCGGGCTCTCAACTCGATTCATTGCGAGGCCTCGTTCATGGACCCCTACGACCACGATCTCGAACGCGGCATGCGCAACCGCCGCGCCATCCTCGGCGACGCCTGGGTCGACAAGTCGGTCGCCAACGCCAACGCGTTCAACGCCGACTTCCAGAACTTCATCACCCGCTACGCCTGGAACGACGTGTGGGGCCGCCCTGGCCTGGACGCCAGGACGCGCCGCATCATCGTGCTGGCCATCACCTGTGCGCTCGGCCGCTGGGAGGAATACGAGCTGCACCTGCGAGCTGCACTCACCGGCGGCAGCGGCGCCGGCCTGGGCGCGGGCGATCACGCCGACACGCGGCTCACGCCCGACGAGGTCAAGGAAGTGCTCATGCAAGCCGCCATCTACGCTGGCGTGCCGGCCGCCAACACGGGCGTGGCGATCGCCACCCGGCTGCTGCGCGAAATCGGTCGCGAACTGCCGCCGCTGCCGGCCACCGAGGCGGTGCACCCCGGTACCGGCCGCTCGCGGCGCAGCCAGGGCAGCCCCGCCCTGCACTACACGCTGCGAGAGCCGCGCAGCGGCGCGCCGGCCCCGCACACCTTCGTGCTCAGCCACGCGCTCGGCTGCGACGCGAGCCTGTGGGACGAACTGGCCAACGCGCTGGCCGCGCAGCACCGCGTGATCTGCTACGACCACCGCGGCCATGGCGATTCCGATGCGCCGCCGGGCCCCTACACGATGGCGGCGCTGGCGCAAGACGCCGAGCGACTGCTGGCCGAGCTGCAGCCCGGACCGGTGATCTGGGTCGGCCTGTCGCTGGGCGGCATGGTCGGGCTGGAACTCGCGTTGCGCCATCCGGAACGCCTGAAGGCGCTGGTCATCGCCAATTCCAGTTCGGGATTCGGACATGAGGGACGCAGCGCCTGGCAGCAGCGCATCGACGCCATCGAGCACGGCGGCCTGGAGGCCGTCGCCGATGCGGCCATGCAGCGCTGGTTCAGCGAATCCTTTCGCCAGGCGCAGGCGGCCACCGTGGCGCGCTGGCGCCGGCGCGTGGTGAGCACACCGGTGGCGGGCTACCTTGGCGCCAGCCACGCGGTGATGCACATGGACACCACCGCGCGGCTGCCGCAAATTGCCGTGCCCGCGCTCGTGATCGCCGGCGACCAGGACCAGGGCACGCCGCTGGCGATGTCGCAGGCCATCGCGCATGCGGTGCCGAAGGCGCGTCTGGTGGTCATCGACGGCGCGGCGCATTTGAGCGTGCTCGAGCAGCCGGGCGCGTTCGAGGCCGCGGTGCGCGACTTCATCGGCGGCGTGTGAGCGTCGCCCCCGACCTTTCTACTTTTTGACGGACCTCAGCCATGGACGCCCTGACGACTCTCCTGCCCAGCATTCCCCCCGCCGTGTGGTGGGCGCTCGCCGTTGTGATGACGATCATCGGCGTGGCCGGCACCGTGCTGCCGGTGCTGCCCGGCACGCTCCTGGTGATGGCCGGCCTGTTCCTTGGCGCCTGGATCGATGGTTTCGTGCGGGTTTCGGGCTGGACCGTGGCGGCGATTGCCGTTCTGGCGCTGCTCGCGCTGGCCATCGATTTCGTCGCCTCCGTGCTCGGCGCCCAGCGCGTCGGCGCCAGCCGGTGGGCGCTGATCGGCGCGGCATTGGGAACCGTGGTGGGCCTGTTCATGGGCCTGATCGGCGTGCTGTTCATGCCCTTCGTGGGCGCGGTCGCCGGAGAGCTCTACGCGCTGCGGCAGCCGCCGGCCGGTGGCCTGGTGCCCGCGACGCCGGGCGTGCCGGTCGACAGCGACACGCGGCGCGCGTTCAGGGTCGGCACCGCTGCCTGGATCGGCATGCTGGTTGGCACGGCGGTGAAACTGGCGCTCGGCTTCGTGATGATCGGCGTGTTCGTCGTGGCCTTGCTGTGGTGAGGAGCGGGCCGCCCCGGCTCCGCTTGTCGCGTCAGCCGCCCGGCCGCCAGCCCAGACCCTCGCTCGTGCCGGCGCGCGGCCGGTACTCGCAGCCGACGTAGCCCTCGTAGCCGAGCGCGTCGATCACTTCGAACAGGTAAGCGAAGTTCAGCTCGCCGGCATCGGGTTCCTGGCGCGCCGGGACGCCGGCGATCTGCAGATGGCCTACGCGCCCCTGGGGCAGATAGTGGCGCAGCTTCATCGCCACGTCGCCTTCGACGACCTGACAGTGGTACAGGTCCATCTGCACCTTCAGGTTCGCGGCGCCCACCAGACTGACGATCTCGTGCGCATGGTCTTGCCGGTTCAGAAAATAGCCCGGCATGTCACGCTGGTTGATCGGCTCGATCAGCAGGTCCACGCCGGCCGTGGCCGCCTGCGCTGCGGCCCAGGCCAGGCGCTCGATGTACGCCGCCTGCAGCGCGGCGCGCTCGGTGCCTTGCGGTAGGCAGCCGGCCATGACATGCACACGCGGGCAATCGACGGCCTGGGCATACACAAGGGCCTCATCGACGCTGCGCCGGAAGTCGTCGTTGCGGCCCGGCAGGCATGCCAGGCCGCGTTCGCCTCCTGCCCAGTCACCCGGTGGTGCGTTCATCAGCACTAGCGGCAGGCCGGCGGAGGCGAGTCGTTCGCTCAGGGCGGCGGCCGGGTGTTCGTACGGGAACTGGCATTCGACGGCCGCAAAGCCGTCGCGCGCCGCGGCGGCAGGGCGATCGAGAAAGGAATGCTCCGTGTAGAGCAGGCTCAGGTTGGCGGCGAAACGTGGCATGCGCGCATGCTGCCAGCTTCGCGCGGTGGCGCGTGGCGCGCGAACACGCCCTAAGCCTTGTCGTTGCGCAACACGACCAGCTTCGACAGCCGGAACAGGTTCACTGGCCGGACCGATTCGACGTGCCAGTCGTGCGCGAGGATGTGCTCCTCGTAAGCGAAGTCCGAGCGAAATCCGACGCGGTCGGCCACCGAACGCACCGCGCGCTCCATCAACCACCAGAACGGGCTGCCACTGAAGTGGTTGACGACGAGGATCGCGCCGCCCGGCTTGCACACGCGCCGGATCTCGTGCACCAGCCGCGCCGGATGCGGCGTGACCGACAGGACGTAAGGGACCGTTATGCAATCGAAGCTGTCATCGGCAAATTCCATGCGTTCGGCGTTCATCACCTGCAGGGCCACCTGGCGCTGTGGCATCGCGGCCGCACGTGCACGCGCACGCTCCAGCATGTCGGCAGACAGATCGATGCCCACCACACGCGAGTCCGGCGGATACCCGGCGAGGGTGAGGCCGGTGCCCACGCCGACCTCCAGCACCGAAGCAGGATGCAGGGCCGAGGCCGCTGCCGTCATGGCCTTGCGGCCGGGCTCGAGTACTCGACCGAACACCCAGTCGTACAAGGGGGCAAAGCGGTCGTAGGTGCGCACGACGGCATTGGCCGTGGGGCCGGGCCTCGCGTGCTCGCTGAATGTTTCCGGCTCGGGTTGACGCGCCGCGGTTCGCACTCCGCTTTCTCTCATGAGGTTTTCCTAGCAAGTGGATGACGTGGATGCTACGTGTGGCAACCCCGGTGCCTGCCATGGCCCTTGCTGCAAGCGCAGAGTGTTCTTGCGCCGTGATCTGTGGGAACAGCGATTGCTCCTAACGTGCGCGACCGACGGAGCCTCGCATGAACGATGCTTTGCCCGAGAAGGAACGACCATGACGACACAGCCCGATACGAAACCTGTTGATCCCGCGCCTGCCGAGCACGAGGAAGACCTGATCGACGAGGCCGTCGAAGAAAGCTTCCCCGCCAGCGATCCGCCGGCCATCACGCCGCGGCGCAAGGCTGTCGATGAGGACGCGGGGCGCAAGCCGGCAAAGGGTGACGACACGCAGCAACAACCACCGGTGCCATCGCCTTCGTGATGTAGCGCCGGCGCGCGTCGACACCGGCGTCTCACGTTTATTTGCGTTGGTGCGCCCGGCTGGGATCGAACCAGCAACCCCTGCCTTCGGAGGGCAGTACTCTATCCATTGAGCTACGGACGCAGGGCGTGGATTCTAGCGCGCGCGCTTGCGGGCCTTCGCCCAGCGCGGCTCGTCAGGGAGGCGGCCTCTATAATCGCCCGGCTTTGCCACCGGCTGCCGACGCACCGCGCTGCGCGGGGCTCGACCCCCCAGTTTTTCCGAGGATTTCATGAGCGACCCTGTGCCCTCCCACGCCGATCCGGAAGCCAATCACGAAGGTCCGATCCGCACGCCCAAGCAGTTGCTCATCGCCGTGGTGGCGTCGTTCGTCATTCCGATCGCCGTCATCGTGATGCTGGCCAGTTTCGTGTCGAATGCGGTTAAACCGGGCGCGGGCACCGAAATGCTCGACGAGCAGGCGATCGCCCAGCGGCTGGCGCCGGTCGGGCAGGTCGTGGTCCGCGACGTCACCGACGTGAGCGTGATGAAGTCCGGTGCCGAGGTCTACACCGCTCAATGCGCCGCTTGTCACGACGCCGGTCTGGCCAATGCACCGAAGTTCGGCGATGCCGGTGCCTGGGCGCCACGCATCACCGCCGGCTATGAGGCGCTGCTGACATCGGCGCTCGAGGGCAAGGGGGCCATGGGCCCGCAAGGCGGCGGCGATTTCAGCGACCTGGAAATCGGCCGCGCCGTGGTTCACCTGGCCAATGCCGGGGGCGCCAAGTTCGAGGAGCCCAAGCCGGCGCCCGCCATGGCGGCGGCAAGCGAGCCGGCCCCCGCGTTGAGCGGCGCGGCTGCGACCACCGCGGCACCCGCGCCGACTGCGCCGCCC
>NZ_JACDCW010000135.1 GCF_013817345.1 Methylibium sp.
GCGCAATGCAAGCCCCGCGCGGGGCAGGCGGCCGGGCCCGCAGTGGCGGACAAGGCAGCGGCTCGCGCGGCGGCCGCGCCGCCGCCCGCTGAGCGCACACTCTGTGCCCCACCGCACGGAACTGCGCCCGTACGGTGGTAGCCGTCACATACGGCCCGTCAACCCACATCTGCGCGCTTGCATTCACCCCGCGCTCTGCAAAGATGCACGGCTGCCACGGTTTAGAAAAAAGCCGGCCTCCCTATAATGTTGCAGTGCACCAATCGGTGTTCGGCAGCCAATCACGGCGTTCGGTTGCCGTTCCGTCGACCGACCTCTACTGCGGACTCACCATGCTTTATCAGTTGTACGAAACCCAGCGCGCCCTGCTCAGCCCCTTCGCGGAATTCGCGGGCGCCTCGAGCCGGCTCTACAGCCACCCGATGTCGCCCTTCGCGCAGGCGCCCGGCGCCCAGCGTCTGTCGGCCGGCTTCGACCTCATGCACCGGCTGACCAAGGAATACGAGAAACCGGAGTTCGGCATCACCGACATCAAGGTCGGCGGCACCGAGATCGTCGTGCAGCAGCAGACCGCAGTCGAAAAGCCGTTCTGCCGGCTGCTGCGCTTCAAGCGCTACACCGACGACGGGGCGCTGCTGCTCGAGATGCGCGACCAGCCCAGCGTGCTGGTCGTCGCCCCCTTGTCCGGCCACCACTCGACCCTGCTGCGCGATACGGTCAAGCTCCTTTTGCAGCACCACAAGGTCTACATCACCGACTGGATCGACGCGCGCATGGTGCCGGCCGAGGCCGGCGCGTTCCACCTGGCCGATTACGTGCGCTACATGCAAGAGTTCATCCGCCATGTGGGGCCCGAGGTCAACGTGATCTCGGTGTGCCAGCCGACGGTGCCGGTGCTCGCGGCCGTTTCGCTGATGGCCAGCAACGGCGAGAAGACGCCGCGCACCATGGTGATGATGGGCGGACCCATCGACGCCCGCAAGTCGCCGACCGCCGTGAACAACCTGGCGATGAACAAGCCCTACGAATGGTTCGAGCACAACGTGATCTACCGTGTGCCGCAGAACTACCCGGGCGCCGGCCGCCGCGTCTACCCGGGCTTCATGCAGCACAGCGGCTTCGTGGCGATGAACCCGCAGCGCCACATGACTGCGCACTACGACTACTTCCTCGACCTGCTGCGCGGCGACGACGAGAGCACCGACGCCCATCGTTCCTTCTACGACGAGTACAACGCCGTGCTCGACATGCCGGCCGAGTACTACCTCGACACCATCAAGACCGTGTTCCAGGACTTCGCGCTCGTGAACGGCACCTGGGAGATCGACGGCGAGCTGGTGCGCCCGCAGGACATCAAGACGACTGCGCTGCTCACGGTCGAAGGCGAGCTCGACGACATCTCCGGCTCCGGCCAGACCGCCGCCGCGCTCGATCTGTGCGCCGGCATTCCGAAGTCGCGCAAGCGCCATTACGAAGTGGCCGGTGCTGGCCACTACGGCATCTTCTCCGGCCGCCGCTGGCGCGAGTTCGCGTATCCCGAGATTCGCGAGTTCATCCTGAAGCACCAGAAGCCTTGGCAGGATGGCGCCGTGGCGCCCGCCGTGCAGGCTGCGGCAAAGCCCATCGCCGCCAATGCCGTCGCGAAGCCTGCCGCAAAGCGCATCGCAAAGCGCATCGCAAAGCCCGTCGCCAAAACGGTCGTCAAGACCGCGACCAAGACCCCAGCAAAACGGCGACTGACCGCGGCGCGGTGAGCACGCTGGCCGACGCCATCGATGCGGCTTTGCCGCAGACGCAGTGCACGCGCTGCGGCTACCCCGATTGCCGAGGCTACGCGCAAGCGATCGCAGCGGGTGAAACCGGCATCGATCGCTGCCCGCCGGGCGGCGCCGAAGGGATTGCCCGGCTGACGGCACTGACCGGCCGCCCGCTGCTGCCGCTCGATCCGGCGTGCGGCAACGAAGGCCCGCTGCGGCTGGCCGTCATCGACGAAGCCGCGTGCATCGGCTGCACCCTGTGCATCAAGGCGTGCCCGGTCGACTGCATCGTCGGTGCGGCCAAGCTGATGCACACCGTCATCGCCGCGCAATGCACTGGTTGCGAGCTGTGCGTTCCGGCCTGCCCGGTCGACTGCATTTCGATGGAGCCCGCCGAGCCCGGCCCGAATCTACCGACGGGCTGGGCCGCATGGTCGGCCGCACAGGCCGAAGCGGCACGCTCACGCTATCGGGCGCGCAACGAACGGGCGCGGCGCCTTCAGGGCGAATGCGACGAGCGCCTGGCGGCCCATGCTGCGCCGCGTGCGGGAGAGTCAGAGGGCAAGCCGGACGCGGCCGCGACGGCTGACGCAGGCCGCTCAGCGGTAATCGAAGCGGCGCTGGCCCGGGCCCGGTCACGCCTCGCGCAAGACGGTTGAGCCGGAGGCTGTCGCTTCTGCCTTTTTGCGGCGTTCTCCTTCAGCGTCGGCATGCGGAGCGCAAGGTGCGGGCAAGCGGTCGGCACCGAGCGCATTCGCCGTCGCTCCTGCCGCATCAGCGCTCGGTGAGCCGCTGCCAGAATCGCGCCGATGAAAGCAGCCGCAGTCGAGACGTTCTTCAGCATCCTGCGCGACGCCAACCCCGAACCCGCCACCGAACTCGTCTACAGCTCGGTCTTTGAACTGCTCGCCGCCGTGCTGCTTTCAGCGCAGGCCACGGACGCCGGCGTCAACAAGGCGACGCTCCGCCTTTTCGCGGTGGCGCCGACGCCGCACAAGATGCTCGCGCTGGGTCTGGACGGGCTGACTGAGCACATCCGCAGCATCGGCCTGTACCGCAGCAAGGCCCGTCATCTGCTGGAGACCTGCCGGCTGCTGGTCGAGCAGCATGGCGGCCACGTGCCGAACACGCGCGAGGCCCTCGAAGCCTTGCCCGGCGTCGGCCGCAAGACCGCCAACGTGGTGCTCAACGTGGCTTTCGGCGAGCCGACGATGGCGGTGGACACGCACATCTTCCGCGTCGGCAACCGCACCGGCTTGGCGCCGGGCAGGACGCCGCTCGAGGTCGAACTCCAGCTGATGAAACGCGTGCCGCCGAACTACCTGCAGGACGCCCATCACTGGATGATCCTGCACGGCCGCTACGTCTGCCAGGCGCGGCTGCCGCGCTGCTGGGAGTGCGCCGTCGTGGCGCTGTGCGACTACCGGCCGAAGACGGAGAAGCCTTGACACGGGCACCGCTCTCAGCTGCCTACATCCGCTCCACGCGGCAACAACGTGCCCGCAGCGCGAGCTGCCGCGCTATCCTCACCGCGAGATTTCTTACGGCTTTCGGAGCTTGTGACCATGACCTTCACTCCTGCGCACCTCGCCTGCATCGCCGCCCTGTGCCTCGCCACGGCGACGCCCGCTCACGCCGACAGCTTCGCCTCGTCGGCATCGAGCGCCGGCTCGGCCTCGTCCGGCAGCGTGTCCGACTCGATCGAAGGCTCGAGCGACAGCTCCACGGACGACAAGGAAGTGGCCGAAGGCGACTACCGCATCATCGAAGTCGCCGAGCTGGCCGAACGCCCCGGCATGCTGCGGCTGAAGCTGCAGGCCACCGACGATGCGACCCGCGAGTTCTTTCTCTCCCTGCCGCAGCAAACACTCACGCAGCGCGGCATGGCGCGGGGCGACGTGGTCAGCGCCCGCCACCGCCCCTACGGCCTGGAGTTTGCGCGCGCCGACACGCGCGAGGCCTTCTTCCTGGTGCTGGCCGACGACTGGCACCGCGAACTCGAGTCGCACGCCGTCACGCTTTGAGGCCTCGCCCGCGCAGCCGGACGTGGCAACCGTTGCGAAGCAAGGCCGCGGCGAGCCGGAACGTGGCCCTGCCACCGTTGTGAGACTCACGCGCGCGCTGGTGTTGGCCGCCGGCCTGTGCGGCGCTGCAGCCGGCAGTCAGGCGTCGTCATCGGACGCCTCGCGTTTCTGTGATCGCGAATCGCCGCTGAGCGCACCACAGCAAGACCGCCTGCTGCGCTTCGCCGCGATCGTGCGGCAGGAACTGGACGCGTCCGGCCATAGCGTGGCCCTGGTCGCTCGCTCGGGCCTGGACCTGGCACGCTTCGGCTTGCGTTACTCGCATGCCGGCGTGAGCCTGAAGGCCAGCGCCAACGGGCCGTGGTCGGTGCGGCAGCTCTACTACGCCTGCGACGAGGCCCGGCCGCGGCTCTACGACCAGGGCATGGCCGGATTCCTGTTCGGCACCGACGACCCATCGATCGGCTTCGTGTCCATCGTGCTGCTGCCGCCCCCCGAGGCCGCCGCGCTGGAACGCACCGCGCTCGACAAGGCGCTCGCGTTGCGGCTGCTGGCGGGGCGGTACAGCGCCAATGCGCATCCGTACAGCCTGCGCTTTCAGAACTGCAATCAGTGGGTGATGGAGTTGCTGGCCACTGCGTGGGGTGCCACGGACCGCGTGAACGCTACGGATATCGCGGGGGACGCCGACGGCCCGCGCGAACGCGCGCAGCGTTGGCTGATGGCGCAAGGCTATGCGCCGCGGCCGGTGCAGGTGGGCTCGCAGGCGCTGATGTTCGCCGCCAACTTCATCCCGTGGGTCCACGTCGCCGACCATCCGGAAGAGGACCGCTTCGCGCTGCAGTTCCGCACCAGCACGCCGGGTTCCATCGAAGCGTTCGTACGCGAGCGGGTTCCAGGCGCCGAGCGCATCGAGCTGTGTCACGACGAACGGCAGGTGGTGATTCGTCGCGGCTGGGAGCCGCTGGCCGATGGATGCCGACGCGGGGACGGCGACCGCGTGGTGACGTTCGATTGAGGTCGCGTCAATGCGCAGGCAGTGGCAAGGCCGTCTTGTAGCGCACCTGTTTCAGGGCGAAGCTCGAGCGGATCTTCTCGATGCCAGCGATGGGAGTCAGTTGCTCGAGGATGAATTTCTCGAGCGCTGCGATGTCGGCAACGGCGACGCGAATCAGGTAGTCGCTGTCGCCCGTCATCAAGTAGCACTCCATCACCTCGTCGTGCTCGACGATGCGCTGCTCGAATTCGGCAAGTGACGCCTTGCTTTGCGTGCGCAGGCTGATGGAGATGAAGACGTTGAGCCCCAGCCCGAGCGCCGCCGCATTGGCGATGGCGACATAGCGGTCGATCACGCCGCCCGCCTTGAGCGCCTTCACGCGCGCGAGGCAGGGCGAAGGCGAGAGGTGCACGCGGCGAGCGAGATCGACGTTCGACAGGGCGCCGTCGCGCTGCAATTCGTCAAGGATCCGAAGATCCACGCGGTCCATATTCATGAAATGCCGTGTTCAGTAAGAGTCACGGCACTTTATACGGCCAACGCGCCTTGGAAGCCGCGTTACAGCAGCCCATGACGGATCGATCGAATTAAAGTTTCGACATGAATGCTCTTTCTGATCCTCATTTCAACCCCGTGGTCGACCTGTCCTCGATCAGCAGCGACCCCGACCCGCAGGAAACCGCGGAATGGCGTGCAGCCTTCGCCGCGCTGGCCGAGGCGCATGGCCCGGCGCGCGCCCGCTGGATGCTCGACGAACTGGCCCGCGTGGCGCGCCAGCAGCGCATCGGCTGGCAGCCCGAACTCGCCACCCCTTACGTCAACACCATCGCCGTCGAAGCGCAGCCCGCGTTCCCCGGGGACCTGGCGGTGGAAGAGCGTCTGGCCTCGTTGATGCGCTGGAACGCGCTCGCCATGGTCGTGCGCGCCAACCAGGCCTACGGCGAACTCGGCGGCCACATCGCCAGCTATGCCAGCGCGGCCGACCTGTTCGAATGCGGCTTCAACCATTTCTTCCATGCACGCACGGGTTCAGGCCAAGGAGCGCACGGCGGCGACCTCGTGTTCTTCCAGCCTCACAGCGCCCCCGGCGTCTATGCGCGCGCCTTCCTCGAAGGCCGCCTCAGCGAAGAAGACCTCGCGCACTACCGCAAGGAACTCACCGCACCGGCCTTCACCACCGGCAAAGGCGCACGCGGCCTGAGCAGCTATCCGCATCCCTACCTGATGCCGGACTTCTGGCAGTTCCCCACCGGCTCGATGGGGATCGGCCCGATCAGCTCGATCTACCACGCGCGCTTCATGCGCTACCTCACGCACCGCAAGCTGCTCGACTGCGAGGCGCGCAAGGTGTGGGGGGTGTTCGGCGACGGCGAGATGGACGAGCCCGAATCCATGAGCGCGCTCACGCTCGCGGCGCGCGAGAAGCTCGACAACCTGGTGTGGGTGGTTAACTGCAACCTGCAGCGCCTGGACGGCCCGGTGCGCGGCAACGGCCGCATCATCGATGAGCTGGAGAAACTCTTCGCCGGCGCCGGCTGGAACGTCATCAAGCTGGTCTGGGGCAGCGACTGGGACGGCCTGTTCGCGCGCGACACCACGGGCGCCCTGGCGCGCGCCTTCGCGCAGACGGTCGACGGCCAGATGCAGACCTTCGCGGCCAAGGACGGGCGCTACAACCGCGACACCTTCTTCGGCCAAAACGAGGAACTCCCGCGCCTCGCCCAAGGCATGACCGACGAGCAGATCGACCGCCTGAAGCGCGGCGGACACGACCTGGTGAAGATCCACGCCGCGTACGCCGCCGCAGCCGCCCACCGCGACCAGCCCACCGTCATCCTGGCCCACACCAAGAAGGGCTACGGCATGGGCGCCGGCCAGGGCAAGATGACCACGCACTCGCACAAGAAGTTCGAGAGCGCCGACCTCATCGGATTCCGCAATCGCTTCAACCTGCCGCTCACGGACGAGCAGGCGACGTCGCTGAGCTTCATCAGACCGGCCGACGACAGCCCCGAGATGCAGTACCTCGAGGCCCACCGCGAGGCGCTCGGCGGCTCGATGCCGCGCCGCGAGACGGCCTGCGACGTGGTGCCCAAGCCGGAACTCCCGGCCTACGCGCAGTTCGCCCTTGCGGCCGACGGCAAGGACATGAGCACCACCATGGCCTTCGTGCGCATGCTCGGGAATCTGATGAAGGACAAGGCGCTCGGCGAGCGCATCGTGCCCATCGTGGCCGACGAGGCGCGCACCTTCGGCATGGCCAACCTCTTCAAGCAGGTCGGCATCTATTCGAGCGTCGGCCAGCGCTATGCGCCGGAAGACATCGACACGATCCTGAGCTACCGCGAAGCCACCGACGGCCAGATTCTCGAAGAGGGCATCAGCGAGGCCGGCGCCCTGGCAAGCTGGACCGCGGCGGCCACCAGCTACAGCGTGCACGGCCTGGCGATGCTGCCCTTCTACATCTACTACTCGATGTTCGGCTTCCAGCGCGTGGGCGACCAGATCTGGGCGGCTGCCGATCAGCGCGCGCGCGGCTTCCTGCTCGGCGCCACCTCGGGGCGCACCACGCTCGGCGGCGAGGGGCTGCAGCACCAGGACGGCACGAGCCACTTAGTCGCCGCGACCATTCCGAACTGCAAGGCCTACGACCCGGCCTTTGCGGGCGAGATGGCGGTCATCGTGGATGCAGGCATCCGCGAGATGATGGTCGAGCAGAAAGACGTTTTCTACTACGTCACGCTGATGAACGAGAACTACACGCAGCCGAGTCTGCCGGCCGAGGCGCATGCCGATGTGCTGCGCGGGTGCTACCGCTTCGGGCGGTACGGTGACGCCGATGCGCCGGCGCAGATCACCTTGCTTGGCTCTGGTGCGATCCTGACCGAAGTGGTCAAGGCCGCGCAGATCCTTGCTGAAGAGGGCATCGGCGTGGAAGTGTTCAGCGTCACGAGCTGGAGCGAGCTGGCGCGCGATGGTGCGGCCTGCGAATCTGCTGCCTTGCGTGGCGAGCCGGCGCGGGAGCCCTTCGTCGCACAGCAACTCGCGAAGAGCACCGGCCCGATCGTCGCCGCCACCGACTACGTTCGCGCCGTGCCCGAAAGCATCCGTGCCTACCTGCCCCCGGGCCGCAGGCTGCTCACGCTGGGCACCGACGGCTTCGGGCGCAGCGACACGCGCGCGGCGCTGCGCGATTTCTTCGGCGTGGATGCGCAGAGCATCGTGCGGGCAGCGCGGCACGCGATGCGTCGATGACGAAGCGCAAGTTCTGATACGAAATTGCGTTCATACGCATCGAATTGAAGCCGTCGAAGAGTCGTAGCGGGTTTCGGTTCGTGTTCGGAATGCCGACTGTGCAAGCTCAGCGCGCGAGCGCTGCGCCGGGTCGCTGTGTTGCGTTCATGTCCCCCGGGCCGGGCTCACGCCCAGCCCTCCTCCTTGACTTCACTCCACACAGCAACCC
>NZ_JACDCW010000032.1 GCF_013817345.1 Methylibium sp.
ACTACGAAGAGGCACGGCGCTTCGCCGGCATGGTGACCACCGCGTCCAAGCGGCTCGACCAGCCGATCGCCGTGGTCACCGGCGGCGGTCCCGGCATCATGGAAGCCGGCAACCGCGGCGCCTTCGAGGCCGGTGGCCCCAGCATCGGCCTGAACATCGTGCTGCCGCACGAGCAGGAGCCCAACGCCTACATCACGCCCGAGCTGTGTTTCCAGTTCCACTACTTCGCGCTGCGCAAGATGCACTTCCTGATGCGCGCGATCGCGCTGGTGTGCTTCCCCGGCGGCTTCGGCACGCTCGACGAGATGTTCGAGGCGCTCACGCTCATGCAGACCGGCAAGGTGCGCCGCCGGCCGGTGCTGCTGTTCAACCGCGAGTTCTGGACCAAGCTCGTCAACTTCGATCTGCTGGTCGGCACCGGCATGATCTCTCCCGAAGACCTGAAGCTGTTCCACTTCGTCGAGAGCGCCGAGGAGGCGTGGGGCCTGATCGAGCGGCATTACGCGCTCGATGCGGGCGACACCACCACCGGGCCGTTTGCCGAGGATTGCTGAGATGGTCATTTCGCCGCCACGCGTTTCGCTGATCGGCGCCCCCACCGACATCGGCGCCGGCGCACGCGGTGCCTCGATGGGCCCGGAGGCGCTTCGCGTGGCCGGCCTGCAAGCCACGCTCGAGAGCCACAGCTTGGAGGTTGCGGACCGCGGCAATCTGGCCGGCCCGGCCAACCCATGGCAGCCGCCGAGCGACGGCTACCGCCACCTGCCCGAGGTGGTGGCCTGGAACCGCACGGTGCACAACGCCGTCTTCGAAGAACTGAAACTCGGCCGCCTGCCGATTCTTCTGGGCGGCGATCACTGCCTCGCCATCGGCAGCATCAGCGCGGTGGCACGCCACTGCCGCGAGCACGGCCGCAAGCTGCGCGTGTTGTGGCTGGACGCGCACGCCGACTTCAACACCCACCAACTCACGCCCAGCGGCAACACGCACGGCATGCCCGTGGCCTGCCTGTGCGGCAACGGCCCGCAGGAGCTGATCGAGATCGGCGGCCATGTGCCCGCCATCAAGCCGAAGTGGGTTCGCCAGATCGGCATCCGCAGCGTCGATCCTGGCGAAAAGCGCTTGGTGCACGAGGCGGACTTGGAAGTATTCGACATGCGCTACATCGACGAGATGGGCATGCGCCACACGATGGAGCTGGCGCTCGCGACCATCGACGCCAACACCCATTTGCACGTGAGCTTCGACGTCGACTTCCTCGACGCCGCCATCGCGCCCGGCGTCGGCACCACGGTGCTCGGCGGGCCGACCTACCGCGAGGCGCAGCTGTGCATGGAAATGATCGCCGACACCGGGCGGCTGGCGTCGCTCGATGTGATGGAGATCAACCCGGCGCTGGATGTGCGCAATCAGACAGCGCTGGTGGCAGTCGATCTGGTCGAGTCGCTGTTCGGGAAGAGCACGTTGATGCGCAAGTAGCACGGCATTCGCAAGGCCGGCCGAATTGATGAACGTGGTGGCTCGACCGCACGGCGCAATTCAGTCCGGCGGATTGCGTTGCGTTCGCGGAGCGTCGCAAGGGCCGTGCAGACGGCGGAAGTCGCGAGGGTGGAACGGCGGCTCAGCCGCAAAAAGCCCGCGTCGTGCGTTTCTCGCCACTCCCTCCTCGCTCGCATAAGGCCCGCCGCTGCCCCGCCATCGTGCCGACCAGGCGTGTCCTTCATTCACCATCCATGCACCGACGTCCTCGTCGCCCACCCACAGCGTGCCGAGCGCACGGCCATAGTCATCGGTCGCACGGCGGCGCACCGTCACGTGCCGGCCCTGCACGCGCGAAGCCAGCGCGGCGCCAGCTTCGGGGCCGTGCGCCTGACAACGCTCGGGCGCGTCGAGTCCGACCAGGCGAAGCTTCACGCGCTTGCGGTGCGGTGCGCCGTCTTCCTGATCGGGTTGCACCCACACCGTGTCGCCATCGCTGACGCGCGTGACGACACCGCTGAAGCGCGTCTCGCCCGCCGCGGCGATGGCACAAGTGAGCGCGAGGCACAGCGAGAGCATCCGCCGCTTCATGCAGCGCCCCAGGTCCGCCACGCCCACCAGCCCAGCGCGCCCATCGCCAGCAGCCAGACGGCCACGATCAGCACCGCTCCCCACACCATCTTCGGCAGCTTGTCCTTGCTCGCCTCGGCCTCGGCCAGGCGCGCCTGCCACAGTGCCTCGGGCGTGAGCTTGATGGCCAGCGCGATGCCCAGCGGCAGCAGGATCAGGTCATCGAGCAAACCCAGCACCGGGATGAAATCAGGAATCAGATCGATCGGGCTCACCGCATAGGCCAGCACCGCGAGCGCGATCCACTTGGGCGCGCGCGGGGTGTCGCGGTGCTTGAACAGCTTCCACAGCGCCAGCAGGTAGACGGCGAGGCGCGCGCGGTTGGCGGCGCCGAAGAGACGGACGATTTTCATGAAGTCTGCTTGCGGCGGGGCGCGCGCTCGGGCTGCGCTCCTGATGGCGGAGGCGAACGCACTCTCGAATGCGAGGGCGGCCGCGAAGGCGCGTCGATGGCGGCGTTGATCTTGTCGAGCATGCGCTGGAGCCGGTCGTTGAGTTTCTCGGTCGTCAATTGTTCCCGGAAACGCTCGACCATCAGCGGCAGGCACATCGGACTCGGCAGTTCGAGTTCGACGAAGTCGATGCGCTTGGCGGTCAGGCCACGCAGCGTCTCGGCGAGGCGGCCGATGTCGAGTTCCTGGCTGAGCACCTCGCTGTCTGCCTGGCCGAGCAGCAGGTTGCCCGCATCGTATTTGCGGAACACCTCGTAGAACAGGCTGCTCGAGGCCTGGAGCTGCTTCATGCTCTTGGGCGCGCCCGGATAGCCGGTGAACACCAGCCCCGAGACGCGCGCGATCTCGCGAAAGCGCCGTTGCGCCAGTTCGCCGGAGTTGAGGCTGTCAAGCACATCCTGCAGCAGATGCTCGGCCGAGAACACGCGCTTGTCGAGCACCGACGCCAGCGGGATCGGCAAGGCGCCGAGCAGCTCGAAGCCGTAGTCGTTGACCGACAGGCTGAAAGTGTTGGGCTGGTCTCTCGCCAACCGCCAGGCGAGCAACGAAGCCAGGCCGAGATGCACGTTGCGCCCGGCAAAGGGGTAGAGGTAGAGATGGTGGCCCTCGCGCGAATCGAAGCGCTCGACCAGCAGGCTCGTCGGCGTGGGCAGCCTCGACAAGCGCAACTGCGTCTCGAGCATCGGCCGGGCGGCCTGCAGTTCGGGCTCGCGGAAATCACCTTCGGCGGCGCCTTGCATCGTCTCCAGCACCGCGTCGGCGAGCTCGGTGGACAGCGGCATCTTGCCGCCTTGCCAGGCCGGCACGATGCCCTTGCTCTTGCTGGCGCGGCGAACGTAGGCGGCCATGTCCTGCGTGCGCACGTACTCGAGCACGCGACCGGCGAAGACGAAGCAGTCGCCTTTTTTAAGGCGTGCGATGAAGCCCTCCTCGATCGTGCCGATGCTGCCGCCCGAGAGCCACTTCACCGCCATCACGGCATCGCCCACGATGGTGCCGACCGCGAGCCGGTGGCGCTTGGCGATGCCCCGGTCGGGCACGCGGTAGAGGCCGTCCACGCGCTGCACGCGGTGGTACTCGGGGTAGGCGCCGAGGCTGGCACCGCCGTGCTCGACGAAATCGAGCGCCCACTGGAAGTGCTCGCGATCGAGGTCGCGGTAGGCGTAGGCGCTGCGCACTTCCTCGAACATCGCCTCGGGCTCGAAGCCGCCGCCGAGCGCGGCGGTGACGAGGTGCTGCACCAGCACGTCGAGCGGCTGGTGCGGCGATGTGCGTTTCTCGACGCGGCCCGCCAGCGCGGCGCGGCGCGCGGCGGCGGCTTCGACGAGCTCGAGCGTGTTGGTCGGCACGAGCGTGATGCGCGAGGCGCGGCCCGGCTGATGGCCGCTGCGCCCCGCGCGCTGCAGCAGCCGCGCCACGCCCTTGGCCGAGCCGATCTGCAGCACGCGCTCGACCGGCAGGAAATCGACGCCGAGGTCGAGCGAAGACGTGGTCACCACCGCCTTCAGTTCGCCGGCCTTCAGCGCCGCCTCGACCCAGGCCCGCACCGCCTTGTCGAGCGAGCCGTGATGCAGCGCGATCAGGCCGGCCCATTCGGGCCGCTCGCGCAGCAGCAGTTGGAACCAGATCTCGGCTTGCGAGCGGGTGTTGCAGAAGACGAGCGCCGTCGAGCTCGATTCGAGCTCGGCGATCAGCGGCTCGAGCATCTGCGCGCCCAGATGGCCGGCCCAGGAGAAGCGGCCGGGGTTGAGGGGCAGGAGCGTGTCGATGACGAGCTGCTTGTCGATGCGGCCGCGCACGATGATCGGCTCACCCTCACTTGCAGTGCGCGCAGCGGCTTGCAGGCCGCTGCCGTTCGATGGGCTCGCTGCATGCGGCTCGAAAGTCTTATCTCGCCCCCGAACCTCTTCTGCCTCGGCGGGAGAGGGAGCCATTCGAGCTTGTGCCGCTTCTTCGCCACCCTCCTTCACCACAGCCGCAGTGCTTGCTCCCTCTCCCCTCTGGGGAGAGGGCTGGGGTGAGGGATGGCCCGCCAACACCTGCGCCGCCTCTTCCAGATTGCCCAGCGTCGCACTCAAGCCCCACACCACCAGCCCCGGCTGCCAACGCCTCAGCCGCGCCAGCGCAAGCTGCACCTGCACGCCGCGCTTGTTGCCGATGAGCTCGTGCCATTCGTCGACGATCACCGTGTGCACGTCGCCCAGCGTCTCGCGGGCGTTCTCGCGGGTGAGCAACAGGCTGAGCGATTCCGGCGTGGTGATCAGCGCGGTGGGCAGGCGCCGGTCTTGCCGCGCGCGCTCGGCGCTCGGCGTGTCGCCGGTGCGCAGGCCGACGCTCCAGTGCGGTGCCACGTCAGCCAGCGGGAGCGTGATCGCGCGCAGGGTATCGGCTGCCAGGGCGCGCATCGGCGTGAGCCAGATCACTTGCAGCGCCGGCGATCCGGCGCTACGCATCGGGAGGTTTCGGCACAAGGCGCCGAACCACACCGCGTAGGTCTTACCCGCGCCGGTGGTCGCATGCAGCAGGCCCGAGCGCCCGGCTGCCATGGCGGCCCAGACCTCGCGCTGAAAGGCGAAGGGCTTCCAGCCGCGCGCCGCGAACCAGCCCTCGGCCGGCTCGTTCACGGGAGCCCGGGCCATGGCGCACTGACGATCCAGCCTTCGAGCCGGTCGCGCTGCGGCGGCAAACCGTGCTCGGGCTGCGCGCTCGCCCAGGCCGCCTGCACGAGGCACAGCACGGCATCGAGCCGGTCGGCCGTGGCATCGGCCACCAGGTCGTCGCGCTGAGCGCGGCTGAGCTTCAGGCGCAGGCGGAGGCGGCTGCGGCCCTGCTCGAGCGCATCGACGATGTCCTTGCGCGCGATCAGGCGCTCGGGCGTCTGACGCGCACGCTCGTCGCTTTTGTAGGAACGCGCACCGATCAGCTCGCGGGCCAGCAGCCCGGGGTAGCCCTCCAGCGCCACGCGCTGCGGATCGCCTTCGTGCAGCCCGGCAAGGGCGACACCGGCAGCAACGAGCCGTGGCACGCCGGCATGCAGCATGAAGGCGACCGGCGGATTGACCCATTTCATCGACGGGCTCGATCCCGCCGGCACGTCGCAGCCCCGGTGCGCGAACTTCGCGCCCACCGGCCGCGCTGCGCAAAAGGCGGCGAAGGTGCTGCGGATCTCGGCGCGCGAAAGCCCGGCGTAGTGCTGCATCAGGCCGGGCCAGTCGCGCGGCCAGCCGAGCGATTCGACCAGCTCGCGCGGCAGGCCGAAAGGCAGGTCGAAGACCCCGAGCCAGGGCCCTGGCCGCGCCAGCACGACGTCGAAGGCCTCGAAGCTGGCTGCGGCCTCGATGCCGCCCAGACGCAGCAACGTGCCGTGCCGGCTGCCGTGGGCGATGGTGATGGGCTTGCGCCGTGTCGGCGCGCTGGTGAAGTCGACGCCCAGCAGGCGCAGCGGCGCGGCGTGGGTCGTGTCGGCGACAGTAAGCCCAGGCATGCTGCTCAGCCCAGCGCCAGCGCCGCGACGCCCAGGGCGATACACAGCGCACCGGCCAGCCGGGCCCGCACGTCGCCCTCGCCGAGCAGCCGGCCGCCGAGCAGCGCGGCGAACAGCATCGACACCTCGCGCGCCGGCGCCACATGCGAGAGCGGCGCCAGGCGCAGCGCGTACAGCACCATGACGTAGCTCAGCGGGCTGAGCACCGCGACCACCAGCGCCCAGCGCCAGGTGGCACGCCATGCCGCGCGCGTGGCGGCCACGTTGCGCAGCGCATACGGCAGCGAAAACGGAATGCGCAACAGGTTGCCGAAGTAGTCCACGAGCAGGGGCGACATGGCAAGCACCACGACCGCGTAGGCGTCGATCACCGTGTAGGCCGCAATGCACACGCCGGTGGCCGCGCCGTAGGCAATGCCGCGCTGCACCCTCAGCCGCCGGTGCGCGTCGCCCTCGGCGCCGCGCAGTTCGCGCAGCAGGCGCGGGCCCCCGGCGATCAGGAATACGCCGAAGGCGACCCCGGCCACACCGGCCACGCCCAGGTGCGAGAGCGTCTCGCCGAGCACCAGCACGGCGGCCAGCGAACTAAGCAGCGGCCCGGTGCCGCGCGCGACCGGATAAACCACCGTGAGATCGGCCGCGCGGTAGCCGCGCAGCAACAGCGTGAAGTAGGCGACGTGCGTTGCGGCGCTGGCCAGGATGAATCCCCATTCGAGCCAGCCCCAGTGCGGCAGCACCCCCCACGCCGCCCAGAGGCCCACCGGCGACCACAGCACCGTGACCATCAGCGCCGTGAGCAACATGAAGCGCTGGTCGCCGCCGGCATGCTTGGCCGCCAGGTTCCACAGTGCGTGGAAGACTGCGGCTGCAAGGACGAGGGCCAAAGCGGTGAGGGGCACCGCGCGAGTCTAGAGGCGCCGCGTGCGGGCACCCGAGCGGCGAAGCCCGCTTGAACCTTTCGGGGCCGCCGCAGGCTCGCGCCGGTGTTCCGGAAGGAGGCCCTAGGAAGTCATCGGCATGCGCACGGTGAGCCTGGCGTCGGGCGTGTCGCGCGTGACGCCGACGCTGACCGACAAGGCCGTTGGAGCGCGTCTTGCTCAGCCGGTAGGCGCTGGAATGAGGGGCTGCGCCCGTCTACCTCTGGCAGGGCTCGAGCCCACCTCGGCGCAGGTTCGGTCCGGGGCAACTCCATGCGTGTCGCCCTCGACGGATCAGAACGCCTGCCGGAACTTGACCCCGACCAGCCAGCTGCGCGGCATGGCGGTCTCGAAGAAGCGACCGTTGCCTTCGTTGACGATCACGCTGCCGGCGTACTCGCGGTCGAACACGTTGTCCAAACGGACCAGCGCGTCGATGCGGCTGCCTTCGCCCAACTGCCAGCGCTGCGCGGCACGCAGACCGAGCGTGCTCCAGCCGGACGCGAAATCGGTGTTGCGGTCGTTGACGGCTGTTTCGGCCTGCGCGCGCAATTCGGCGGCCAGCTCGGTCGTGTTGTTGCTGAACGGCCGCCATGCCAGTTCGGCGAACGCACTGCGCGGGCTGGTGCCGCCGATGCGGTTCCCGGACGGCACCACGGCCTGGTTGTCGGGATTGGCGTCGTTGCACGGCGCACCAGTGCAGGTCAGGAAATCGTCGTCGTAGGTTGCCGAGAGCCAGGTGAGCGCGAGTGCGGTGCGCCACTGGCGGTTGATGGTCCAGCCGGCGCCGACTTCGGCGCCGCGCCGCGTCGTCGAGCCCACGTTCTGAAAGCTCGAGCGGCCGCCGGCGTTGGTGGCCACGCCGATCTCGTCGTCGGTGCGGGCCTCGAACACGGCAAAGTCGAGCGCCAGACCGAGCGCGTCGTTGCGCCACTTGGCGCCCACCTCTATCTGCTTGCTCTTTTGCGCAGCGAGTTCGCTGTTGAAGCCGCCGCCGGCGTCGGGCCGATAGGCCAGCTCGTTGAAAGTGGGGGACTCGAAGCCGCGACCGGCGCTCGCGTAGAAGTTCCAGTCGGCAAGGCCTCGCCACTGGATCGCGGCGACCGGGTTGGTGTAGCTGTAGCGCAGCGAGCCGGAGTCGTCCCCGTTGGCGCCGACGATGTAATTGTCGTCGGCCTCGAAGCGCACGCTGCCGCGACGCACCCCGAGCGTGGCAAGCCAGTCCTTCGCGAATTCGAGTTCGCCCTGCGCGTAGACGTCACGGCTGCGGACGGTGTTTTCTTCGTCGCGGCGCAGTCGGCCCGTCACGCCTTGTTCTGTGGGCGCAGCCGGGTCACCGGTGAAGTTTTCGAAGCCGCGGCGGTCTTCGCTGCTTTCTTCCAGCGCCGCGCCGGCGACGAGCTGCGCCGCCCGCTCGCCGGGCAGCGTCCAGCGCCAGATCAGCCGGCCGTCGAGGCCTTTGTAGTCGCGGTCGAAATCGATGACGCCGCCGGGTTGCCGCGGGGGGGTTTGCGCGCTGGGCGGAATCGACTGCCACTGCGTCACCGAACGCTGGCCCACGTAGCCCGTGAGTGCGCTCTCTTTCAGCGTGCCCAGGTTCTCGAAGCGGTGTCGCCAGGTGGCGCCGAGCTGCTCTTGGCGCGCGATCTTGCGGACATCGAAGGCGGTGGCGTTGGGAATCGTCTGGTACGGGTCGTCGTTGAACTGGTCCCGGTCCAGCCCCTGCGGATCATCAGCCGGCTGGTCCAGGCTGTTGAGCGAAACGACCACGGTGTCGCGCTCGCCGGTCCAGCCGAGCCGCAGGTTGGCGAGCGTGCGGCGGGCGGCGCTGTGCGGCCGGAAGCCATCGATCTCGAAGTGGCTGGCGCCGAAGCGCAGGTCGAAGCCGCGGCCCGGGGTGTCGCCGAAGGGCGCCTGCACCGTGACCCGGCCCTGGCGCAGGCCGAAACGGCCGACATCGGCGGCGAGCTCGCCGTAGCGCTCGCGCACGGGCTGGCTGATCAGCGAGATGACGCCCCCCGAGCTGTTGCCGTAGAGCGCCGAGAACGGCCCGCGCAGCACCTCGATGCGCTGGGCGCCGGCGAGGTCGAAGTGGGCCACCTGGCCCTGGCCGTCGGGCATGGTTGCCGGAATGCCGTCGCTGTAAAGGCGCAGCCCGCGCACGCCGAAGGTGGAGCGCGCCCCGAAGCCGCGCGAATTGATCTGCAGATCCTGGGCGTAGTTGTTGCGGCTGTTGACCGTGAGGCCGGGCACGCGCGCCATCACTTCCGAGAGGTTGACCATCGGGCCGGCCTCGCGCAGTGTTTCGGCATCGACGATGTCGACCGAATACGGTGTCTCGAAGGCCCGCTGCTCGAAGCCGCTGCCGGTGATGACCACCGGCGCGAGCGTGGCGGCCGAAGCGGCGGGCGCCGGGGCCGGCGCGCCTTGAGCCCAAAGCGTCGGGGCGGCGGCAACCAGGACGCAAGCGACGGCGATCGGCTTGACCTGCGGGAAGGAGAAGGAGCGCAGGGCATGCAGCATGAATGCTCTCGAAAAGTCGCACGACGGGGCGCGGACTCTATCCCGCCGCCATGGCGCTCCCAATAGAGAAAATCTGCAAAGGCCGTGCAATTGCACAGGCCGCCGCCCCCACCCTGCCCTGTGCCAGAGGGCGAGGGAAACTCAAGAGACGGCTGGCGCGTTCAACCGAAACGCCTGCAGCACCTCGGCCAGGCGCAGCGCCTGGTCCTTGAGCGACTCCGCCGCCGCGGTCGATTCCTCGACCAGTGCCGCGTTTTGTTGCGTCATCTGGTCGAGCTGTCCCACTGCGGTCGTGACCTGACCGATCTCGCCGCTTTGCGAGGCCGTGGTGGAGGTGATCTCGCCGATCATCTGCGAGACCCGCTTCACACTGGCGACGATCTCGCTCATCGTCTGACCGGCGTCGGCGACCAGCCGGCTGCCCGACTCGACCTTGTCCACGCTCGCGCCGATCAGCGTCTTGATCTCCTTGGCTGCATCGGCGCTGCGCTTGGCCAGGCTCCTGACCTCGGCCGCCACCACCGCAAAACCGCGACCTTGTTCGCCGGCCCGGGCCGCTTCCACCGCGGCGTTGAGCGCGAGGATGTTGGTCTGGAACGCGATGCCGTCGATCGTGCCGATGATGTCGGCGATCTTCTTCGAGCTGGCGTTGATGTCCTGCATCGTCGTCACCACCTGCGCGACCACCGCGCCGCCCTTGGCCGCCGTGGCGCTGGCCGAGCCGGCCAGGGTGTTGGCCTCGCGCGCCGCGTCGGCGCTCTGGCGCACGTTGCCGCTGAGCTGTTCCATCGAGGAAGACGTTTGCTGCAGGCTGCTCGCCGCCTGCTCGGTGCGGCTGGACAGGTCCTGGTTGCCGGTGGCGATCTGGCTGCTGGCGGTGGAGATCGAATCGACGGATGCGCGCACCGTGCCCATGGTCGTGAGCAGGCGAGCCCGCATGCCTTCGACCTCGCGGATCACGTCGCCGATCTCGTCGCGCTGCTCGCTGTGGAAGCGCTGGGTGAGATCGCCCCCGGCCACTGCACTCACCGCGCGCTGCAGTTCGCGCAGCGGACGGGCGATGGCGCGGCGCATCATGAAGAACAGGCCCAGGCCCATGCCAACGGCTGCCAGGCCGAGCAAGCCCCAGAACGGAATCAGCGTGGCCCAGTGCGTCGCCATGGCCTGGCGGTCCGAGACCTCAGCGACCATCCACATGCCGGTGGCTTCGCTCTTGCGCAGCAAGGCCCAGGCGTCCGTGTGGCCGGGCTCGAGCAGGCCGGGCGACTTCGTCACCTTTCCGCTTTCCGCCTGTGCCAGCGTCTCGAAGAAAGCTTCGCTGCCGGGGAAGGCCTCGCCGAGCTTCTTGCCCTTGGCCTGCGGGTGCATCACGACGGTCGCGTCGCCCCAGGCCTTCTTCGGGTCGATGACGTAGACACCGCCGGTGTCGAAGAAGCGAATGCCCGCGACCAGCTTTTCCAGCGAGGCGTTGAAGGCGGCGGTGTCGAAGCCGATGTAGAGGATGCCGATCACCTTGCCGTCTGCCGCCTTGATCGGCTCGTAGCGCGTCATGTAGGGCTTGCCGAACAGCACGGCGGGGCCGGTGTAGGTCTTGCCGGCCAGCATGAGCGGGTAGGCGGGATGCGTCTTGACCAGCAAGGTGCCCATCGCGCGTTCGCCGTTCTCCTTCTTGAGCGAAGTGGTGACGCGCTTGAAGTCGTCGCCCACGCGCATGAAGACCGTCGCGTTGCCGCCGGTGTTCTTGGCGAAGTTGTCGACCGCGGTGAAGTTGTCGTTAAGCGCCCAACCCCAGTTCTTGATCTCGCCGGCGGCCTCGTCGAGTTCGAAGTCGGGGCCGAACTCGCTCTTGAAGCTGACGAAGAACTTGTCCACCGACACGCGCGCGGTCAGGTCGAAGGCGTCCATTGCATCGGCCACCGACTGCGTCTTGTCGCCGACCCACACGACGACGCGCTCGCGCGCGTGGTCGGTGAAGAGCACGCTCATCACGCCGCAGATCAGCATCAGCACCGCGAACAGCGTGGCGCTGCCGATCACGGAGATGCGACGGGCGACCGAGCCCTGGCTTGCTTGATTCGTTTCCATGGGAATCCTGGTTTCACAATCTTCAATTCGGCCGCGCCGCCCGGCGCGCCCCGAGGACACACCGCGTTTCAGACCACCGCTTCGATCACGCCGAGCTCGTCGCTCGTCATCAGCAGCTCGATATCCACCAGGATCAGCATGCGTTCGGCGATGCTGGCGATGCCCATCAGGTAACTGGTGTCGACCACGCCGCAGATCGCCGGCACGGGCTTGATGCTGTCTTCCGGAAGCTGCAGCACGTCGCTCACCGAATCGACCACCGCGCCGATGACCCGGCCGCGCACGGCCAGCACAATCACCGCGGTGATGGGCGTGATCGTGGCTTCGCAGCCGAACTTCACGCGCAGGTCGATCACCGGCACGATCACGCCGCGCAGGTTGATCACGCCGCGCACGAAATCGGGGGCGTTGGCGATGCGCGTGGGCGGCTCGTAGGAGCGGATCTCCTGAACTTTCAGGATGTCGATGCCGTACTCCTCGCCGCCGAGACGAAAGCTCAGGTATTCACGGCCCGGCTTGGCGGCCGCACCCGCGGCCTTGCGGCGGGTTTCGGGGCGTGCCTCGGCGCGGGCTGGCGAAGAAGCGTCGGCGCGGGCCACAGGGGTGGCGTCTTGGATCGTGTTCATGGCTGAAAGGCTCCCGGTGAAGTAAGGGCGGTCGGCGTCAGAAGGTTTCCCACTCGCCCGTGGTCGCCGGCGCGAGCACTGCCGTCGGCTTGGCAGCCGGCGCAGTCGTCGTTGAGGTCGCTTTGGGCGCCGGCTTTCGTGCCGGCAGCACGGCAGCGGACGGTTGCCGCGCGGCGTGCTGCACGCGGGCGATCAGTGCGCTGGCCTGCTGCCGAGCCGGCGTGGCGATGGAAGAAGCCGCGCCGGCAAGGGCCGCAGGCGCACCTGCGTCGATCCGGAAGACCGCCACGCTGGCCTGCAGGCGATGCGCCTGCTCGCGCAGGCTCTCGGCCGCAGCCGTGGACTCCTCGACCAACGCGGCGTTCTGCTGCGTCATCTGATCGAGCTGGGTGACGGCGGTGTTGACCTGGCCGATGCCGTCGCTTTGTTCGGCGGCTGCGGCGGTGATCTCACCGATGATGTCGGACACGCGCTGCACCGATCCGACGATCTCGTTCATCGTCTGACCCGCCTCGGTCACCAGCCGGCTGCCCGAGTCGACCTTGTCCACGCTCGCGCCGATGAGCGTCTTGATCTCCTTGGCCGCGTCCGCGCTGCGCTGCGCCAGGCTGCGCACCTCGGCGGCCACCACCGCGAAGCCGCGGCCTTGCTCGCCCGCCCTGGCCGCTTCCACCGCCGCATTGAGCGCGAGGATGTTGGTCTGGAACGCGATGCCGTCGATCGTGCCGATGATGTCGGCGATCTTCTTAGAGCTGGCGTTGATGTCCTGCATCGTCGTCACCACCTGCGCAACCACCGCACCGCCCTTGGCGGCCGTGGCCTGTGCCGACGACGCGAGCTGATTGGCCGTGCGCGCCGAATCGGCCGTCTGCTTGACCGTGCCGGTGAGCTGCTCCATGGAGCTGGCCGTTTGCTGCAAGCTGCTGGCGGCCTGCTCGGTGCGGCTGGAGAGATCGAGGTTGCCGGTGGCGATCTCGCTGCTGGCCGTGCCGATGCTGTCGGTGGACTGGCGCACCGAGCTGACCATGCCGTGAAGCGAAGCCTGCATGTCGGCGAAGGCTTGCTGAAGCTCACCGAGTTCGTCTGCGCGATCCACCTTCACTTCCCGGGAAAGATCGCCCGAGGCGATGGCACGCGCCGCGGCCAGGGCCTGCTGCACCGGGGCAGTGATGGAGATCGTGATGCGCCAGGCCATGAGGGCTCCGATCAACACGGCCAGACCCGCCAGCGCGCCGAGCATCCACTCGGCGGTGCGAATCTCGCTCGCCAATGCAGCCGACGAGGCAGCGCTTTGCGCCTCGATGGCCTGGACCACCGACTCGATCAACCCGACATAGCGGTCGGCAGCCGGCACGAGATCGCCATCGACCAGCGCGGCGGCGCTCGTGTCGCCCGATTTGATTGCGGCAAAGACCCGGTTGCGGCTTTCGATGTAGCCCTTGCGCTGCTCGCCGACCTGCTGCAGGAGGCTCTTGTGCACCGGGTCGGTCAACTCGGCGTCGAGCCGCTTCTGAAGCTCGCTGATGCGCGAGCTGGTGGCCTTCATCTGTGGCTGCAGATACGCATCGACGCCCGCGTCGAGGCCCGATTTCGCAATCGTGAGCGTGCGCGAAAGATTCAGTTGAGTCGACGCCAACCACAGGCTGGCCAGCTTGGCGCGATCGCTTTCCTGAGCGAGTTGCTGGTTCCTGTTTTCGATCAGCGTTAGCTGGTAGACGCCGATGCCGCACATGGCGGTGGTGAGCAGCAGCACGGCGGCAAAGCCGCCGGCCAGGCGGGAGCCGAGTTTTCTGAAGGAGAGATTCATCAATTTTCCGGAACGGTGATCAAAAGGTTTCCCACTCGCCGGTGGTCGCAGCCGCTGGCGGTGCGGTCGGCTTGGGCGTCGGTGCGATGGCCGGTGCGATGTCCGGCGCAACCGTTGCGGCCGGCGTTCGTGTCGGCGCTGGCGTGGCGGCGGGTGGGCGCGCAGTGCTCTGCACGCGGGCGATCAGCGCGCCGGCTTCCCGCCGCGCCGGTGCTGCGGCAGCGACAGCCGCCGCGCTGACGGCACTGATGCGAAACACCGCCACGCTGGCCTGCAGTCGCTGCGCCTGTTCGCGCAGGCTCTCGGCCGCGGCGGTGGACTCCTCGACCAGCGCGGCGTTTTGCTGCGTCATCTGGTCGAGCTGCGTGACGGCGGTGTTGACCTGGCCGATGCCGTCGCTCTGCTCCGAAGCCGCTGCGGTGATCTCGCTGATGATGTCGGTGACGCGCTGCACCGAGCCGACGATCTCGTTCATGGTCTGCCCGGCGTCGGCGACCAGCCGGCTGCCCGAGTCGACCTTGTCCACACTCGCGCCGATCAGCGCCTTGATCTCCTTGGCGGCGTCCGCGCTGCGCTGCGCCAGGCTGCGCACCTCCGCCGCAACCACCGCAAAGCCGCGGCCCTGCTCGCCGGCCCTGGCCGCTTCCACGGCCGCATTGAGCGCGAGGATGTTGGTCTGGAACGCGATGCCGTCGATCGTGCCGATGATGTCGGCGATCTTCTTCGAGCTGGCGTTGATGTCCTGCATCGTCGTCACCACCTGCGCGACCACCGCGCCGCCCTTGGCCGCCGTGGCCTGCGCCGACGAAGCGAGCTGGTTGGCGGTGCGCGCCGAGTCGGCCGTCTGCTTGACGGTGCCCGTCAGCTGCTCCATCGAGCTGGCCGTTTGCTGCAGGCTGCTCGCGGCTTCTTCTGTGCGGCTGGACAGATCCAGGTTGCCGCTGGCAATCTCGGTGCTGGCGGTGCCGATGCTGTCGGTGGACTGGCGCACCGCGCTGACCATGCGGTGCAGGCCTTGCTGCATCTCGGCCAGGGCGCGCAGCAGTGCGGCGGTCTCGTCCTTGCCCTGCGCATTCGTCGATTGCGTCAGGTCGCCGCCTGCGATGGCCTGGGCGAAGTTTTGCGCCTGGGCGATGGGGCGGCAGATCGAAACCGAGTTGAGCCAGGTGAGCGGCACCACGATGGCCACGGCCAGCAGAAGCGCAGCGCCGAACAGCAATTCGGTGCGCTCCACCGCCTGGCGGCTGGCCGCCTGCGCGGCCTGCGATTCGCGCACCAGCACCTGGCGCAATTCGTCGAGCGTCGCCTCGGCGGCGTTGACGGCTTCCTTGGCCCGGCCGAGCATGCGGTTGGCGACGGTGGCCGTGTCGTAGCCCGAGTTCTCGAGCTGCCCGATCACCGGCGCAATGCCCTTCTCGTAGGCCTCGAGCTGCGGCTTGAGCTCGAGCAGCACCGTGTTGTCGGCGCCGGAGCGCTCGGCCAGCATGCCGTCGATGAGCTGGTGCATGTGCGCATAGGTCTTTTGCCACTGCGCCTTGTGCGCGAGGACCTCTTCGGTCTTCTCGTACGCAATGATCATGTCCTTCTCGGAGCGGCGCAGGTCGCCCAGCGCGGTGCGCAGTTCGCCCAGCCGGGCCGACTCGGCCAGCGTGCGCTCGGCGGAGGACTCGTTGGTGCTCTGGATGCCGAGCATGCCCTGCAGGCCTACCCCGCCCACCAGGGCCAGCAGCAGGAGCACGAGGACGATCATCCCGTTCATGCGGGCACGGATGCTGAACCGCCGCAGCGTCGTTTGAATGTTCATGGCGTAGGCCCTTCCGGAAATCGCAACAGGATCGAAGGAGGCGGCAGCGCCGGAGCCCGGCCCCGCCAAGCGGCGTTGAACGGCACCGTGGTCACCGGCCGGTGTCCCGGCAGGTACGGTGCGGTGGGTGCGGCCGGCGGGGCGGGCAGCCCCCGCGGCGCAAGCGGCGGCGGCTGGCGCGGTGCGGTGAAGGGCAGCTCGAGCTGCCAGGTGGGCATCCTCATGGCGCTGCTCTGTTCGAAGGCGATCAGTGCCGTGAGCGCCGCACCAGCGAGCCCACGTCGAGGATCAGCGCGACCCGGCCGTCTCCCATGATGGTGGCGCCCGAGATGTCGTCGACCTTGCGGTAGTTCGCCTCGAGGTTCTTCACCACCACCTGCTGCTGGCCGAGCAGCTCGTCGACCAGCAGCGCAACGCGGCCGCCCTCGGCTTCGATAAGGACCATGATCCCGCTGGCCTTGTCGAAGTCGACGCGGGGCACGTTGAACAGCTGCTCCAGATCGAGCACCGGCATGAACTCCTCGCGCACCTCGACCACGCGGCCGCTGCCGCCGATGGTCTTGACCACGTTCTGGCCGACCTGGAAGCTCTCGACCACGCTGGACAGCGGCAGGATGTAGACCTCGTTGCCCACGCCCACGCTCATGCCGTCCATGATGGCCAGCGTGAGGGGCAGGCGCACCGCGACGCGCATGCCGTAGCCCTCGGCCGAATCGATCTCCACCGTGCCGCCGAGCGAGCTGATGTTCTTCTTGACCACGTCCATGCCGACACCGCGGCCCGACACGTCGGTCACCACTTCGGCGGTGCTGAAGCCCGGCTCGAAGATCAGGCTCCAGACCTCGCCGTCGGTCATGCTGTCTGGCGCGTGCAGGCCGCGTTCGCGCGCCTTCTTCAAAAGCTTGCCGCGGTTGAGGCCCTTGCCGTCGTCGCGCACCTCGATGACGATGGAGCCGCCCTGGTGGCTCGCCGACAGCGTGATGGTGCCGACTTCGGGTTTGCCGTTGGCCACGCGTTCGGCGGGCAGCTCGATGCCGTGGTCGCAGGAGTTGCGCACCAGGTGGGTGAGCGGGTCGGTGATCTTCTCGACCAGCCCCTTGTCGAGTTCGGTGGCCTCGCCATGCGTGACCAGCTCCACCTTCTTGCCGAGCTTGCCGGCCAGGTCGCGCAGCATGCGCGGGAAGCGGCTGAACACCGTCTGCATGGGGATCATGCGGATCGACATCACGGCTTCCTGCAGATCGCGCGTGTTGCGGTCCAGCGCGCTCAGGCCCGAGACCATGCTCTGGTAGAGCGCCGGGTCCATGGCGGTGCTGTTTTGCGCCAGCATGGCCTGGGTGATGACGAGCTCGCCCATCAGGTTGATGAGCTGATCGACCTTCTCGACCGACACGCGGATCGTGGCGGCCTCGAGTGCTGCGGCCGGCGCCTTCTCGGCACGCGCGGCGGGCTTGACGCCGCCCTGGGCGGCGGCAATGGCCGACGCTTCACCGAAGAAGTCCGTGCCGCCCTCGCCCGGCGCCGCTTCGCGGGGCGCGCCGGGGTTGTCCTTGAAGAAGCCGTAGCCCGGCGCGACGTTCTCGCCGCCCCAGGGCAGAAAAGCCACCTGCTCGCGCCCGACGTGAAAGCTGAACAGGTCGAGCAATTCGCCGTCGGTGCTGCCGGTCGTGACCTTGAAGCGGCGCAGGCCGTCCTGCGCCATGCCGCCATCGACCGCCTCGATCGTGCCCAGGCCCTCGATTTCCTTGAACAGCTCGACCACGCTCACCGCGAGTTCGGGTTGTTGCAGCGGGCCCAACGTGAGTTCGATGACACGCAGACCGTCGGCCGTGAGCGCTGGCGAGTGCGGCGGCGCGGGCACGGAGACCGGCGGGGGCGCTGCCACCACCGACGCGGCGGCCGCGGGCGGCACGCGGGACGCGACCGGCGCATTGCCCGAGACGAAGGCCCGCACCTTGACGAGCAGCTCGCCGGTATCGATCACAGCACCGCCGGCGCCCTGATGGCGCGCGAGCTGCGAACGCAGGGCGTCGCCCGACTGCAGCAGCACATCGACCATGTCGGCGTTGGGCGCGAGTTCGTGGCGGCGCAGCTTGTCGAGCAGCGTTTCCATCTGGTGGGTGAGCTCGGCCACGTCGGCGAAGCCGAAGGTGGCGGCACCGCCCTTGATGGAATGCGCGCAGCGGAAGATGGCGTTGAGTTCCTCGTCGTCGGCCTGCTCCACGTCGATGGCCAGCAGTAGCTGCTCCATGCGCTCGAGGTTCTCGCCGGCCTCTTCGAAGAAGACCTGATAGAACTGGCTCAGGTCGATGCCGGCGTTCGCGCTCGCGCCGTCGATGCTCGTGTCTGTCATTTTTGTTCCTGTTCGTTGCCGTCCTCGCCGGGCCGCCCCAAGAGGGCGGCGCGCCCCCTCGGGGGGCAGCGAACGGAGTGAGCTTGGGGGCAGTTCATTTCAGCGAATGACTTTGCCGATCACTTCGAGCAGCTTGGCCGGATCGAAGGGTTTGACCAACCAGCCGGTGGCGCCTGCGGCGCGGCCGAGCTGCTTCATCTGATCGCTCGACTCGGTGGTGAGGATCAGGATCGGTGTGTTCTTGAACTGCGGGTGTCCGCGCAGCTTCTTGGTCAGCCCGATGCCGTCGAGCTGCGGCATGTTCTGGTCGGTGAGCACGAGGTCGAACCGGCCGGCGCCGGCCTTCTCCCAGGCGTCCTGGCCGTCCACGGCCTCGGTGACGTTGTAGCCGGCGCTCTTGAGGGTGAAGGACACCATCTGCCGCATCGAAGCGGAATCGTCCACGGCCAGGATTGAATGCATTGCGCTCTCCGGATTACTCGGGGGATATCGGTGGTTCGGGGGCTGACTTGAGCGGCGTGGCGCGCTGCGCTCAGAACAGCTCGATGGAGCCGGCGTCCATCTCGTCTTGCGTGACGGGGTTGGGCCGCAGCGGCGCGGTGGCGACCACCGCCTCGCCCTCGACGTCGGGCCCGAAGGCGTCGCGCGCGATCTGGTCGGCGCAGTTGCGCAGCCGCTGGTGGGTGTGGGTGATGAGCTGCGAGGCCATGTCCTGGAACTGCAGCGCCACGACCGCTTCAGCGAGCTGAAGGCGCGCGTCCTGCGCCGCGCTCGCCGCCGCAGACGGCAGGCTCGGTGCGCTCAATGTGTCGAGCAGGCGGTGCGCGCCGGCAAAGCGCGCCAGGAGCGTGTCGCAGGTGTCGGCGAGCAGGCGCTGCAGGCGATCGAGATCGTGGCTGGCCGTCATCAGGTGGTCCTGGAGGTCGGCCGCCATCAGCGGCGGCATCGCTGCGGCGTTGCCGGCACTCGGGGGCGAGCAGGAGTCTGGTGCAATCGGGTTCATCGACTTGTGACCTGGCGGGCTGTTCGGCATCGGCGGGGGACTGACAGAGGGACACGCACGCTGGCGGCGCAGGCGCCCGCAGCGGTCGGCCCGACTGCACCGGTTGAGATAATTCTTTGCCGTATCGCTCGCGGGCAGTGGCAAGATCACCCGGCTCTTTGCCGCCCTTTTCCGCTGCGACACCTGCCCCGACACCGGCCCTGCCTGCGATGCCCGACGCGCCTTCGACCGCCCCGCTCATGCGCCTGCGCGTGCTGCACCTCGAGGACTCCGAACTCGACCACCAGCTCACCCTCGCCCACCTGCAGCGCGGCGGGCTCGATGCCGACGCCGTGCGCGTGGAGTCGGAAGCCGATTACCGCGCCGCGCTCGCCGAGCCCTGGGACGTGGTCCTGTCCGACTACAACCTGCCCGGCTTCTCCGGCCTGGACGCGCTGGAAATCCTGCGCGAGAGCAACCTGCTCATGCCCTTCATCCTGGTCTCCGGAGAGATCGGCGAGCAGGTCGCCGTGCAGGCCATGCTCAACGGCGCCAACGACTACCTGCTCAAGGAGAACCTGTCACGGCTGGTGCCGGCGATGCTGCACGCCATCGAAGGCACGCTGGCGCAGCGCGCCCGGCAGGCTGCCGACCTGGCGCTCGGCCAGAGCGAGCAGCGCCTGCGCGAGCTGGCCCAGCACCTGCAGGCCAGCGTGGAGGCCGAGCGAGCGGCCATCGCCCGCGAGATCCACGACGACGTGGGCGGCTCGCTGACCGCACTGAAGTTCGACCTTGCCTGGATCGAGCGCCGCGCCACCGACCCCGCCATGGCGCAGCGCGCGCAAGGCGCGCTCGAGACGGTGAGCATGGCGATCGAATCGAGCCAGCGGATCATGCACAACCTGCGCCCCGCCATCCTCGAGCAAGGGCTGGTGGCGGCGCTGCAGTGGATGACGCAGCGCTTCGAGCGACGCAATGGCGTGCTCACCAGCTTTCGCGTCAGCCACGAGGAGCTGCCACCGTTGCCGCCGGGCGTGCCGCTGGCTGCCTACCGCACGGCGCAGGAGGCGCTCACCAACATCAGCAAGCACGCCTTCGCTACGCGCGCGCAGGTCGACCTCACCATCGCCGGGCGCGTGCTCTCGCTGGAGGTGAGCGACAACGGCCGCGGTCTTTCGCAGCAGGATCTGTCGAAGGCGCGCTCGTTCGGCATTCGCGGCTTGCGCGAACGCGCCGCGCAGGTCGGCGGCTGGGTCGATCTTTCCAGCGGGGCGAGCGGCACCACGATCATCCTGTCGGTGCCGCTCGACAGCGGCGGCGACACCGAAGCCGGCGCGCTCGACGAGGCCCCGAACCGCGATGCCGACGACCCGACATCGTGGGACATGCTCTGAGCGCGCTCTGCACGGTAGAGTTGCCTGCATGAGGCAGCCCACGTCAGTCCCTGTATCGCTTCCTCTCCCTCTGGGAGAGGAGACAGAGCGATGAGCATCCGCGTCATCCTGTGCGACGACCATGCCCTCATCCGGCGCGGCATCCGCGACACGCTGGCCGACGCGCACGACATAGAAGTGGTCGGCGAGGCGGGCGACTACGGCGAGCTCCGCAGCCTGCTGCGCGAAACGAGTTGCGACGTGCTGGTGCTCGACATCAACATGCCAGGTCGCAGCGGCCTCGATGTGCTGCAGGTGCTCAAGGACGAGCACTCGGCCATGCGCGTGCTGGTGGTTTCCATGCACCCCGAAGACCAGTACGCCATCCGCGCCCTGCGCGCCGGCGCCTTCGGCTACGTCAACAAGGGCAGCGACACGCAGCTGCTCGTGGCGGCCGTGCGCATGGTCGCCCAGGGCCGCAAGTACATCACTCCCGAGACCGCGCAGATGCTCGCCGAGAGCCTCACGCAACCGGCCACCGGCGTGGCGCACGAAAAGCTGTCCGACCGCGAACTGCAGACACTCGTGCTCATCGCCTCGGGCAAGCGGCTCTCCGACATCGCCACCGAACTCACGCTGAGCCCCAAGACGGTGAGCGTGTACCGGGCCCGGGTGCTGGAGAAGCTGGGCCTGACCAACAATTCCGAGATGACGGTCTATGCCATCCGCAACGGGTTGGTCTGAGCCCGTACCAAGCGCGACACCAGAGCCGGCACCGGCGGTTGCCCCACCGCTGCAAGGCGGCTGCCTGTGCGGCGCCGTGCGCTACGAAGTCGCCGCCGGCGCGCTCGGCGCCATCGTGCTGTGCCATTGCAGCCAGTGCCGCAAGGCGCAAGGCTCCGCCTTCGCGGCCAATGCGCCGGTGCGCTCGGCCGACTTCCGGCTGCTTGCTGGCGCCGATGAGTTGCGCGCCCATGCCTCGTCGCCCGGCAAATGGCGCAGCTTCTGCGGCCGGTGCGGCTCGCCCATCCACAGCCACCGCGAAGGCGCCCCCGAATGGGTTCGCCTTCGCATCGGCACGCTCGACACCCCCATTGCCGCAAGGCCGAGTGCTCACATTCACGTGGCGTCGAAGGCGGGGTGGTGGGACATCCGCGATGAATTGCCGCAGTACCCGCAGACCGAGCCGGGGCGACGCTGAGCTGTCTCGGCGAGCACAGGAATGAACGCACCGATACACGACCTGAATCTACGCACGCCCGCGGCGTTTCGGATGAAGGCCGATCGCCACGTTCCCCTGGCCCATGTGCTGGACCTGCTGCTCGACGCCGTCTGCATCGTCGACACGCAGGGGCGATTCACCTTCGTCAGCGCCGCGTTCGAGCGCATCTTCGGCTACGCGCCCGAAGAGGTTGTCGGCCGGCCGATGATCGACCTGGTGTTCCATGAGGATCGCGCGAGAACCCTGCTCGCGGTCGACGAGATCGTCTCGGGGACCCACGAGCCGCATTTCGAGAACCGGTACGTTCGCAAGGACGGCCGCATCGTCCACATCATGTGGTCGGCCCGTTGGTCGCCCGACGATCAGGTGCGGGTGGCCGTCGCGCGCGACGTCACGGAAAAGAAGCGCGCCGAATCCATGCAGGCCGCGCTCTACGCCATTTCCGAAGCGGCGCACTGCGCGCAGGACCTGCTCGCGCTATTCGAGCAGATCCACCAGATCATCGGCAGGCTGTTGCCGGCCGCGGGTTTCTTCGTCGCGCTCTACGACTGGAACCAGGATCAGTTGAGCTTTCCCTACCATGTCGATGACCATCTGGAGGCGCCCGCAGCGCAAAAGCTCGATTCGGCGACGTTGAGCGCAGAGGTCATCCGCACGGGGCGAACGCTTCACGTCAAACGCGATGTCGCAACCGGCGCGCCCGAGCGGGCCGAGGCCGATTTCGGCCCGGACGCACTCGATTGGCTCGGCGTTCCTCTTCGCGCCCAGAGCGGCATCATCGGCACGCTGGTGGTGAAGAACTATTCGGCGGATGCGCGGTACGCCGAACGCGACATCGAGTTGCTGCAGTACGTTTGCACGCAGGTCGCTGCCGCGATCGAGAGAAAGCAGGCGCAAACGCGTTTGCAGCACATCGCCCGGCACGATCCGCTGACCGATCTTCCGAACCGCGAGCTCTTCCAGGACCGCTTGCAAACGGCGCTCGCACGGGCTCAACGGGACGATTCGCAACTTGCACTTCTCTACGTCGATCTCGACAAGTTCAAGCACGTCAACGACAGCCTGGGGCACACCGCGGGCGATCTGCTGCTCCAGGAATTTGCACGGCGACTCAAGCAATGCGTGCGCGAATCGGACACGGTCGCGCGCGTCGGGGGCGACGAGTTCATCGTGCTGCTGGGGGGCATCCGCTCTCCCGGAGACGCCTCGCTGGTGGCAGAAAAGATCCGCAAGACGCTCGGCCAGCCGTTCGAGCTGGACGGCCAGCGCCTGTCCGTCGCACCGAGCATCGGCATTGCCCTGTATCCGCAGGACGGCGTCGACTCCATGCAACTGATCGGGCAGGCCGACATGGCCATGTACCGGGCCAAGAAAGACGGCGGAGACCGCGCGCAGGCGGCAGGCAGGCCGGGCTTTCCGCAAGCGCTGGGCTGAACGATCGCCGGTGCTTTTCCAGCGTCAGTCTGGAGCAAGTTCGGGGCAAACCCTGAGCCCGCACCGCTCAATCGTGGGGCGTTCAAGTCGATATGACATCCTTGCGGTCAACGCCGCGGTGGAAGCGGCACGGGCCGGCGAGCAGGGACGCGGCTTCGCGGTCGTGGCCGCCGAAGTGCGCAGCCCGGCGCAGCGCACTCGCCTGGCGGTGTTTCGGGTTTGAGGCGCGTGCGGTTGCCTGCCGCAGGCAACGGCCGCCGAGGGGCAAGGAAGCCGGCGCTATGCAGACCACCTCATATCGCCAAGGCGCGAGCGGCAGCGAACAATCGACGCATCGCCACCGCTGCCTGCCTGCCATGCCCCTCGCCCTCTCCCGCCGCGCCCTGATCTCCTTGCTGATCCCGCTGAGCTCGGCGGTCGTCTCCATCGCGGCGGCGGCGGCGCAGGAGAAGTCCATCGTCGTGGCCTCCACCACCTCCACAGAGCAGTCCGGCCTGTTCGGTGCGTTGCTGCCGGCATTCAAGAAAGCCACCGGCATCGACATCAAGGTCGTCGCACTGGGCACCGGGCAGGCGCTGGACATGGGTCGGCGCGGCGACGCCGACGTGGTGTTCGTGCACGACCAGGCGGCCGAGGAAAAATTCGTGGCCGACGGCTTCGGCCTGAAGCGCCAGCCGGTGATGTACAACGATTTCGTCCTCATCGGTCCCAAGAGCGACCCGGCCGGCATCAAGGGCTCGGACATCACCGCCGCTCTCGGCAAACTGGCCAGCGCCGACCAGCCGTTCGTCTCGCGCGGCGACAAGAGCGGCACCCATGCCGCCGAACTGCGCTACTGGAAAGCAGCCGGCGTCGAGGCGCCTGCGAAGCGTTTCGCGGGCTACAAGGAATGCGGCTGCGGCATGGGCCCGGCGCTCAACATCGCTGCGTCGAGCGGCAGCTACGCGCTCGCTGATCGCGGCACCTGGCTGTCGTTCAAGAACCGTCGCGATCTGGCGATCCTGGTGGAGGGCGACAAGCGCCTCTTCAACCAGTACGGCGTGATGGTGGTGAACCCCGAGCGTCATCCGCACGTGAAAAAGCAGGCCGCGCAGCGCTTCGTCGACTGGATCGTCTCGCCGGCCGGGCAGCAGGCCATCGCGGCGTACAAGATCGGCGGCGAACAGCTCTTTTTCCCGAACGCGCAGCAGTGAGCACGGGCCGCACGCTCGGCGGCGCCGCGGCGGCCGGTCTGATCGCGCTGGCGCGGCGCCGGTCGCAACGGCACAGAGCGCCGCGATCATCGTGTACGCCGCCGGCGGCCTGCGCAGGGCCGATGTCGCGATTGCGCCGTTGCTGCTGCCCGTGAGCCCCCTCGTTCGGGGGCGCCGAATCGCCAAAGCGCAACGCAAACCGCGCGACGGTCCTGCATGATCGAGCACCGATGCATCCCGGGGAGCACACGTGGCTGTTGCAGGCAAAGGCGTGACCTATGAGAACCGCTCCGTCACCATCCTCGGCGCCGGCCTGTCCGGTGCCAGCGTCGCGCTGGAGCTCGCGACGCAGGGTGTGGCGGTCACTCTGATCGAGCGCGATGCGCTGCCCTTCTCGCGCGCGAGTCTGCGCAACGAAGGCAAGATCCACCTCGGCCTCATCTATGCCAACGACCGCTCGCTCGCCACGGCCCGGCTGCAGCTCGAAGGCGCGCTGACGTTCAGCACGCACCTGCGCCGCTGGCTCGGCCCGGTGGCCGACACGCTGCGGCGATCCACGCCCTTTCACTACCTCGTGGCCAAGGACTCGTTGCTGAATGCCGACCAGCTCGAAGCCCACTACGCGGCGGTGCAAACCCTCTACGACGAACAGCGCGCACTCATGCCGGCGCTCGACTACATGGGCACGCGGCCCGAGCGGCTGACCGTGCGCGACGACCCCGCCCGGCTGTCGGCCCACCTGCGCATGGAGCGCTTCGCGGCGGCGTTCGAGACAGCCGAAGTCGCGGTGGACACGGCCCAGCTCGCGCACCTGGTGCGCGAGGCGCTCGCCAAGCATCCACTCATCGAGTTGCGTGTCTCGCACCGCGTCGATTCGGTTGCGATCGACGGCCCCGGCTTCGTCGTCACGGGTCAGGGGCCGTCGGGCCCCTGGGCGATCCGTTCGGAGCAGGTCGTCAATTGCCTGTGGGAAGACCGCCTGCGGATCGATCAGGGCCTCGGCCTCGTGCCGCCGCCCGGCTGGGTGCACCGCCTGAAGTACCGCGTGATCGCGCGCCTGCCGCAGGCCATGCGGCAGGCGCCGTCGGTGACCATGGTGCTCGGCCCCTACGGCGACGTGGTGGTGCGCGACGACGGCACAGCCTACTTCTCCTGGTACCCGCTCGGCTGCAAGGGCTGGTCGCACGATCTCGCGCCGCCCCATTCGTGGGACGCGCCCTGCCGCGCCGAGCTGTCGATCGACGAGGCGGCTGCCGTGGCGAAGGAGGTGCTGGGCGCGATCGACGAGTGGTATCCGGGCGCGGCCGGGTGCGAGCCGCTGCTGGTGGATGCGGGCGCCATCGTCGGCTACGGCAGCACCGACGTGAACGATCCCGCCAGCGGCCTGCACGACCGCACGCGCGTGGGCGTCAACTCGCACGGTGGCTATCACTCGCTTGACCCCGGCAAGCTGACCACCGCGCCGATGTTCGGCCAGCAGGCGGCGAGCAAGGTTCTGCAAGCGCTGTAGCCGTCGACCATGAGCCCAACCGAACGCACGCCGCGCGTGGTGGCCTGCATGCCCACGTACAAGGCGGCAGGGTTCATCGAGCCCACGCTGCAATCGCTGGCCGCGCAGACCTACGCGAACCTGCAGGTGTTGATCTCCGACGACGCCTCGCCCGACGGCAGCTTCGATCTGTGCCGGCGCTTCGCCGAAGGCCGCCCGCAGTTCGCGGTGCACCGCCAAGCGCGCAACCTCGGCTGGATCGGCAACGTGAACTGGCTGCTCGAACGTGCCGAGGCCGAGTACGTGTTCTTCGCTTTCCACGACGATCCGCTGGAGCCCGGCTACGTGCAGGCCTTGGTCGACGCGCTGGAATGCTCCCCCGACGCGGTGCTCGCCTTCACCGATGCGGTCGTTGACTTTCGCGGCGAAAGCGAGTCGTGGGTGCGCCCCATGAGCTACACCGAGCTCGACGGGCTGGGCACTGCGCGCGAGCGGCTGGCCGTGCTCGCGCAGCGCACCGGCCTGTGGTGGCTGCCCAACCGCGGCCTGTTTCGCAAGTCCGCGGCCGTGCGCGTAGGCGGCATGCGCCGGCATCTCGGCGGCGAGTTCTGCGCCGACTGGCCGTGGCTGCTGCACCTGAGCCTGCTCGGCGCATTCGTGCGCGTGCCGCAGCCGCTCGTGCGCAAGGTGTGGAGCCACGAGGGGCTGTCGAAGTCATGGCGTTGGAGCGCGCACAAGCGCGTCGCCGTCACGCTTGCCTGCCTGACCGAGATCCTGCGCGCCGATCTGCCCGTGAACGAGCGCATGCGGCTGGCGGCGGATTTCAGCGGCTACTGGGTCGTGCGCTGGGCGCTATCGGCGGCACGCAGCGTGGCACGGGCGACGCGATCCTCGTTGCCGGCTCGGTGAGTCGCAGCGCGGGCACGCCCTCGGCGATTGCCGTGCCGGCCGTGTCGATGCGGTCGTTCTGCGAAAGCTTCACCGCGCGGCCATCGGGTGGTTGTCGCGCGCCTGAAGTGAACGGATGTGGGAAAGGCGTTCGTGCGTACCGGGGTGAGTGGCGGTGCGCTTGACCATCGGCAGGCGGCGAAACAACAGCTCGGCGGTGTTGCCCGGCTGGCCCATGCGGTGCAGCACGTCGTGCGCGAAGGCGTCCGCTTCGTATTCCTGATCGTGTGCGAGTTGCGAAGCCTCACGGCCGAGCGGGCCGGCGACGGCATCCGTCTTTTGCCGCACCACTTCGTCGGGGATGTACTTCTTGTAAAGGCTCGAGAGCTGGTTCCAGTGGCCGTGCGAAACATGGCCGAGTTCATGGGCCAGGATGAACTGGCGCTCGCTTTCGCTCATGTCGGCCAACGAGGCATTGGCAACGACGATGCGACCCAGCAGGCAGACTGCCAGCATCGGCCCGCGCACCACCATCAGGCGCACCGCCACCGGCGTGCCCACTTTGGTGAGCAGGTGCTCGAAGCTGGCCTCCACGATGCGCGCCTCGCGGCTGTCGGCATGCACTTGCTGCGCGGCCAGCGAATCGAACTGCATCTGCTGAGACCGTTCAAGCACCTGCTCGATGCTCTCACCGCCCCACGCCGGGGCCGCGAAGCACAGCGAAAGCACCAGAGTCGATGTGAGGACGGCAGCACGCATGAGGGGCTCCAGACTGGGCTAGGGGTATCTACCGACGTAGTGCAAGCAACGTGCCTAACGCAAGGACCCAGCGTGGGCCGCTTCGCCAGCGCGCTCAAAGGGTGAGAGCAGCGGGTGATAGCAGCGCCGGGAACAGCCTTTGCCAGTCGGCAGGATTGCAATGCGACAGGAGGGCGCCATGAGCAAACCGGCAACCGACAGGACCGCGCACAGGAGCCCACGGCAGGACGAGTCTCTGGTGCAAGGTGGGCCCGGCGATCAGGCGGGACTCTCCGCCGACTCGCGTGACACCGGCCAGGCCGGCAGCCAGCAAGGCCGGCCGCAACAGCAGGAACCGGCGACGGGACAGCGCACCGCGGACGGCGGCTCGCCGCCGCCGAACGGGCAGTCGGCCAATCATGACGAACGCGCCATCACCGATATGGAGCGCAAGGCTGGAACGCCGGATGATCGCGCCACCACCGACTGGGCTCACGGCGAAGGCGAGCCGAAGACCACGCCGCCTTCGACAGACAAGCCCCGGCGCTAGCCAGCACCACGGCTCTCGCGCCGAACGCCTGATGCAGGCTGATGCGGCCAAAGGCTCCCGCAAGGAACGCGACTTGCCGCACCCCAGGACTACTGTCCTTGTCGAAAGGCATCTCATGAAGCTTTCCACCACACTCGCGGCTGCGGTACTCGCCGTCACCGGCACCGCATTCGCCCAGACTTCCACCGGCTCCCGCACGATGCCCACGCCGTCGCCCACGGCCCCGGCGGCCGGTGCGATCGTCGACCTGCCGCCGCCTGCGGCAGCCACCGGCACGTCGCCGGCTGCGCCATCGCCCGGCATGACCGTGCAGCCTGGCTCGACGGGCTCGACAACTCCCGGCACTGCGAGCCCGGGCACACTTCCCGGCACGGTTCCCGACACCGCGCCGCCCGGTACGGTTCCTGGCACCCTGCCGCCTCAGACGACCGTGCCCGGCACGGTTCCTGGAACGGTGTCGCCGGCTCAGCCTGGAACGATGCCGGGTGCCCCGATGAGCACGGTGCCGCCCCCGACGCTGCCGCCGTCCACCACGACGCCGGATCCGGTGCCGCCGATGACGACGCCTCCAGGCACGACCGTGCCACCGATCACCCCGGCGCCCGCAACGAGATAAAAAAACGAACGCCTCGGGGCCGCCGGGCAGCGGCCCCTGCCTTCACTGCAGCAGGCCGCTCTAACCGAATTGCGCGAGCAAACGCTCCAGCGCCATCGTGAAAGGCACCTCCATCAACGGCAGCGTCACGGTGATGCCGATGAGTCCGACCGCCAGCGTGATCGGAAAGCCGATCGCGAAGATGTTCATCTGAGTGGCCACGCGCGACACCACGCCGAGCACCAGGTTGGCAAACAGCAGCATGGTCACGATGGGCAGCGCGATCCACACGCCCAGGCGAAACACCTCGGCGCCCCACACCTGCGGCTGCACCATGCGCAAGAAGGCCAGCGGCGCCTCGCCCACCGGAAAGGCGTGAAAGCTCTGGATCACTGCCGCGGTGAGCAGCAGGTGGCCGTTCATAACCACGAACAGCAGCGCCGCGGTGGTGCCGAAGAAGCGGCTCACCGCGGTCGACTGGCTGGCGGCGATGGGGTCGAAGAAGGACGCGAAGTTCAGGCCCATCTGCAGGCCGATGAGTTCGCCCGCGTACTCGATTCCGGCGAAAACGATGCGTGCGGCGAAGCCGAGCGAAAGGCCGATCAGCAGTTGCTGCACGACCGCCTCGAGCGCAAGGGCGCTGTCCAGCGCGATCACCGGCGCCGGCGGCAGCGAAGCCTGCGCGGCGACGGTGATGAAGAAGGCCAGCGCCACCTTCACCCGCACCGGCACGCCGCGCATCGACAGCAGCGGCGCGCTGGTGAAGAGCGCCAGCACACGCAGGAACGGCCAGATGAGCGGGCTGAGCCAGGCGGTGAGTTGGGCTTCGGTGACGGTCAGCATGGTGTGGCTGGGCTTTCGCGGGGGGACCGGCTGGCCCTCACCCCAACCCTCTCCCAGAGGGAGAGGGAGTCGTTCACCCGATCACGGTCGGTATCGACTGCAGCGTGCGCTGCAGGTAATCGACGATCGTGGTGAGCATCCACGGCCCGGCGATCGAAAGCACCGCCACGGCCGCGATCAGCTTCGGCACGAAGGACAGGGTCTGCTCGTTGATCTGCGTGGCGGCCTGGAACACGCTGATCACGAGGCCCACCACCAGCACCGTGATGAGCATGGGCGCCGAGATGAGCAGCAGGAGGTACAGGCCCTGCTGGCCGATGGTGAAGACTTGTTGCGGATCCATGGTGGCCGATCAGGTGGCGAACGATGCAGCGAGCGAGCCGAGCAGCAGGTTCCAGCCGTCGGCCAGCACGAACAGCATCAGCTTGAAGGGCAGCGCCACCAGCACCGGGCTGAGCATCATCATGCCCAGGCTCATCAGCACGCTGGCGACGATCATGTCGATGATCAAAAAGGGAATGAAGATCAGGAAGCCGATCTGGAAGGCGCTCTTCAACTCGCTGGTCACGAAGGCCGGCACGAGCACGCGAAACGGCGCGTCCTCGGACTTCACCGAAGCGTCCAGCTTGGCCAGGCGGGCGAAGAGCATCAGGTCGCTCTGGCGCGTCTGCTTGAGCATGAATTCGCGCATGGGCACCTCGCCACGAGCGAGCGCCTCGTCGAAGGCGATCTGGTTGGCGGTGAAGGGCGCGTAGGCCTGGTCGTAGACGCGGTCGATGGTCGGGCCCATCACGAACAAGGTGAGGAACAGCGACAAGCCCACGATCACCTGGTTGGGCGGCGCCGACTGCGTGCCGAGTGCCTGGCGCAGCAGGCTGAGCACGATGACGATGCGGGTGAAGCCCGTCATCATGAGCAGCACCGCCGGCAGAAAGCTGAGCGCTGTGAAGAACAGCAGAGTCTGGATCGGCACCGAGTAGCTGGTGCCGCCCGCGCCCTGCCCGATCAGCAGCGGCAGCGCGGCACCGGGCGCTGCGGGTGCGCCGGCGGCCTGCGCTAAAGCCGCTGCAGGAACGGCCGACAACACCGATACGCACGCGATCAGCGCCGCGCGGCGGTGGCGCGCAAGAAAGTAGCCCATCAATTTCATTGCAATGGCGCTTGCTTGGCTGATGCGCCGCGCACCTTGCTCAGCAGCGCCGCGAACGGCATTTCTGGCGCCGGCGCGCCCGGCACTTCGGCCTGCGGCGTGAGCGTGTGCAGCACATTGATGGCCTGCGGCGTGACGCCCAGCACCAGCCAGCGGCGCTCCTCGCCCTGCCCCACCTCGACGGTGAGCACGCGCTGGTGCGGGCCCAGCGGCAAGGCGCCCACCGTGCGCATCACGGCATCCGTGCGGCTCATCGCGCCCATCGCCGCTCCGTAGGGGGTGCGCTTGAGCAGCCACAGCACGAGCGGAATGGCGGCCAGGATGAGGACGAACCACAGCAGGCCCAGCCCGAGAGAACCGTTCATGTCGGAAGGCGCCTTCTCACATGCCGCGGCTGAGCCGGCGCATGCGCTCGCTCGGCGTGACGATGTCGGTCAGGCGAATGCCGAACTTGTCGTTGACGACCACCACCTCGCCCTGCGCGATCAGGTAGCCGTTGACCAGCACGTCCATCGGCTCGCCGGCCATCGCGTCGAGCTCGACCACCGAGCCCTGCGCGAGCTGCAGGATGTGCTTGATGGGGATCCTCGTGCGGCCCAGCTCCACGGTGAGCTGCACCGGGATGTCGAGGATCATGTTGATGTCGTTGCCCGCGCCGCCGTTACCTGTGGGCGTGAAGTTCGTGAACGGCGCCGGCGACACCTGCTCGGCCGGCGCCATGACCTCGTGGGCCGTTTCCTGCTGCTCGAGCGCGGCGGCCCATTCGGCGGCCAAGTCGTCCTGGGCGGTGTTGTCTGCGGTCGGTTTGGCGTCAGCCATTGTGGTCTCCCAACCAGTGGGGGTTGTGGTTCGTCAGCAGGTGGTCGATCTTGATCGCGTACTTGCCGTTGCTCGTGCCGTAGTGGCAGTCGAACACCGGCACGCCGTCGACCTTGGCCTTGACGATCGGCTCGAGGTCGAGCTCGATGAAGTCGCCCGGTTTGAGCGAGAGCAGTTGCTCCACCGTCGCGGGCGCGGTGGCCAGCTCCGTGACGAGCTCCACCTCGGCGGCCTGGATCTGCTGCGTGAGCAGCTTGACCCAGCGGCGGTCGGGCTCGTTGGAGTCGCCCACCGTCGCCGAATACAGCGTGTCGCGGATCGGCTCGAGCGTGGCGTAGGGAATGCAGAAGTGAATGGTGCCGCTGGTCTCGCCGATTTCCAGCGTGAACGAGCAGGTCACGACGATCTCGCTGGGCGCGGCCACGGTCGCGAACTGCGGCTGCATCTCCGAGCGCTGGTATTCCAGATCGATCGGGTACACACCGGCCCACGCCTTTTTGTATTCAGCCGCGATCACATCGACCAGGCGCGTGATCACGCGCTGCTCGGTCGGCGAGAAATCGCGCCCCTCGATGCGCGTGTGGAACTTGCCTGCGCCGCCGAAGAGGGCGTCGATCACCGCGAACACCAAGGTCGGGTCGCACACGATCAACCCGGAGCCGCGCAGCGGGCGCACCGACATGATGTTGAAGTTGGTCGGCACCACGATCTCGCGCAGGAAGGCGCTGTACTTCTGCACCTTGATGCCGCCGACGGCCACCTCCGGCGTGCGCCGGATCATGTTGAACAGCCCCACGCGGATGTTGCGCGAGAAGCGCTCGTTGATGACCTCCATGGTGGGCATGCGCCCACGCACGATGCGCTCCTGGCTGGCCAGGTTGTAGTCGCGGATCGCGCCGGTCTCGACCGCCTCGGTCTCGAGCTTCTGGCTCTCGCCGGTGATGCCCTGCAGCAGCGCGTCGACTTCGTCTTGCGAAAGGATCTGCTGATTCATCGCACGAGCCGGGTGGAGACGGTGAACGGTTTCATCACTGGATGATGAAACTGGAAAAGTGAACCTTCTCGACCGGGTTGTGCACCGCCGGCACACGCGGCCGGCCGGCCACCGGGGACGCGGGCGCCACTTCGATGCCCAACGGGCGCACCGACTCGCGCATGATCTCGGCGGCCAGTTGCTCCTTGCCGGCGCGCTCGAGCAGTTCGGCCGAGCTCTTGTGGGCCAGGATCATCAGCACGCCGTTGCGGATCGCCGGCATGTAGGCCTTGAGTTGCTCGGCGACCTCGGCGTTGTCGATCTGCAGGGTGATGCCGATCTGCGCATAGCGTTCCTGCTCGCGGTCGGCGAGGTTCACCACGAAAGGATCGAGCGGCAAGAAGGTGGGCGGCTTGCCGGGGTTGCGTCGGCCCTGGTCCTGGAGCGCCCGCGCCTCGTCGGCCGCAAGCGTGCCGTTCTCGCCGGCAAGCGCGGCCGCAAAGGCGGCCTTCTTCTTGAGCACGACCACCGTCGCCGCCGCGGCGCCAGCCAGCAGCACGCCGACGATCGCCAGGATCACCAGCAGCTTCTTGGGCAGCTTGCGCCGTGGCTTTTTCGCGGGAACGGGGACGGCTTCGGCCGCGGCTGCAGACATCGGGAACTCCTTGGTCACTCTGGCGTGCGCGGCGGCGATGGAGCTGCCGCACGCAGGGAATGAGAGTGATTATTCGAGCGGGCTACTGCGCTGATGCGGGGATAAGGCGGCTCAATCCGCTGCTGATGCGGATATGGAGGGCGCGGGCCGGCCTTTCAGGCATATAGATCGAGCAGACCGCGCCCGCCCGGCAGCGCTGCGCTGGCAGGAGCAAGAACCTCGCCGGCATCCGCATCCCCGCCGGCGCCACGCGCCGTGCCGCCCTCACCCGACGACGACTCTCCCGCTCCCGAGCGCTGCTCGGAGACGCCGCCACCGGTCAGCGTGAGGCCGGCGCCGTGCAAGGCGGCAGCCAACGCCGGCAGACTCGACGTGAGCGCCTCGCGGGTGCCGGCGTGGGCCGCGCTGAAGTCGATTTGCGCCTGCGCACCGTCGAGCGCAATCTGCACTGTGATCGGGCCCATCTCGGCCGGGTTGAGTTGGAGTTGGGCCTGCTGCACGCCGCCCTGCGCGAGCAGGGTGAGCCGCGCGGCCAGAGCGGCCCCGAAGTCGGGCGAATTCACAGGCGTGGCCAGCGCGAGCATCGGCGCGGCGCTTGCGGCCGAGGCCGAGGCCGGCGTAGCGGCACTGCCAGCGGCGGCCTGGGCCGGGTTCAGGCTCGCGGCGGCTGGAAGAGGCGACGCTTCCGCTGCAAGCGCTGCACCTTGTCCCGGTCCGACGCTTGCGGCGGCGAAAGCCGGTGAGGCGGTGGCGGCCTTCGCGAGTTCGGCGCTAGCTGCCGTGCCGGTCGGGGGAAGGGGCTGAGCGCCGGCCCCGGCAGCATCGTCGCCGCCGAGCGCGGCCGCGGCCGTGCCGGGCAGTTCACCGAGGCCGCGCCCGCCTGGCGCTTGCAGCGCCGCACCGCTGCCGCCGGCCGTGTCGCCGAGTGCCCGATCGGCCGCCGCGAGATTGCGGCCGAAGCGCGTCAGCCATTCGAGCACCGGCGGCGTGCCGCTCGGCGACGCAGCGGCCTCGGCGGCCGGATCGGCATTCGTTTCGGCGCCGGAAGAAGCTTCGGTCGCGGCCGATTCGGCTCGTGCATCGCCGTCGCTTGCCTCAGTGGTCGAGGCGGTGGCTTCACCCGCCGTGTCCTTGCGCGAGGCGACACGCGCGCTCTCGGCTCGGCCGCCGGCCGCGCGTTCGGCTTCACTGCCGGCAGCGGGCTTCGGCTCGCGCGGGGGCGCTTCGTCGGCACGCGCAGCGCGGGCACGTTCGGACTGTGAACGTTCGGCCTGCGCCCGCTCGGTAGACGTTCGCGAGGAAGGCGCTTGCGGCGCGGCCGCGGGTGCGGGCCGGCTGGCCGGCTCACGCCGGGCCTCGGGCACGTCGAAGGCACTGCCGTGGTACGCGCCGCCGCCGTTGCGCTCGACCTGCGCACCGAGCACGCCGGCGAAGGCGCCGGGCGAGCCGGTGCTGCCGCCGGCACGCGGATTCGTCGAGGCCTCGGCGCCGAGGCCGAGAGCGGATTGCGCGTTGAAGTGCAGGTTCACGGTAAGCGGTTCCTGTTCAGTGCGTTCGCGATGAGGAAGCGACGCGTTGTGTTGTATCGATGAGGTTCGGGCGTGGCGCTCGAGCCCCGGCGACGATTGCCGCGCTGGGCTGGCGTCGTGCTGCGGTGTCGTTCCGCCCTCAGGCCGCGCCGAAACCCAGCGCATCCGGCCCGCCCCCTGCCGCGAGGCGCTGCCAGGCAACGCGCGCGGCAAATTCATCGGTGGCTTTCTGCTCGCGGCGGTCGCTGCGCAAGGTGACCTCGGCGGTGCGCCGCTCGATCAGCTTTTGCACCGAGGCCGCGCGCAGTTCGGCGGCGAGCAGCGTGGCCTTGGCGTCGTCGGCACGCGCGGCGGCCTGGGTCACCACGTGGCCTTGCTGGGTCACCGCATCGTCGAGTCGCGACATGAAGCCCTGGTAGCACTGCAGCAGCTCGATGGCGCCGCTTTGCTGGAACTGCTTGCCGAAACGATCGGCGTACTCGAGCCGGTAGGCGGCCAGTTGCCCGGCCTGCACTTGCGCGGCCTGCACGGAGGCGAGCGCGTGCCGGTGCGCGGCGAGCGCCTTGTCGCGGGCGGCGCCCGCCTGTTCGAGCAAGGTCTGCAGGGCAAGGATGTCGGACATGGGGGTTCCTGAAACGGGTTCTGACTGAAACGGAAAGACGGGACTCAGATGCCGGTGAGCTTGCGAAGCTGCCGCACGCCGGCGTCGAGCAAGGCGGGTTCGTGCATGTCTTGCTGCAGCAATGCGCGCATGGCGTCGATATGGCGCACCGCGAGGTCGAGTTCGGCGTCGTGACCGGGCGCGTAGGCCCCCAGCGCGATGAGGTCGCGCGCCTTCTGGTGGCGCGACCACCACTGGCGCAGCCGCCGCGCGGCCTGCAGGTGTTCTGGCGTGGCCACGTTGTGCATCACGCGCGAAGCCGAGCGCTCGATGTCGATGGCGGGGTAGTGGCCCGACTCGGCGAGTTCCCGCGAGAGCACGATGTGGCCGTCGAGGATGGCGCGCGCCGCGTCGGCGATCGGGTCCTGCTGGTCGTCGCCCTCGCTGAGCACGGTGTAGAACGCGGTGATCGAGCCGCAGCCGGCCAGGCCGTTGCCGCTGCGCTCCACGAGCTGCGGCAGCTTGGCGAAGCAGCTCGGCGGATAGCCCTTGGTGGCCGGCGGCTCGCCGATCGCCAGCGCGATCTCACGTTGCGCCATGGCGTAGCGCGTGAGCGAATCCATCAGCAGCAGCACGTGCTGGCCGCGATCACGAAAGTGTTCGGCGATGGCGGTGGCGTAGTTCGCGCCCTGCATGCGCGTGAGCGGCGGCGCATCGGCCGGCGCAGCCACCACCACGGCGCGAGCCAGGCCCTCGGCGCCGAGGATGTCTTCGATGAACTCCTTGACCTCGCGGCCGCGCTCCCCGATGAGGCCGACCACGATCACGTCGGCCGCCGTGTACTTGGCCATCATGCCGAGCAGCACCGACTTGCCCACGCCCGAGCCGGCGAACAGGCCGATGCGCTGGCCGCGGCCGACGGTGAGCAGGGTGTTGATGGCGCGCACGCCGGTGTCGAGCGGCAGGCGCACCGGGTCGCGCTCCATCGCGTTGATGGGGCGGCGCACCAGCGGCTCGTTGCGCACGGCGCCGGGCCTGCTGTCGAGCGGGCCCAGGCGGTCGAGCGGCGTGCCGTGCGAATCGACCACGCGGCCGATGAGGCCGTCACCGATCGGCAGGTGGCGGGTGCGGTCTTCGCTGCGCCGCCAGGGGTGGCTGGGTTCGCCGAGCACGGGCGGCGCGGTGGTGGTGGGACGCGGCACCACGCGCGCGCCGCTGGCCAGGCCATGCAGCTCGCCGGTGGGCATGAGGTAGGCGCGATCGCCGGCGAAGCCGACCACTTCGGCCAGCACGGGGGGCTGGCCGTCCATGCGCACTTCGCACACCGAGCCGACCGGCACGCGGATGCCGGCCGCTTCGAGCACCAGGCCGGCGACGCGCACCAGGGTGCCTTGCGCTTCGAGGGGCAGCGGGCCGGTGGCGTGGGATTTGAGGTCGTCGAGGTAGCGTTGCCAGGTGGGTGGCAGGGCGATCGGCGGTGTGGGCGCCGGCACGGCCGGGGCAGTGGCCGTGCTCATGACCCCGAGCCCTCGCTAGCCACTTGCACCTCGAACTCGCTCGGCCGCCCGATCGCCGCGCTTGCGCGGCGCCAGCGGGCTTCGATGCTGGCGTCGATGATTCCCATCTCTGTCTCGACCACGCAGCCACCGCGCGCGAGCGCCGCGTCGGGCACGAGGCGGGCGCCGCGCGCGGCCAGGGCCTCGCCGGCATGGGTTTGCACCAGCGCATGGTCAGCGGGATGCAAGTGCACCCTCACCTGCTGCGCGGCCACGACGGCAGCGGCCAGCGCCTCCTGCGCCACCGCGGCAACGAACTCGGGCCGGGTCGTCAGTTCGCTTCTGACCACCTGCCGCGCCAAGGCCAGAGCCACCTCGGCCACCTGCCCGGCAAGGCCGTGCTCGAGCTGCTCGAGCTGGGCGCGATAGGTGCCCGCCAGCGTGCCCATCTGCGCGGTGATCTGCTGCGCATAGCTTTGCTTGAACGCCTCCAGTGCGACAAGGCCGTCGCGGTAGCCGTCCTGGTAGCCCGACTGACGGGCGGCCTGCAACTGCGCGGCCAGTTCGGCCGGGGTGGGCGGTGAGGCGGGGGCCGACTCGCCGGCGCCCGGGTCGGCGCGGGGCGCCGTGGCGCCGAAGCTGTCGGGTGTCCAGGCCGCGAAGCTCTTGACTTCTTCGCGTGGGATGAAGCGGGCGTAGCTGCCGCCGGCGCCGGCCGTCGCAGCGGCGCCGGGTGTGCCGGTGCCGGTTCGCGTACCGGTACGCGTGCCCGCGCCCGCGCCCGCGCCGGCACCTGCAGCCGCACCCGTGCCCGCACCTGCACCCGTGCCTGCACCCGCACCCGTGGCGGCGCTGGCGCTAGTGCCGCTCGCGAACGATGCAGCCGAACCGGCGCTGAAAGGCGAGCGCTCATGAAGGGCCGCATCGGCCGCGGCGCGCTCGGCGAAAGAGGCGCCCTTGGGTTCGTCGAAGCGCCGCGTGCGCGCGGCGGGGTCGCGCCCGCCGGGCGATGGGGCCGGGTCGCGCCCGAGGGTTTGCCTTGCAGGGTCGCGCGCTTCGGCGCCTGCGGCCGGCTTGTGGTCAGAGGAACTTGTCATCACCGCCGCCACTCAGCACCACCTGGCCTTCGTCGGCCAGACGGCGAACGATCTTGAGCATTTCCTTCTGCTCGGCCTCAACCTCGGACACGCGCACCGGACCGCGCGATTCCAGGTCTTCGCGCAGCGTCTCAGCCGCACGCGTGGACATGTTGGTGAAGATCTTCTCGCGCAGCTCGGGCGTGGCGCCCTTGAGCGCGATGACGAGCGATTCGCTCTGCACTTCCTTGAGCAGCGCCTGCACGCCACGGTCGTCGATCTTGAGCA